>NZ_CP015079.1:3751463-4064085 GCF_001653335.1 Nocardioides dokdonensis FR1436
TCCACCACTGCCACGCCCCCCAGACGACCATCGTCCCGATCGCCACCATGAAGGCGTACGTCGGCACCGCGAAGAAGCCGCCCGACTCGCGGATGCCCCGCAGGTTCATCGCCATCAGCAGCACGACCAGGGCGCACGCGAAGATCGGCTCGTGGCCGCTGAGCGTCGGCAGCGCGGACGCGGCGTACTGGGCGCCGGCGGAGATGGAGACCGCGACGGTCAGGACGTAGTCGACGAGCAGCGCACTGGCCACGGTGGCACCGGCGCGCTCGCCGAGGTTGACCTTGGCGACCTCGTAGTCGCCGCCGCCGGACGGGTAGGCGTGCACGGTCTGGCGGTAGGAGGCGATCACCGCAGCCATCACGACCGCGACGGCCAGCGCGACCTTCCACGACCACACGTAGGCCGACGCGCCGGCCAGCGACAGCATGATGAAGACCTCGTCGGGGGCGTAGGCCACCGAGGAGAGCGCGTCGGAGGCGAAGACCGGCAGCGCGATGCGCTTGGGGAGCAGGGTCTCCCCCAGCTGGGAGCTGCGCAGCTTGCGCCCCAGCAGGATCCTTTTGGAGACATCTCCGACACTCACGAGCGGGAAGGCTACGGCACCGTGACCCGCCCGCCGGACTTACGGCTACCGTGGCCTCGTGCACGTTGTGATCATGGGCTGCGGCCGGGTGGGTTCGACCCTGGCCCGCAGCCTCGAGGACCGGAACCACACGGTGTCGATCATCGACAGCGAGCCCGACGCCTTCCGGCGTCTCGGGCCCGCCTTCAACGGCGACAAGATCGCCGGGATCGGCTTCGACCAGCAGGTGCTCGAGAAAGCGGGCATCCGCCGCGCCGACGCGTTCGCCGCGGTCTCCAGCGGCGACAACTCCAACATCATCGCCGCGCGGGTGGCCCGTGAGCAGTTCGGGATCCAGCAGGTCGTGGCGCGCATCTACGACCCGGGCCGCGCCGAGGTCTACCAGCGCCTGGGCATCACCACGGTCGCCACGGTCAAGTGGACCGCCGACCAGGTGCTGCGACGGATCCTCCCGGCCGGCGCCGAGCCGGACTTCCGCGACCCCAGCGGCACCATCCGGGTCGACCACATCACCGTGCCGGAGATCTGGATCGGACGCCGCACCATCGACCTGCAGGTCCAGTCCCGCAGCCGCATCGCGTGGATCGACCGGCTCGGCGAGGGCATGCTGCCCGTGCGCGAGACCGTGCTCCAGGAGGGCGACATGCTGCACCTGGTGATCCGTGAGGACAACGCCGCGCACACCTATGCGCGGCTCGAGAACGGCCCTGAGGAGGACTGATGCGCGTCGCCATCGCCGGAGCCGGTGCCGTGGGCCGCTCCATCGCCCGTGAGCTGATCACCAACGGCCACGAGGTGCTCCTGATCGACAAGAACGCCTCCGCCATCAAGCCCGAGCGCGTCCCCGACGCCGAGTGGCTGCTCGCGGACTGCTGCGAGATGTCCTCCCTGGAGGAGGCTCGCCTCGACCGCTGCGACGTGCTCATCTCGGCGACCGGCGACGACAAGGCCAACCTCGTCGCCTCGCTGCTGGCCAAGACCGAGTTCGCGGTGCCGCGCACCGTCGGCCGGGTCAACCACCCCAACAACGAGTGGCTCTTCAGCGAGGCCTGGGGCGTGGACGTGAACGTGTCCACGCCGCGGATCATGTCGGCGCTGGTCGAGGAGGCCGTCACCGTCGGCGACCTGGTGCGGCTCTTCACGTTCCGCCAGGGCCAGGCCAACCTCGCGGAGATGACGCTGCCCGCCGACTCGCCGTACGTCGGCAAGCCCAGCGGTCTGATCCCGCTGCCCGACAACTGCGCGCTGGTGACCATCCTGCGCGACGGGCAGGTCTACGTGCCCAGCCCGGAGCAGCCGGTGGAGTCCGGCGACGAGCTGCTGTTCGTGGTGCCCACCGAGCAGGAGGACGAGCTCGAGCGCCTGCTCGCACCCTCGACGCACGGGGGCTAGGAGCGCGGGACGCTCTCGACGGGGGTGTGGTTGCGGCCGAGCACCCACATCATGGCGGCGAGGGCGGCGAGCTGGAGCGGCCAGCCGAGCGCGATCTTGAGCACGGCGAGCACGGCGATGGCGGTGTCCACCGGGATCGTGTCGGTGTAGCCGCCGATCCAGATCGGACCCTGGACGACGACGCGCAGCAGGCACGGCACCACCAGCAGCCAGGTAAGGGTGCCGCTCAGGCGCACGACCTGCTTGTCGGCGTGCCAGGCAGTGGCGTCGCCGGTGACGCTGCCGACCATGAAGCCGACCAGCGGCCAGCCGACCAGGACCGTCAGGCTCAGCACGACGGCGTACCCGCCGTTGTAGAGCAGGCCGGGTAGGAAGTACGCCAGCGCCTGGTCGTCGGCGCTGCCGCCGTTGCGGGCGGACAGGGTGACGAAGAGCCAGCCCATCCCGATGCCGAACAGGGCATTGACGCAGAACTGCACCGTCGAGCGCTGCACGAGCCGGACCGCCAGGAGGAGCACCGCCGCCGCGACGCTGACGACGAGGGCGGTCTGCAGCTGCTTGGTGCTCAGCCACACGATCGTGAAGAGCAGCGTGGGCACGGCCGCCTCGACCATGCCGCGCCGCCCGCCCAGGGCCTTGCCCAGCTGGCTGCGCACGACCGACTCGACGGTCTCGACGCCCGCGACGGGCTGGTGGGTCGCCTCGTTCACGGGATCAGCTCGTAGCGCGGGTTGAAGATGACGCGGACGCCGTCCTGCATGCCGATGCGGCCCTCGACGGCCATCGCCACGCCGGGGTCGATGCCGGTGATGCGACGTCGCCCGAGCCAGACCACCGTGATGGACCCGGAGCCGTCGAAGAGCTCGGCCTCGAGGGCGGGTACGCCGCCGCGGGGCCGCAGCGTGACCGTGCGCAGCGTGCCGCGCAACCGGACCCGGGAACGGTCGACCGCGTCGGCGATGCAGTCGTGGCCGGGCTCGACGTAGGTCTTGCGCAGGTCGCGCGCCTCCTGGTCCGAGCTGTTCGCCCAGCGGCTGATGCTGCGCCGCAGCCGGCTCTTGTCGGGCATCGGGTCCTCAGTCGTGGTCGTGGCCGAAGTGGGGGTGGTCGGTGGCCCGGCCGCGGTCGTCCTTGGTGCCCGGCGGCACGACCGGTCCGACGGGGCGCGCACCCTCCGGCAGGACGAGGTCGAGGGCCTCGCCGACGGGCATCGCGCCCTGACCGCGCTGGACACCGACCTGGGTCAGCGCCCCCAGCCACGGCTCCGGGACCTCGGTGCCGCGGGCGGGCGCGCCGATGAGCGTGGCGCGCAGCATCCAGCGGGGGCCGTTGATGCCGATGATGCGCGAGAGCTGCTTGCCGGTGCGACCGTCGGGCATCGTGCGGGTCAGCTCGCAGACCAGCTCGGGGCCGAAGAGCCCCTCCTGCTCGACCGCGGTGCCGCCGCGCTGGGCCATGTCGTCGGCGATCTGGGGGCGCACGTCGGCCCACAGGTCGCCGTTGCGCGGTGCCGCGAAGGCACGCAGCTCGAGGGCACCGTCGCCACCGGCCAGCATCACGGCCTGGATCTCCTGGGTGGCCTCGTCGACCTGCAGGCGCAGCTCGAGACCCTCGAGGGGCGCGACGAGCAGCGACCCGAGGTCGATGCGCTCGCCGCCGTCGGGCAGCTCGGGCAGGTCCGCGGCGTCGAAGGGTCCCTGCACACCGGTCTGGGCCTCGTCGACCGCGTCGGCCTCGACGGGCGCGGTGGCATCGGACTTGCGGCGGAACTTCACGTGCGGTGCTCCTCGTGGTTCGGACGGCTCTCGGGCGGGCGTGGCCTCAGGTCGAGGCGAACCCACCCGTAGAACCGTAGCCGCCGGAGCCTCGGACCGACGAAGGGAGAGCCTCCACCTCCACGAAGTGTGCGCGCTCCACACGCTGCAGGACCAGCTGGGCGATGCGGTCGCCGCGTCGGAGCTCGACCGGCTTGTGGGTGTCCAGGTTGACCAGCAGCACCTTCACCTCGCCGCGGTAGCCGGCGTCGACGGTGCCGGGCGCATTGACGATGGAGAGGCCGTGGCGGGCCGCGAGACCCGAGCGGGGGTGCACCAGGGCGACGTAGCCCGACGGGAGCGCGATGGAGATCCCGGTCGGGACCAGCGCCCGCTCCCCGGGCGCCAACCGGACGTCGACCGTCGTGAGCAGGTCGGCCCCGGCGTCGCCGGGGTGGGCGTAGCTCGGCAGCGGCAGGTCGGGATCGAGGCGGACCACCTGGACGGCGAGGTCGGCGGGGCCGCCGGGGCGGTCGTCGGGGTCGGTGTGGCTCACCCGCGGGACCCTAGGTCATCGGCGCTCCCGGCGGGGTGGGAGGATCCGTCGCGTGGACGCGACCTCGGACTACCGCGAGCGACTCTCGGTGCCGCTGCGCTGGTGGGTGCAGGGCACGATGCTGGTCGCCAGCCTCTGGCTGGCGGTCGTCGTGGCCGTCCCCGAGCCGCTCGCCTGGAGCGTCACCGCGGTCGCGGTCACGCTGATGACGGTGCTGCTCGTGCGCTTCGGCTCGCCGGTCATCAGCGTCTCCGGCGGCGTCCTGCGCGCCGGCCGGGCCCGCATCGACGTGGCGCACCTCGGCGCGGTCGAGGCGCTCGACGCCGACGCCGCCCGTCGGGCCGCGGGGGTCGACGCCGACGCCCGCGCCTACCTGCTGCTGCGGCCCTACCGCAAGCAGGCCGTGCGGGTGCAGATCGAGGACCCCGCCGACCCGACGCCGTACTGGCTGCTCAGCACCCGGCGCCCCACGGAGCTCGCGGCCGCGCTGAGCGCCGCCTCCCCACGGGTGTCTCCCCCGCGCCCGAGCAATGGGTAAGGTCGCGCCCATGTCATCTGGTGGGAGTTCGAAGGTCTGGTCCCTCATGTCGCTGGGCTCCTCGGTGGGCGCAGCGATCGCGGCCCGCAAGGCGCTCGAGGCGTCCTGGAAGACGGCGGCACGGCGCAAGCCGCCCGCCAACCCGGCCGACCCCGACATCGACGTCTGGGAGGCCGTGACCTGGGCGATCGCGACCGGCGCCATCGCCTCGGTGGCCCGGATGCTCGCCCAGCGCCGCGCAGCGGAGTACTACACCCGCTCGACCGGGCACCTGCCCCCGCCGTTGCAGAAGGACGGCCAGTAGCCGCCCCGGACCCGGACGACGAAGGCCCGGTCCCCCTCGGGGGGCCGGGCCTTCGCGTGCGTCTGCGGGTCGAGCGGTGCTGGCTCAGTCGCAGTCGCGGCAGATCATCTTCTTCTCGTTCGCCAGCTGTGAACGGTGGTGCACCAAGAAGCAGCTCATGCAGGTGAACTCGTCCTCCTGCTTGGGCTTGACCTCGACGGACAGCTCCTCGTGCGACAGGTCCGCACCGGGGAGCTCGAAGGATTCGGCCGCCTCGGTCTCGTCCTCGTCGACCTTGCCGGAGTTCTTGTCGTGGCGGCGAGCCTTGAGCTCCTCGATGCTCTCCTCGGACTGGTCTTCCTCGTTCTTGCGCGGTGCGTCGTAGTCGGTGGCCATCGTCGCCTCACTCCCCTCGTCGTCTCGTCTGCTCGAATGCTCGTGAGTGTCGTCGGCGCCAGATTGTGCACCATGGCGGTCAACGACGACACACCGGCTGGTGTACCGCCGCGTGAACGCCGGACCAGAGCCCGGTTATTCCCCGGTCGGTCCGCCGGCCGCGTAGCCGGCCGCCCGCACCAGGGCACGGAACTCCTCGAAGACGTGCGCGGGGGCGCACAGCAGCAGGTCGCGTCCGCTCGCGCCGGGTAGCACCTCGGTGCGGGCGCCCGCTGCACGGGCCACGAGGGCGCCGGCGGCGTGGTCCCACAGGTGCACGCCCTCCTCGACGTAGGCGTCGACGGTGCCCTCCGCGACCGCGCACAGGTCGAGCGCGCACGAGCCGAGCCGGCGCACGTCGCGCACCTGCGGCAGCAGCCGCACCAGCGAGCGGGCCTGCTGCTCGCGCACCTCGCTGTCGTAGGAGAACCCGGTGGCCACGAGCATCTGCGCCAACGGCGCCGGGCCGCGTACGCCGACGGGGCGGCCGTCGCGGGTCCCGACCGGGCCGTGGGGGCCCAGGTGCGCGGCGTACTCGGTGCCGGTGGCGACGTTGAGCACGACCCCGGCGACCGTGCGGCCCTCGACCTCGGCGGCGATCGACACGGCGTACTGCGGCAGCCCGTAGAGGAAGTTCACGGTGCCGTCGATGGGGTCGACGACCCACCGGACGCCCGAGGTGCCCGCGACGTCGTCGCCCTCCTCGCCGAGGACCGCGTCGTCGGGGCGGGCCTCGAGCAGCAGCCGCCGGATGAGCACCTCGCTGGCCCGGTCGGCCTCGGTGACGACGTCGACGTCGCTGGACTTGGTCGCGGCCACGGCGACGCCCCGCTCGCGGTGCTCGCGCACCAGGGCGGCAGCGGCGCGGGCGACCTCGAGCGCCAGGTCGCCCAGCTGCGCGGGCAGCTCCGGTGGCCGGCTCACGTGTCGCGGCCGCACAGCGCGGGCCGCTCGGCGCGAGGGTTGGCGCAGCAGCCGACCGGGCACACGTCCCACATCGGGCCGGTGTCGCCGACGCTGGCGCGCACCACGTCCTCGCCGCGCTCGACGGTGGCGCGCTCCACGAGCAGGTCGCGCACGGTGGCCACGAACCGGGCGTCGGTGCCGGCGGTCGCGGCCCGGCGCACCGGCAGCCCGATCCGCTCGGCGGTCTCCACCGCCTCGGTGTCGAGGTCGTAGATGACCTCCATGTGGTCGGACACGAACCCGACGGGCACCATCACCACCGCCGGCACGCCGCGGTCGCGCAGAGCCTCGAGGTGGTCGTTGATGTCGGGCTCGAGCCACGGGGTGTGCGGCGAGCCGCTGCGCGAGCAGAAGACGAGGTCGTGCTCGTGGAGGGTGCCGGTCTCGGCCGCGACCTTCTCGGTGATGACCCGCGCGACGTCGCGGTGCTGCGCGACGTAGGCGCCTGCGCCCTCGTACCTGGCGGTGGGGTCGCCGCTGGTCTCGTTCATCGAGTCCGGGATCGAGTGCGTGACGAAGACGAGGCGGGCGCCCGCGCGGACCCCGTGCGGCAGGTCGGCCAGCGCGGCGAGGGTCGCGTCGACGTTGGGCTCCACGAAGCCGGGGTGGTTGAAGTAGTGGCGCAGCTTGTCCAGGCGCACCGGCGATCCCTCGACGCCGCCGGGCAGCGCGTCGACGGCGTCCCACAGGTTCTCGCGGTACTGCCGGCACGACGACCACGACGAGTAGGCGCTGGTGACGAAGCAGGCCGCCCGGCTGATGCCGTCCTCGGCCATCTGCGCGAGCGTCTCGGTGAGGTAGGGGTCCCAGTTGCGGTTGCCCCAGTAGACCGGGAGGTCGATGCCGGCTCCGGCCAGGTCGGCCTCGATGGCGCTCTTGAGCGCCCGGCACTGGTCGTTGATCGGCGAGCGCCCGCCGAAGAGGTGGTAGTGCTTGCCGACCTCCTCGAGGCGCTCACGCGGGATCCCGCGGCCGCGGGTCACGTTCTCGAGGAAGGGCACCACGTCGTCGGGACCCTCGGGCCCGCCGAAGGAGACCAGCAGGAGCGCGTCGTAGGGCTGGACGTCGGGGCCGGTCACGGGAGTAGCCATGCCGCCATCGTAGGGAGCCCCCCCTTCACCCTCGAAGAAGGGATTCGCGGCCGCGCCCGGCGCAGGCATACGCTCCGACCGGATGCTGACGTCGTACAGCCGCGTCCTGGGTCGGCCCGGTGCCCTGCGGTTCAGCCTCACCGGGATGTTCGCGCGCCTGCCCATCAGCATGGTCGGGCTCGGCATCGTCCTGCTGGTCCAGTCCTCGACCGGGTCCTACGGCCTGGCCGGGGCGGTGTCCGCGGCGTACATGCTGGCCAACGCGCTGCTGGCGATCGCCCAGGGCCGCCTCGTCGACCGGCTCGGCCAGGGCCCGGTGCTGAGCACCGTCAGCGTGGTGTTCGGCGTGGCGCTGGTGCTGCTGATCTGGTCGGTGCGCGCCGACTGGCCCGTGGCTGCGACGTACGCCGCCGCCGCACTGGCCGGGGCGAGCCTGCCCCAGATCGGCTCCTGCGTGCGCGCCCGCTGGTCGCACGTGCTCGAGGCGCCGGCCGAGGTGCAGACCGCCTACGCGCTCGAGGCCGTGGTCGACGAGGTCTGCTTCATCCTCGGCCCCATCCTGGTCACCGTCCTGGCCACCAGCGTGCACCCCGTCGCCGGTCTCGGGTCGGCCCTGGTCTTCGGCGTGGTCGGCGGCCTGGCCTTCGCCGCCCAGCGCGGCACCGAGCCGCCGCCGCAGCGCCACGACCGCGCCACCGGGCGACGCCCGGGGCTCCCGTGGCGCACCGTGGTCCCCCTGGTGGCCGTCTCGTTCCTGCTCGGGGTGCTGTTCGGGGCCGCCGAGGTCACCACCATCGCGTTCGCCGACGAGCGGGGCAACCGCGCCTGGGCGGGCGCGCTGCTGGCCCTGTGGGCGTTGGGCAGCCTCGTCTCGGGCGTCATCACCGGCGCCGTCATCTGGCGCGCGGGCCCGGCCACCCGGCTCAAGTGGGGTGCGCTGGCGATGGCCGCCGCGATGGCCCCGCTCCCCTTCATCGGCTCGCTGCCGCTGATGGGCGTGGTGCTGCTCATCGGGGGCGCGGCGATCGCGCCGACCATGGTGGCGACCATGTCGCTCACCGAGGCGACGGTGCCGCGCAGCCGCCTGACCGAGGGCATGTCGGTGATGCAGACCGGCCTGATCGCCGGCGTCGCCCCCGGGGCCACCCTGTCCGGCATCGTCGTGGACGCCTCCGGGGCCTCCGCCGCCTACCTGGTCTCGGCCGCCGCCGGGCTGCTGGCCGTGCTCGCCGCCCAGACCCTGCCCCGCCGGCTGCCGGTGCCGGCGGACCCGGTCACTTCCGGTGCGGGTCCCGCAGCACCCTGATCCCCGCCCAGGCGGCGAGCGGGACGAGCACGAGCACGGCGATCACGGTCCACAGCATCCGCCCATCGTGCCAGGTCCGCGACCGCTACGGTGCTCGCCATGTGGGTGAACTGGTCGGGGACGGAGTCGGCGCGCCCGGTGCGTGTCGAGCAGCCCCAGGGCGTCGAGGACGTCGTGGCGGCGGTGCAGCGGGCGCGCGAGGAGCGCACGACGGTGAAGATGGTCGGCACCGGCCACAGCTTCACCGCCGTCGCCGCGCCCGAGCACACGATGCTCACCCCGGGCGGGATGAGCGGCGTCGTCGCCGTGGACCGCGAGGCGATGACGGTGACGGCCCTGGCCGGCACTCCCCTGCACTTGCTCAACAGCACCCTCGAGCGGTTGGGCCTGTCCCTGCACAACATGGGCGACATCGCCGAGCAGACCCTGGCCGGCGCGGTCTCCACCGGCACCCACGGCACCGGCGGCGTCACCTCCGGGCTCGCCGCCCAGGTGGTCGGGCTCGAGATGGTCACCGGCGCGGGCGAGGTGCTGCGCGCCGACGCCGCCCACCATCCCGACGTGCTCGCCGTGGCTCGGCTGGGGCTCGGCGCCCTGGGGGTGCTCACCACCCTGACCTTCGCCGTGGAGCCGCTGTTCGTCCTCGAGGCCCACGAGCAGCCGCTGGGCTGGGACGAGGCGCTCGACGGCTTCGACGACCTGGTCGCCGCGCACCACCACGTCGACCTCTACTGGTTCCCGCACACCGACCGGGTGCAGGCCAAGTGCAACGACCGCCTCGACGTGCCGCTCGCCGAGGCCCGTCCGCTGCCGCGCTGGCGCCACGTGCTCGACGACGACCTGCTGCAGAACACCGTCTTCGGCGCCCTGACCGCCGCTGCGGCCCGGGTGCCGGCCCTCGTCCCCCCGCTGAACCGGGCATGCTCGGCGCTGCTCTCCGAGCGCACCTACAGCGACGTGTCGCACCGCGTCTTCACCGCCCGGCGCTCGGTCGTCTTCCGCGAGATGGAGTACGCCGTCCCGCGTGCGGCCGGCGTCGAGGTGCTGCGCGAGGCGCGGGCCGCGATCGAGGCCTCGGGGCTGCGGATCAGCTTCCCCGTCGAGGTGCGCGTGGCGCCGGCCGACGACGTGGCGCTGTCGACCGCGCAGGGCCGCGACACGACGTACCTGGCCTTCCACACGCACCGCTCGACCCCGCACGCGGAGTACTTCGCGCTGCTGGAGCCGATCCTGCGCGCCCATGACGGACGGCCGCACTGGGGCAAGATGCACACCCGCTCCGCGACCGACCTGGCGCCGACCTACCCCCGCTTCGAGGAGTTCCTGGCGATGCGGGACCGGCTCGACCCCGACCGGGTGCTGACCAACGCGTACCTGCGTCGGGTGCTGGGCGACTGACCCCGACGTCTCAGACGCTGGCCGAGCCCCGTGGCAGGGGTGCCTGCCACCCGCGCCAGACGGCGAGCAGCCGCCAGACCAGGCAGACCGACGCTCCCGTGAGAGCCGCCACCACGACCGGCAGCCCGCCGCGCTCCATCAGCACCGCGACCATCGCCCCCGCGATGGCGGGCGTGGCGTAGAGCTCGCCGCGGAACACGATCGGCACCCGGCCGGCGAGGACGTCGCGCACCATCCCGCCACCGATGCCGGTGACCATGCCCAGCAGCGCCGCCGGCAGCGGACCGAGCCCGTAGTCGACGGCCTTGAGCGCTCCCGCGACGCAGAACAGGGCCAGGCCGAACGCGTCGAAGACCGTCACGAGCCGCTCCATCCGGCCCAGCGCCGGGTGGTAGACGAAAGCCAGCAGCCCCGCGGCGATCGGGACGAGCAGGTAGCGCCAGTCGGCCAGGGCGGCCGGTGGGGTGGCGTCGATCAGCACGTCGCGCAGGAACCCTCCGCCCAGGCCGGTCGTGCCGGCGAGCACCAGGACGGCGAAGAGGTCGAGGTCCTTGCGCACCGCGACCAGCGCACCGGAGATCGCGAACACGAAGATGCCGATGAGGTCGAGGACGATGAGGGTCGGGGCGGGCTCGACTGGTGGCACCCGTGGAGGCTACCCAGGATCCGGTCCGAGCAGGGCCCGGCGTCCACGTACTGCGGGTCCCGCTGGCGTAGGCTCAGCGCACCGGAGTGTCGAAGGCGCAGAGACCTGCGTGGCGGCGTTGGCAAGGAGGTGGCCCGGACATGGTGCACCTGACCCTCGCGGGGGTGAGCGAGGACGGGAAGCGCTTGCTCCTGGTCAGCGACGACGGGGTCGGGTTCAGCCTCGACAACGACGCCAGGCTCCGGGCCGCGCTGCGCGGCGAGACCTCACGACTCGGCCAGTTGGAGATACAGATGGACAGCGTCCTGCGCCCCCGCGACATCCAGGCCCGGATCCGGGCGGGCGAGAGCCCCGAGTCGGTGGCTGCCGCGGCCCAGACCAGCGTCGACCGCATCCTGACCTACGCCGGCCCCGTGCTCGCCGAGCGCGAGCACGTGGCCCAGCGCGCCCAGAAGAGCTCGGTACGCCGCACCGCCGGCGCCGACGGCGTGCGCACCCTGGGCGAGGCCGTCGAGGCGCACCTGCGCGTCGAGCAGGTCGGCGCCGACGTGGTCACCTGGGACGCCTGGCGGCGCGAGGACGGCCGCTGGTGCCTCACCGGCGAGTTCGACACCCGCTCGCGCAGCGGTCTCGCACACTTCACCTACGACATGCCCGGCAACTTCGTGCTGCTCGACGACGAGGACGCGCGCTGGCTGGTCGGTGAGGTGATCGCCACCGCGACCCTGCCCAGTCCCCTCGACGACCTGCAGCAGGCGCGGGCGCGCCGCCGCGTCGCCCTCGACGACGAGGAGCTGCCGCTCGGCGAGGACGCCATCGGGATGGTCTCCCCCGAGCCCGAGCCCGAGCCCGAGTCGCCCGAGTCGCCCGGGGAGCCGGTCGACGAGCCCGACGCGCCGGTCGCCCGGGCCGAGCCGGAGGTCCAGCCCGAGCCGGAGCCCGAGCCTGCGCCGGAGGCGCCGCCGAGGCGACCGGTGCGCAAGAGCCGTGGTCGCGCGTCCGTGCCGAGCTGGGACGAGATCATGTTCGGCGGCGGCAAGCAGGAGTAAAACCCGCCCGACTGCGGGGCCCGACTGCTCGACCCTCCCGCGCAGGGGTGACCTGGCACTAGTCTCCCGACATGTCCTACTTCGTCACCGGCGCCACCGGGTTCATCGGCCGCTTCCTCGTCGAGGAGCTGCTCGACCACCGTGACGGCGAGGTGTTCGTGCTCGTGCGCGCGGGCTCGCTGGCGCGCATGGAGGCGCTGATCCGCCGCTGGGGGTCCACCCGGGTCACGCCGGTCGTAGGTGACCTGTCGGCCGACGGCCTCGGGGTCGACCCGTCCTGGGTCGCCGAGCACCGGGGCGAGATCGAGCACTTCTTCCACCTCGCGGCGATCTACGACATGACCGCCGACGACGCCACGAACGAGACGATGAACGTCGGGGGCACGCGCCAGGCGCTCGCCCTGGCCGGGGCGCTGGAGGTCGGCTGCTTCCACCAGGTCAGCTCCGTGGCGGCGGCCGGGGAGTTCCAGGGGGCCTTCGACGAGACGATGTTCGACGAGGGCCAGCACCTGCCCTCGCCGTACCACCGCACGAAGTACGAGTCGGAGCGGATCGTGCGCGAGGAGGCGAGCGTCCCGTGGCGGATCTACCGGCCCTCGATCGTGGTCGGCGACTCGCAGACCGGTGCGATGGACAAGATCGACGGTCCCTACTACTTCTTCTCGCTGATGAAGACGATGCGCGACGCGCTGCCCGCCTGGCTGCCCCTGGGCTCCGTCGACATGGGCGACACCAACGTGGTGCCGGTCGACTACGTGGTCAAGGCGATGGACCACCTGGCCCACCTCCCCGGCCACGACGGCGAGGCCTTCCACCTGGTCAACCCCGAGCCGCAGCCGGTCGTCGACATGATCAACGCCTTCTGCGCCGCGGCCGGAGCGCCGACCTTCGCGCTGGGGCTCGACCGCGGGCTGGTCCGCCGGCTGCCGCGAGCGATCCAGCCCGCCGGTCTGCTCTCGGCCGTCGGCCGGCTCGGGCCGCTGCAGTCGGCGCTCGACCTCATCACCAGCCGGTTCGGCGTGCCGGCCGAGGTGCTGGCGCACACCAGCTTCAGCGCTGTCTTCGACTCCCGGCGCACCGAGCGGGCGCTGGCCGGCTCCGGCATCGCCGTGCCCGACCTGGAGTCCTACGCACGCACGCTCTACTGCTACTGGGAGGAGCACCTCGACGAGACCACGGCCCGCGACCCCCGGATCCGTGCGGCGCTCCAGGGCAAGTACGTCGTCATCACCGGCGCCTCGTCGGGCATCGGGCAGGTCACCGCGCACAAGGTCGCCCAGGCCGGCGGCATCCCGGTGCTGGTGGCGCGCGGCAAGGACAAGCTCGAGGACGTGCGGGCGATGATCGAGGTGCGCGGCGGGCAGGCCCTGGTCTACCCCTGCGACCTCTCCGACCTCGACGCGATCGACGCCCTGTGCGTGCAGCTGTGCGCCGAGCTGCCCTCGGTCGACTTCGTGATCAACAACGCCGGCCGCTCGATCCGCCGCTCGCTGCGGCTCTCCCACGACCGGTTCCACGACTTCGAGCGCACCATGGCGCTCAACTACTTCGGCGCGATCCGGTTGGTGATGGGCCTGCTGCAGACGATGCAGGAGCAGAAGCGCGGCCACGTGGTCAACGTCAGCTCGATCGGCGTGCAGACCAACCCGCCGCGGTTCTCCGCCTACGTCGCCTCGAAGTCGGCGCTGGACTCGTGGAGCAACGTGGTGGCCTCCGAGCTCGTGGGCGACGGCGTCACCTTCACCGGCATCCACATGCCGCTGGTGCGCACGCCGATGATCGCGCCGACCAAGATCTACGACAAGTTCCCCACGATCTCACCGGCGCAGGCCGCCGACCTGGTCATCGAGGCGATGGTCGAGCGTCCGCACGAGATCAACACGCTGCTCGGCAACGCCGGCGCGATCGCGCACACCGTGGCGCCCAAGCTGACCTTCCGGCTGCTCAACATGGCCTACCACGTCTTCCCCGACTCCGCCGCCGCCAAGGGCGAGGGCTCCTCCGGCACGCGGGAGACCGAGCAGATCATGCTCGCCAAGATCTTCAAGGGCATCCACTGGTAGGTCAGCCGCGCTCCACGGGGCGGTCGGGGTCGGCGCTCCACTCGCTCCAGGACCCGACGTACAACGCCGCCCGCACACCGGCGACCTCCATCGCCAGCACGTCGTGGCAAGCGGTGACGCCGGAGCCGCAGTACGCCGCCACGTCGGCGCCGGGGACCGCGCCCACGCTCGCGTAGGTCTCGCGCAGGGCGTCGGCGTCGCGGAACGTGCCGTCGTCGGACAGGTTGGCGCCGGTGGGCACGTTGACCGCGCCGGGCACGTGGCCCGCGACCGGGTCCATCGGCTCGACCTCGCCGCGGTAGCGCTCCGGGGCGCGGGCATCGACGAGCACGTCGACGTCGAGGACGCTCCCGAGCGGCACGACCGGCATCTCGCCGGGACTGGCGGTGAAGCCACCGGGCGTCGGCTCGACCGGCGCGGTGTCGACGGTGTCGGTGGTCTCGACGGGGCCGCCGGCGCGCAGCCACGCGGCCCAGCCGCCGTCAAGCACGCGCACGTCGCGGTGGCCGTGGTGGCGCAGCAGCCACCAGGCGCGCCCGGCCGCCAGCCCCGACCAGTCGTCGTACACGACCACGGGGCGGTCGTCGTCGACCCCGAGGCGGCGCATCGCCGCCTCGAAGTCGGCGGCCTCGGGCAGCGGGTGCCGTCCACCGCCGTCGGGGCTGGTCGCCGGCGGGGCCGCGAGGTCGCGGTCGAGGTCGACGTACGCCGCCCCCGGGACGTGCCCGGCCGCGTGCTCGTCGGGGCCCGCAGGGCCGCCGAGCCGGTAGCGCACGTCGAGCACCGTGACCCGCGGACCGGTCTGCTGGTCGAGGAGGTCGCGCAGCGCCGCAGCACTGATGAGGGGGCTGTTCCGGGGGTTGTCCTGGGGGCTGCTCATGACCGCCATCGTGCCGCACGGGCGTGGACGTGACAGGATCGCGCCCCGTGGCTGAACTGCACTTCTTCACCGGGACCATGGACTCGGGCAAGAGCACCCTGGCGCTCCAGACGAACCACAACCACGCCGCTCGCGGTCGGCAGGGACACATCTTCGTGACCCGCGACCGCGCCGGGCAGGGCCAGATCACCAGCCGGCTCGGGCTGACGCACGAGGCGCGCGAGATCGACGCCGACTTCGACTTCTGGCGCCACGTCGTCGACAGCCTGACCCGGGGCAGCCGCATCGACTACGTCATCTGCGACGAGGTGCAGTTCTACACCCGCCTGCAGGTCGACCAGCTCGCGAAGGTCGTCGACGAGCTGCAGATCGACGTCTTCGCCTTCGGCATCCTCACCGACTTCCGCACCGAGCTCTTCCCGGGGTCCGCGCGGATGGTCGAGCTCGCCGACCGGATGCACGTGCTCCAGGTCGAGGCGCTGTGCTGGTGCGGCAAGCGCGCCACGCACAACGCACGCACCGAGGACGGCGTCATGGTCACCGACGGCGAGGTCATCGTGGTCGGCGACGTCGACAGCCCTGCGCCCACCCCGGACGCCGACGCCGACGTCGCCTACGAGGTCCTCTGCCGCCAGCACCACCGCCGCCGCCTCACCGCCGCCCGCGCCAAGGCGGTCTCGCTGGCGCCGGAGCCGTTGCCGTTCGGCTGATCGTCATCGCTGCTCGAGCGTTGTCGAGACCCGGCGACCCCCATCGTTGGTCGAGCAGCGAGGGCCGAAGGCTCGAGCGTTGTCGAGACCCGGTGACCCCCAGACCACCCGCCGCGCGACCGACCGATGCTCACAGCTCGCGCAGGCGCTCCTCCATGCTGGCGGCGACCTTGTCGGCGAGCACCTTCAGCGCGGCCGGCATCAGCGGCGTCGCGAGCTTGGCGGCACCCTGCGGCGTGAACTCGGCGTGGTACGTCACCGAGGTGCCCCCGGTCCCGGTGTCGCTGAAGGTGATGGTGTCGAGCAGCTGGATCGAGCCTGCGTCCCCCTCCAGCTGGAAGGTCCGGTGCTCGTCGAACCGGGTCACCGTGTAGTCGACCTCCTGCTCGGAGCCGAGGAGCTTCGAGACGTTGTGGTAGGTCGTCCCGACTCCCCCGTCACCCCCGGTGCGCACGGTGCTGACCGTCGGCGGGTCCCACTCCTCGCTGTTGCGGAAGTCGGTCAGGTAGTCCCAGACCTTGCTGATCGGCTGGTCGACGGTGACGGTGCGCTCGACTGACGGCACGTGGCTCTCCTTGATCGGTGGATGGTTCCTCCCCCCACTACCCATCTCCCGCTCGCACCAGCCCCACCCCGCGGGTGACCCATGCACCGCCGGTCGAGCAGCGAGGGCCGAAGGCTCGAGCGACCGTCGAGACCCCGCAAGACAACCACCCACAGATCCCCCAGAACCCCTTGACCCGAACACCAGTTCGAGTAAAGTAGGGACATGGCCACCCAGGAGCTGGAGCACTGCGACACTGCCGACGCGGTCCTCGCCTACGCCCGCTCCTCACGCGCAGCCCGCGACCGGGCCGAGGTCGACCTGTACGAGGCCACCGTCGCCTGGGCCGTCATGCACTCCACCTACGACGACCGCCAGGCGGCCGTGCTGCCGGGCACCGACATGATGATCGAGCTCGCCGGCCTCGGGGCGCCGGAGGTCAGTGAGTTCGCGATCATCGAGTACGGCACCGCGCTCGGGATGTCGAGCGACGCCGCGGTGCGCTACATCGCCCACGTCGTCGAGATCCGCTACCGCCTCCCCCGCCTGCACGCCCAGGTCGTGGCCGGCCGGGTGCCGGTGTGGCGGGCCAGCCGTGTCGCCGAAGCCACCCTCGGACTCCCGCCGGAGGGTGCCGCGTTCGTCGACCAGCACCTCGCCCCCGTCGCCGCCACCCTCTCCTACGCCGGGATCGACCGCCTCGTCGAAGAAGCCCGCGCCCGGTTCGACCCCGAGGAAGCCGAGGAACGGCGCCTGATCGCGGCCGAGACCCGCAACCTCGCCATCCACCTCGCCTCCGCCACCGCCGGCGGCCAGCAGGTCGACGGCACCGTCGACATCACCGGCTGCCTCGACCTCGCCGACGCCCTCGACCTCGAGAACGCCCTCGCCCGCGAGGCCCGCAACCTCGCCCTCGCCGGCTCCGACCAGCCCCTCGACGTACGCCGCTCCCAAGCCGTCGGCGTCCTCGCCCGCGCCCAGACCACCCTCGACCTCACCGGCGACGACACCGCAGCCCGGGTGCCCGCACGGCAGGTGATCCTCAACGTCCACCTCACCGACCAAGCCCTGCGCGGCGTCGACCCCACCACCACCGGCGCCGGCATCCACCTCGCCCGCATCGAGCAGACCCGCAGCCTCACCACCCTCGACCAGGTCACCGAGTGGCTGCGCACCCCCGGCACCCAGGTCGCCTGGCGCACCATCACCGACCAGCCCAGCAATGTCCGTGGCGGCATCGACGCCGAGGCGTTCGAGCACCCCTTCCGCACCCAGCCGACCCCGACCGGACCGCGCAGACAGCCGGCGCCGATCATCAGCCAAGACATCCGCTGGTTCGCCGACCACCCCGGACTCCAGGCCTTCCAACGCCGCCCCGTCGACCTCACCACCACCGAGACCGTCGACACCTACGAGATCCCCGAACGCCTCGCCGAACAGACCCGCCAACGCCACCCCAGGTGCACCTTCCCGCACTGCACCCGACGGGCGCGACGCCGCAAGCCAGGTGAGACCCACCTCGACGTCGACCACATCAACGCCTACGACCCCGACGGCCCACCCGGCCAGACGAACACCCAGAACCTCGCGACCCTGTGCCGGCGCCACCACCGCGCCAAGACCCACACCGCCTGGCACTACCGAGCGACACCGACCGGGTTCCTGTGGACCAGCCCCCAGGGCTACCAGTACCTCGTCGAACCCCTCACCACCACCGACCTCGGCCGACAGCCACCAGACCCACCACCGACCCGGCCCGCATAGATCCAGCCGAGTTGCGACACCCCCGCCGCAGCAGCACCGCGACGGGGGCACCGGCACGCCCGGCAGCCAGGTCAGGCGACAAGAGTGTGGCGCTCCCGATCAACAGGGCTCACCCAGGACTCCACGCTCCAGCTGCCCGCCGACCTGACCTGCGAGTCCGGGGTCAGCGGGCCGGGTCTGGCCGCAGCATCCGCGCGTAGTACTCCAGGACCAGGGCGCTCACCAGCGCGAGGATCGACGGCACGGCCGGCAGGAACCGGTACGCCTGCACGTTGCTGGACCTGACCAGCCAGGCGAGCACGAGGATGGCGACCGCCCACCAGGCGACCGTCGCCAGCGGACGGACGACCGCCCACGCCACGCGGCGCTCACTCGCGCTCAGCATCGCCACGGGCGTGGGCACCGCTCGGTAGTCAGGTCCGCTTCCCGTCGGGACGTCACCGCTCACAGGTCCACCTCTCGAGTCGTGGAAGATCCCGGCCTCCACCTGAGGCCGCAGTCGCAGTCATCCTCCATCACCGACCGGACCTGCCCGGCCGGGCACGCAGGTAGGCGTCCATTTGGCTCAGGGTCGAGGCGAAGGCCGCGCGGTGCACCTCGCCGTCGATCCCCTCGGGGACGTCCGTGGCCGTGATCGTGACCAGCGTCCCGCTCGGCACGGCCTCGAGCGTCCAGGTCATCGTCATCGTCCCGGCGAACCTGGGGTCGTCCGAGACGAAGTCGACCTCCTCCACGACGCGCGTGGGCGCCTCGACCACGACGAACCTGGCCTCCACCACGTCCGTGTTGCCACCTGACTTGCCCGGGCCCGCCGGGTCGTCGTACGCGAGCACCATCCGGTAGCCGCCGCCCGCGCGGGCGTCGAACCAGTCGATGCGCCCCGTCATGCCCGCAGGCGGGAGCCAGGACGCGCGCGAGGCAGGATCGACCAGCGCAGCGAAGACCTCGGCGACCGCGGCGTGGACCGTCGCCGCACCGCTGTCCGTGCGCGTCACGTCCCCTCGATCCTGAGCCCGCACAGGGGCCACACGTCCGCCAGCACGAGCCCGAGCCTGCCAGGTCGACCGCCGCCCGGCCACGGGGTTTCAGTCGACGAGGACCGGGATCAGCATCTCGTCGGGCGTCAGCGAGCCGTGCATGCCCACGAGGCGGGCCTCGTAGGCCCAGTCGACGCTGGAGATCACCGCGGCGTCGCCCTGGCAGGCCACCACGACGTCTCCGATGCGGGGACGCACGGTCGGGTCGACCGCGCCGAACCAGCCGTGGGCGGTGGCCTCCTCGCGGGTGAGCACCTCGGCCTTGTCGCCGAGCACCGAGCGCCAGGTGGCGACCACGTCGTCCACAGCACCGCGCTGGCAGTAGAGCTGGCGGAAGCGGGCCTCCCCGCCGAAGAGCACGAGACCGTCGCGCAGCTCGTGCACGGTGTCGACGTCGACGCGCGACTCCAGCGGGGAGTCGACCATGCCGTGGTCGGCGACGACGACCAGACGGGTGGCGGGCGGCAGCGCCTCGCGCAGCTGCTCGGCCTCGTGGTCGATCATCGCCAGCTGCTGGAGCCACTCGCTCGACGCGACGCCGTACCGGTGACCGGTCCAGTCGAGGTCGCCGTCGTAGAGGTAGGTCAGCGACGGCTGGTGCGCCCCGGCGGCGACCGTCGCGGCGAGGCGCTCCCCCACCTTGTCCGCGCCGACGAAGTCGGCGCCGCGGTGCGCGACCATGGTCAGCCCGCTGCCCTCGAACTCGCGCTTGTTCACCACGCTCACCGCGACCCCGCGCTCGCGCAGCCGGGTGAAGGTGGTGGGGTGCGGCTGCCACTCGACGGGGTCGATGTCCTTCGGCCACATCAGCGCGTTGAGCAGCCTCTCGGTGCCCGGCACCCGCGAGGTGAACCCCACGACGCCGTGCGCACCCGGGGGCAGCCCGGTGCCCAGCGACGTCAGGCTGGTCGCGGTCGTCGAGGGCACGCCCGCGGTGGCCTCCGGCGCCGCGCTGCGCAAGGAGGACAGGTACGGCGCCACGTGGGCGTAGCGCTCCAGCAGCCGGGACCCGAGCCCGTCGACGAGGAACAGCACGTACGACGGTGCCTCGGGCAGCACCAGCCCGGCGTGCTCAGCGCCGTCGAGGCGCACCCCGAGGGCCGCACCGATCGCGGGCACCACGTCTGCCAGCGACCGGTCGCCGTAGCGGGGCGCCAGGAACGTCACGTCGCGGTCGGCGCCTGGTGGGTGCGCGCCGAGAGGGACTCGGCGAAGGACAGCAGCCCGGAGACGGCGTCCTTGCCGTCGGCGGCGGCCGAGACCCGCAGCGAGAAGTCGTCGGGCGCGAGGACGCCGGTGTAGCCGTGGTCGGCGTCGCAGGCCGGGTCGTTGCAGCCGGCCGGCTCGAGGTCCAGGCGGCTCACGCCGCCCCAGCCGATCGTCATCACGGCCTCGGCCGGGTGGCCGGGCCCGGAGGTCGGGTTGGCGACCATCCGGGTCACCACCACCGAGCGCACCGCGCTCAGGCGCACCGACTCGGTGGACGTGGAGGTGTAGGGCTCGGGCAGCAGGTCGTCGCCGGTGTGCTCGTCGGTGTGCGCCAGGACCAGCCGGCTCGGGGTCAGCACCACGACCGAGAGGTGGCGGCGCACCTCGTCGTGCTCGAAGGTCGGCTCGTGGTGGACGAAGAACGAGACCACCTGCTCCCCGGAGATGGCGGATTCGACCCCCTCGCCGACGACCTCGGGGTAGTAGCCGGTGCGGTCGATCGCGGCGCGCAGCTCGCGCAGCCGGTCGCCCTCGGTGCGGGAACGCATGCTCAGAACTCGTATCCGAAGGCGGTGACGTCGCGGGCGAACGCGGCCTCGACGCGACGCGCCATCTCGTCGGTGTACTCGCTGCGGTAGCGCGTGTCGCGCCCACCCAGCGTCGGACCCTCCTTGTAGTCAGGACGGGTCCGGTCGATGTTGACGCTCTGCAGCGGCTCCCACGGCAGCTCGAAGCGCGCCTGCACCGCGCGCAGGTCGGCCTCGAGGCTCTCCTGGCGACCGATCAGGTCGGCGCGACGGGTCTTGGTGGCCAGGTAGCGCCACTGCGGGGTCTGCAGCCGCGAGAACTCGTCGAGGCCCTTCATGATGAAGGACTCGAAGTCGGGGCAGGTCTCGGCCACCGAGCGGATGAACTGGTTCTTGCGGTCCAGCCGGCGCTCGCCGTCCTGGTCGGAGTCGCGGAAGCGCTCGACCATCCGGAACCACGAGAGCATCCGGGCCCACGGGTTGCGCACGATGCCGAACGTCCAGTACGACGTCAGGTCCGGCTCGGCGCGCAGGATCTGGCCCAGCGTGGCGTGCCGGTCGACGCCCTTGACCTGCCGCGCGTCGGGCAGGACCTCGGTCAGCCGGTTGTGGATGGTCGACCCACCGGTCTTCTGCACATGCACGAACAGCAGGCGCGCGCTGTCGGAGATCACCATGGTCACGGAGCATACGGGTAGCAGCGGCTCAGCCCGGCAGGGTGTCTCCCGGCTGCGAGGGCATCCGGCGCACGAACCAGTCCGAGCGCGAGTCGGCGGCCGGCTCGACCCGGGCCGCGGCCGTCAGCACCGTCGACCCGTCGGGTCCGGCGAGGACCAGCCCGAGCTCGAGCGCGGACAGCTGCGGCATGTCGTTCTGCAGCTGCGAGACCCGCCCGATCAGGCGCTCGACCTCCCCCACGTCGACCACGTCGCTGCCGCGGTAGCCGAAGAGCATCGGGCTCGCCTTGACCTCGCGCACCATGGCCGCGGCGTCGCGGGCACCCAGCGGCGGGATCCGGTAGGCCCGGTCCCCCAGCAGCTCGGTGAGCGGCCCGGAGATCCCGAAGGACACCACCGGACCGAACAGCGGGTCCTCGATGCTCGAGATCATCACCGGCACGCCGGGCGGCGCGGTGCGCTGGATGGAGAACCCGTCGACCAGGTCGTCCTCGCCGACCAGCGCCGAGAGGGAGGCCCAGGCATCGCGCATCTGGTGGTCCCCGTCGATGTTGCGCCACACGTGCGCCAGGTCGGGACGCTCGCGCAGGTGCTCGGCGGTGGCCTTGAGCACCACGTCCCAGCCCAGCTCGACCGCCGCGGCGTTGGCCTCGGCGAGGCTGCCGACCGTCCGGGCCGGCCACAGCTCGATGTCGTAGGCGCGCAGCAGGGCCGTCAGGTCGTCGCGCTCGAGGGCGGCGCCCGAGGGGTTCTCTGCGAGCACCCGGTTCACGATCCCCCGGGCGGTGTCCTCGTCGACGGAGTCGGAGTCCAGCGGCGCACCGTCCGGGGTGCGCAGCCACACGGCGTAGTCGACGACACGGGCCAGGGCGCGCACCGCGGCCTCGACCGCGGGGTACGACGGCACGGAGCCGCGCCCGGCCGTGGACCCGGCCACGTCGGGCACCCGCAGCAGCTCGGGGACGCCCTCGACGCCGAGGAAGGTGGAGACCAGGGGCTTGTCGGACTGCTCGCCGATGGCGGCCAGCACGTTGGCGACCTCCTCACCGCTCACGTTGAGCGGCGGGGTGTAGACCGCCACGACCGAGTCGACGTCGGGGTCGTCGATGGCGGCGTCGAGGGCGTCCTCGAAGTCCTCGGCGGTCGCGTCGGCGCCCAGCGGCACCGACTTGTTCACCACCAGGCCCACCGCGGCCGCCGGGTCGGCGGCCAGCAGGCCCAGGGCGTCGGAGTTGCCGACGATCGCGACGCTGCGCCCGCGGGGCAGCGGTTGGTGGGCCACGAGCTGGGCGACGTCGAACATCTCGTCGAGGGTGTCGACCTGGATGATCCCGGCCTGGCGGAACATCGCGTCGACGGCGGCCGGCGGGGCGGCGATCTTGCGCACCGCGTGCCCCATCGGGACACCCTGGGTGGTGCGTCCCGAGCGGACCGCGATGATCGGCTTGCGCAGCGAGACCCGCCGCGCGATCCGCGAGAACTTGCGCGGGTTGCCGATGGACTCCAGGTAGAGCAGCACGACCTCGGTCGTGTCGTCCTCCTCCCAGTACTGCAGCAGGTCGTTGCCCGACACGTCCGCACGGTTGCCGGCGCTGACGAAGGTCGACAGGCCCAGACCGCGGTTCTGCACCTTCTCCAGGATCGCCGAGCCGAGCGCTCCGGACTGGCAGAAGAACCCGGCGCGACCACGGGGCGGCATCACCGAGGACAGCGAGGCGTTGATCGAGACCGCGGGGTCGGTGTTGATGACGCCCAGGCAGTTCGGGCCGATCAGGCGCAGGCCGTAGGAGCGCGAGAGCCCCACGAGCCGGCGCTGGCGCTGGCGGCCCTCCTCACCGGTCTCCGCGAAGCCGCTCGAGATGACCACCAGGCCGTGCACGCCCTTGGCGGCGCAGTCGAGCACGACGTCCTGCACGGCGTCGGCCGGGACCGCCACGATCGCCACGTCGACGTCGTCGGGGATGTCGCCGACGCTCTTGTACGCCGGCAGCCCGGACACCGCGCCCGCCGTCGGGTTGACGGCGTACACCCGGCCGGTGAAGTCGCCCATCACCAGGTTGCGCACCAACGTCTGGCCGATCGTGTCCTGGCGGCGCGAGGCTCCGATGATCGCGACCGAGCGCGGGTTGAAGAACTTCTCGATGGAGGCGGACTCGGCGCGGTGCTCGCGGTCCTGCATCACCCCGATCGCGGTGTCGGTGGCGTCGATGGGGAAGTCGAGCTGGATGACCCCGTCCTCGAACTCGCTGGCCACGCGGTAGCCGGCGTCGCGGAAGGTCTGGATCATCCGGGCGTTGTCGGGCAGCACCTCGGCGGTGAACTTCTTCAGACCGCGCTCGCGCCCGGCCTGGGCGAGGTGCTCCAGGAGCAGCTGCGCGATGCCGCGGCCCTGGTGCTGGTCCTCGACGAGGAAGGCCACCTCCGCCTCCCCGGTGCGGACCCGGTCGTAGCGGCCCACCGCGATCATCCGGTCGGCCAGCACCAGCACCAGCGCCACCCGGTCGTGGTGGTCCACGCGGGTGAAGCGCTGGACGTCACGGTCGGACAGGCGCGGCATCGGCGAGAAGAACCGGTAGTACTTCGACCGGTCCGAGACCCGGCTGTAGAAGTCGACGAGCAGCTCGGCGTCGTCGGGGGTGATCGGCCGGATGTGCGCCGTGCGGCCGTCGCGCAGCAGCACATCGGCCTGCCAGTGCCGCGGCGCGCCCGGAGCCACGTCGGCCGTCGCCTCGGAGGTCACCCCGGACGCTGCCGGGGGCTCGCTGGGGTTCGGGGTCTGGTCCTGCGGGGGGCCTGCGCTCACGGTGCTGAACCTACCGAACTGTGCCCACCGGCGTGCCCGGGCGCGAGGACGCGGCACCGACCGGGAGAATGGTGGCCATGGCCAAAGGTTCCACCAAGCAACCGCTGCCCGACGACTTCGAGGAGCACATCCTCGACATCGACGTCGGTGACGAGATGCGCAGCTCGTTCCTCGAGTACGCCTACTCCGTCATCTACTCCCGCGCGCTGCCCGACGCCCGGGACGGGTTGAAGCCGGTCCAGCGGCGGATCCTCTACACGATGAACGAGATGCGCCTGCTGCCCGACCGCGGGCACGTCAAGAGCGCCCGCGTCGTCGGTGAGGTGATGGGTCGGCTGCACCCGCACGGCGACAGCGCGATCTACGACGCCCTGGTGCGCACCGCCCAGTCGTGGTCGATGCGGCTGCCGCTGGTCGACGGGCACGGCAACTTCGGCTCGCCGGACGACTCCCCCGCCGCCATGCGCTACACCGAGTGCCGGATGGCGCCGCCGGCCGTGGCGATGACCGCCTCGATCGACGAGGACACCGTCGACTTCAAGCCCAACTACGACTCGCGGGAGATGGAGCCGACGGTGCTGCCGGCGGCGATCCCCAACCTCGTCGTCAACGGCACCACCGGCATCGCGGTCGGCATGGCCACCAACTGCGCGCCCCACAACCTCGTCGAGGTGGTCCAGGCGCTGCGGCACATGGTCATCCACCCAGGCGCCACCATCGACGACCTGATGCGCTTCATCCCCGGCCCCGACCTGCCCACCGGCGGCAAGATCGTGGGCCTCGACGGCATCCGCGACGCCTACGAGACCGGCCGGGGCACCTTCAAGATGCGGGCGACCACCCGGATCGAGACGATCGGGCGACGCAAGGCCATCGTCGTCAACGAGCTGCCCTACGGGGTGGGCACCGAGCGGATCGTCGAGCGGATCAAGACCCTCGTCCAGGGCAAGAAGATCTCCGGCATCGCCGACATCAAGGACCTCACCGACCGCGAGCACGGCCTGCGGCTGGTGATCGAGGTCAAGAACGGCTTCGTCCCCGAGGCCCTGCTCGAGCAGCTCTACCGCCAGACCCCGCTCGAGGACTCCTTCGGCATCAACAACGTCGCCCTCGTCGACGGCCAGCCCCGCACCCTGGGCCTCAAGGAGATGCTCGAGGTCTTCCTGGGGCACCGCTACGACGTCGTGCGCCGACGCTCGCAGTTCCGGCGCACCAAGCGTGCCGACCGGCTGCACCTCGTCGACGGCCTGCTCATCGCGCTGCTCGACATCGACGAGATCATCCAGGTGATCCGCACCAGCGACGACGCGGGCGCGGCCCGGGAGCGGCTGACGACGGTCTTCGACCTCTCGGTGCTCCAGGCCGACTACATCCTCGAGATGCAGCTGCGCCGCCTGACCCGCTTCAGCCGCATCGAGCTGGAGAAGGAGCAGGAGCAGCTGCGGGCCGAGATCGAGGCGCTCGACGCCATCCTCGCCGACGACCAGCTGCTGCGCGAGGTCGTCTCCGACGAGCTCGCGGAGGTCGCCAAGACCTACGGCACCCCGCGCCGCACGGTGCTGCTGGAGTCGGCGGGCACGCCCGCCGCGGCCGCGGCGACGCCGCTCGAGGTCGCCGACGACCCCTGCTTCGCCTACCTGTCCTCCACCGGCCTGCTGGCCCGCTCCTCGAGCGCCGAGGCGCCGGGGGTCGGCGGCGGTCGCACGAACCACGACGTCGTGGTCTCCGCGGTCGCCACCACCGCCCGCGCCGAGGTCGGGGTGCTGACCAGCCAGGGCCGGGTGCTGCGCCTGGCCGTGCTCGACCTGCCCACGATCCCGGCCTCGGCCAACGACCCCAACCTGCAGGGCGGCGTACCGCTGAGCGAGCTGGTGTCCCTGGGCACCGGGGAGCGCGCCCTCGGGCTGTGCACGCTCGCCAGCGAGGGCCCGGGGCTCGCGCTCGGCACCAAGCAGGGCGTCGTCAAGAGGGTCAACCCCGAGGTGCTCAACCGCGACGACTGGGAGGTCATCGGGCTCAAGGACGGCGACGAGGTGGTCGGTGCCGTCGAGCTGGTCACCGGCCGCGAGTCGCTGTGCTTCGTGACCACCGACGCCCAGCTGCTGCACTTCGCCGCCGACCAGGTGCGGCCGCAGGGCCGCTCCGGCGGCGGCATCGCCGGCGTCCGGGTCACCGAGGGCCAGTCGGTGCTGTGGTTCGGGATGCTCGACCCCGACGCCCCCGAGGGGTCGGTGCTCGTCACGGCGTCGGGCTCCTCGACCGCGCTGCCCGGCACCGAGTCGGGTGCGGTCAAGGTCACCGCGTTCTCGGAGTACCCCGCCAAGGGGCGCGCCACCGGTGGTGTGCGCTGCCACCGGTTCCTCAAGAGCGAGGACGCCCTGGTGCTGGCCTGGGCCGGCACCGCACCGGCCCGGGCCGCCGCGGCCAGCGGGGCGCCGGTGGACCTGCCCGAGGCCACGGGTCGCCGCGACGGCTCCGGCGTCGTGGGCTCCCAGGCGATCGCCGCGTGCGCCGGACCGGTCGCGCTGCGGGTCCCGGCGACCGCCGCCCACGTGGCCGCTGCGGTGCCGGACGATGTGCAAGGCTGAGTGACATGCGTGCTCCCACTCTCGCGGCCCTGGCCGCAGCCGGTCTGCTGACCCTCGGCACCCTCTCCGCCTGCAGCGGCGACGACTCCTCGAGCGGCGAGGACGCCCCGACTGCCCAGGAGGTGCTCGCCGAGGCCAAGACGACCCTCGACGAGACCAGTGGCGTGCAGGTCACGCTCTCGACGAACGACCTCCCCGAGGGCGTCGAGGGCCTGCTGAGCGCCGACGGGGTCGGTGTGCCCGACCCGGCCGCCTTCGACGGCGTCATCCGGGTGCGCTTCGCGGGCTTCGAGCCCGAGGTGCCGGTGATCGCCGTCGACGGGGTCGTGCACGCCCAGGTCCCGCTGACCACCGGCTGGTCCCAGATCGATCCCGCCGAGTACGGCGCCCCCGACCCCGCTGCCCTGATGGCGGCCGACGGCGGCTTCTCCTCGCTGCTGACCAGCACCGAGGAGCTCGAGCAGGGCGAGCAGGTGCGCGGCGGCACCGACAACCGGGACGTGCTGACCACCTACACCGGCACCGTCGCCGAGGAGGTCGCGGCCACCATCATCCCCAGCGCCGAAGGTGACTTCGCGGCGTCGTACGCCGTCAGCGACGACGGCGAGGTGCGCTCCATCGAGCTCACCGGCAACTTCTACGGCGACGCCGGGTCGATGACGTACACGGTCGACTTCGACGGGTACGGCACCGCGCCCGACATCTCCGCGCCCGAGTGAGCGCTCGGAGCACCACCGACCGCGGCGCCCGGCTGCTGCTGGGCCTCGCCTCCGTGGCGGTCGCCTTCGCGGCCGCCGACACCTACGTGGTGGTCCTCGCCCTGGTCGACATGATGGCCGGCGTCGGGCTCTCCCCCGACCAGCTGCAGCGCGCCGCGCCGATCATCTCGGGCTTCCTGCTCGGCTACGTCGCCATGCTGCCCCTCATCGGCCGGATCGCCGACCTGCGCGGCCGGGTCCCTGTGCTGACGGCCTCCCTGGTGATCTTCGCGGTCGGCTCGATCGTCACCGCGGCCGCCTACGACATGCCCTCGATGGTCACCGGTCGCTTCCTCCAGGGTGTCGGGGGCGGCGGGCTGGTGCCGGCGACCCTGGCGCTGGTGGCCGACCTCTACCCACGCGAGCGGCGCGGGGTCCCGCTGGGGCTCGTCTCGGCGGTCCAGGAGATCGGCAGCGTCGTGGGACCGCTGTACGGCGCCGCGGTGCTGGCCTTCGCCGACTGGCGCGCGATCTTCCTGATCAACCTGGCCGTCGGGCTGGTGCTGGCCGCCGCCATCGCCACCCTCTCCGCGCGGGGCGGCGCGTCGAGCCGGCCACCCCGTGCTCGACGCGGCTGGCCCGACCTCGTCGGGATCCTCCTGCTCGTGCTGCTCCTGGTGGCCGGCGGGCTGGTCTTCCAGCCGCCGAACTCGCTGCGGGCCGACCTCGACTACGGCCGTCTCTTCATCCCCTTCGTCGACGGGGGCGGGCGTTGGCTGACCCCGGTCGGCGCGGCCACGGTGGTGCTGGCGCTGCTGCTCGTGGCCCGCACCCTCACCGCGCGACGACCGCTGGTCGACCTGCGCGCCTGGGGCCGGTCGCTGCGCGAGGCGGACGTGACCGGAGCGGCGTACCTGGCGGTGGCGCTGGGCGGGGTGATCCTCGCCTTCGCGACCGCCGACCCCAAGGTGCAGGTCTTCTCCGACCAGGGGCTCTGGTACCTCCTGGGCGCCGGGGTCGCGAGCATCGCCTTCGTCGTGCACCTGCGCCGGGCCAGCGACCCGCTGCTCCCCCGCGGTGCGCTGGCGGCACGGCCCGCCTGGGGCTCGGTCGTGGTCAGCTTCTTCATCGGGGCCGCCCTGATCGCCGCGCTCATCGACGTGCCGCTCTTCGCGCGCACCACGACGTACCAGGACTCCCAGCTGCTCGCGGCGCTGGTGCTCGTGCGCTTCCTGGTGGCCCTGCCCGTGGGCGCGGTCGTCGGTGGCTACCTGACCCGCACGGTGCCGGCCGGCGTCGTCACCGCGGTGGGGATGGCGATGGCCGCGGTGGCCTTCGTGATGATGTCGCGCTGGGACGTCACCGCGCTCGAGAGCTGGACGGCCACGGTGCCGCTGGTCGTGGGCGGGCTCGGCTTCGGCCTCGCGCTGGCCCCGGTCAACGCCGCGGTGCTGGCCAGCACCGCCGACGCCGTGCACGGGCTCGCGTCGGCCATGGTCGTGGTCGCCCGGATGGTCGGGATGCTCATCGGCATCTCGGCACTCACCACGATCGGCCTGCGCCGCTACTACGCCGAGCAGGCCGACATCCCCCCGATCCAGGACGTGTGCGCCGCCGGCACCACCCGCTGCGCGGAGTACTCCGACCTGTTGCGCACCGCGGGCATCGCCCAGGAGCAGACCGTCTTCCTCGGCGCCGCCGCCTGCGCGCTCGTGGCCGCGGTGCTCGCCCTGGTCCTCCTGCGGGGCGCCGACACACGTGCTGCAGGTCACGGCCGAGACGTGGGGTCCGGGGTGCCCGCGGTCGGCTAGGTTGCGGTTCATGGCAGCCAACGACCTGACCCCCGGCTTCGACGACCTCCTCGAGGCCAACCGCTCCTTCGCCGACACCTTCGACCTCGCCGGGTTCGACGGCGTCGCCAAGGCCGGTGTCGCGATCGTGACCTGCATGGACTCGCGCATCGACCCGCTGGGGATGATCGGGCTCAAGCCCGGCGACGCCAAGATCTTCCGCAACCCCGGTGGCCGCGTCACCCCGCAGGCGCTCGAGGCCCTGGTGCTCGGTGCGCACCTGCTCAACGTCCAGCGCATCCTCGTCATCCCGCACACCCGCTGCGCGATGGCCAGCGCCACCGAGGCCGAGCTGCACGAGCGGGTGACCGCCTCCGCCGGCTCCGACTCGACCTGGCAGAGCTTCAGCGTCGTCACCGACCAGGAGGCCACCCTCGCCGAGGACGTCGCCAAGGTCCGCTCGCACCCGCTCATCCCCGACACCCTCCAGGTCGGCGGCTTCATCTACGACGTCGACTCGGGCCTGCTGACCCAGCTCTGCTGAGACCCGCCTGCTGCGGTTTCCCCGGGTACCCGGGGAAACCGTAGGCGTTGGGGTGTTGCATCACCCGAACGCCTACGGGATCACCCCAACGCCTGCGGCCGGGAGCCCGGTACGCCGCTCAGCAGCCCTGCCGCGGCACCCCGGGCACGTCCACCGGCAGCCGGCCGGGGGCGCGCTCGCGCCCGAGGAGCACCTCGACCAGCGCCGCCATCGCGCCCGGGGTCTCGCCGTACGTCGCGATCCGCACCGGCGCGTCCGAGGCGCCCAGCAGGTAGGGCCGGTCGGTGGCGACCACGACCCCGCTGTCGGGTGCCGTGCCGCTGCTGAGCAGGTGCACCGGCGTCCCGCGGACCACGCGGGTCGCCTCGGTGCGCCGCCAGCGCTGCAGGGCCGCACGGTCCTTCTTGCGGCGACCGGTCAGCTCGGGGCGCGGCGGCTTCACGTAGCGCACGCTGCCCATCGCCAGACCCGCGGAGCGGGCGGCGGACCGGAACGCCGAGACCGCGGCCGAGCCGCCCAGCGGGACCACCGCCCCGGGGACGAGCGGGCCGCGGCAGGGACCCGCGACGACGGTGAGCGCCGCGGCCGAGAGCCGACGGGAGGCGGCGCGCCCGCTGCCCGGCGCCGCGGGGTCGCCCCGGCGCTGCTGCTCGAGCAGCGCGATCGTGCGCGCGGCGGCCTGGCGCAGGCGGGTCCGGCTCAGGCGCCCGTCCCGCACCGCGCGGACGATGGCGGCGCGGCTCGCGGCCGGGTCGGGAGGCATCAGCACGACGTCCCCACCGGCGCGCAGCACCTGCACCGCCGGCGTACGCCGCCCGCTCACCGCCGCCATGTCGAGCGCGTCGCTCATCACGACGCCGTCGAAGCCGAGCCGCTCGCGCAGCAGACCGGTCACCACGGGCCGGGACAGGCTGGCCGGGACGCCGGGGTCGAGCGCGGCGAGCGCGATGTGGCCGGTCATCACCGCCGGCAGCCCGGCGTCGACCGCGGCCCGGAAGGGTCGCAGGTCGGTGCGCGCCAGGGCCGCCATGCCGCGGCGCTGCACGGGCAGCGCGACGTGGCTGTCGGTGACCAGGGACCCGTGTCCCGGGAAGTGCTTGACCACCGGCACCACCCCGGCGTCGCGGAAGCCGCGCGCGGCGGCGACGGCCTGGCGGGCGACCGCCGCGGGCTCGGCTCCGGCGGAGCGGCTGCCGATGACCGGGTCGGCCGGGCCGGTGGTGACGTCGGCATCGGGGGCGAGGTCGACGTTGATCCCCAGGCCGCGCAGCTCGCGGCCGCTGGCGGCGTACGTGCGCCGGGTCAGGGCCGGGTCACCCGCCGCACCGGCGGACATGAAGGCCGGGAACGCGGTGGCCGCGCCCCGGATCCGCGCCACGGTGCCGCCCTCCTGGTCGACGGCCACCAGCAGCGGCCAGGGCCGGTCCACGTCGCGCTGCAGGGACCGGGTGGCGCTGCGCAGCTGGTCGGTGGAGGCGACGTTCTCGGCGAAGACGACCACCCCGCCCAGGTGCAGCCGACGCACCAGCGCGGTGGGTGCCCCGGAGCCGCTCCAGCGCGCGACGATGACCTGGCCGGCGAGCTCGGGCAGGCTCAGCCGTGCCGTACGCCGCGCCGCTGCGTCGAGCTCGGCGCGGTCCGGGCCCCACCCCGGGCGCAGTCCCAGGCGTTGTGAGGCGCTGCGGGACTCGGCGGCAGCCACACCCCCGTCGGGGGCGTCCTCGGGCCGCTGGGGGGCGGGATCGTCGGTGCAGCCGGCTCCCAGCAGCAGCGTGGCCGTCGCGAGCGCCACCAGGCGGGACGGTCGGCGGGAACGGGGCACCCGCCCATCGTCCCAGCCGCCCGGTGAGCGGGCGCCGTCAGGCGTCCAGCGCCTCCATGTCGACCTCGTAGGCGCCCTGGACGATGAACTCCTTGCGCGGCGCGACGTCGGAGCCCATCAGCAGCTCGAAGACCTGGCTGGCCACGTCGGCGTCGTCGACGGTGATCCGGCGCAGGGTGCGGCGGCGCGGGTCCATGGTGGTCTCGGCCAGCTGGTCGGCATCCATCTCGCCCAGCCCCTTGTAGCGCTGGATCGGGTCCTTCCACCGCACGTTCTTCTTCTTCAGCTCGGCGAGCCTGCGCTGCAGCTCGTCGTCGGAATAGGTGTAGATGTACTTCTCCATCCCCTTCTTGGGGTTGGACAGCTCGATGCGGTGCAGCGGCGGCACGGCGGAGTAGATGCGCCCCTCGGTGAGCAGCTCGGGCATGTACTTGAAGAAGAGCGTCGCGAGCAGGCAGCGGATGTGGGCGCCGTCGGAGTCCGCGTCGGCCATGAAGATGATCCGGCCGTAGCGTCGCGCGTCGAGCTCGAAGGTGCGCCCGGAGCCGGCGCCGACCACCTGGATGATCGAGGCGCACTCGGTGTTCTTGAGCATGTCGCCCACCGAGGCCTTCTGGACGTTGAGGATCTTGCCGCGGATCGGCAGCAGCGCCTGGAAGGAGGAGTCGCGGGCCAGCTTGGCGGTGCCCAGCGCCGAGTCACCCTCGACGATGAAGAGCTCGGTGCGCTCGTTGTCGTTGTCGCGGCAGTCGGCGAGCTTGGAGGGCAGCGCCGAGGACTCCAGGGCGTTCTTGCGGCGCTGGGTCTCCTTGTGCTGGCGTGCGGCCAGGCGGGTCCTGGCGGCACCGACGACCTTCTCCATCACGAGCTTGGCCTCGGCCTTCTGCTCCCGCTTGGCGGACGTCAGCCACTCCTTCAGCTCGCGCGCCACGACCTTGCGCACGACGGTGCGCGCGGCCGGCGTACCCAGGATCTCCTTGGTCTGGCCCTCGAACTGCGGCTCGGCCAGGCGCACCGTCACCACACCGGTCATGCCCTCGAGCACGTCGTCCTTGATCACGTCGGCGTCGTTGACCTTGAGCGCCTTGGTCTGGCGCATCACGTCGTTGAAGGTCTTGGTCAGCGCCTGCTCGAAGCCGCTCAGGTGGGTGCCGCCCTTGGGCGTGGCGATGACGTTGACGAAGGAGCGCAGCTCGGTGTCGTAGCCGGTCCCCCACCGCACCGCGACGTCGACGACGAGCTCGCGCTCGATCTCCTGCGGGGTCATGTGCCCCTTGTCGTCGAGCAGCGGGACGGTCTCGGTGAACGTGTCGCTGCCCTGCAGGCGCAGCACCGAGGTGACCGCCTCGTCGGGGGCCAGGAACTCGGTGAACTCGCTGATGCCGCCCTGGTGGAGGAAGTTCTCCTCCACCGGCTCGGCGCCGCGCAGGTCGCGCAGCACGAGCTCGAGCCCGGGGACGATGAAGGAGGTCTGGCGCGCCCGGGTGACCAGCTCGTCGTAGACGAAGGTGGCGTCCTTGGTGAAGATCTGCCGATCGGGCCAGAACCGGATCCGGGTGCCGGAGCGGCCCTTGGCCACGCGGCCGCCCTTGCGGGTCAGCCCCGAGCGGGCCTCGAAGCCGCCGGTGAGGGCCTCGGAGTCGAAGACGCCGGGCACGCCGCGCTGGAAGGACAGGCCCTGCGCCGCGGGAGAGCGCTCGACGTCGATGTCCATGCGCGAGGACAGCGCGTTGACCACCGAGAGGCCCACGCCGTGCAGACCGCCGGTGGCGACGTACGAGCCGCCGCCGAACTTGCCGCCGGCGTGCAGCTTGGTGGCCACCACCTCGACACCCGGGAGCCCGGTCTTGGGCTCCTTGTCGGTCGGGATGCCCCGGCCGTCGTCGTGGACCTCCGCGGAGCCGTCCGGGTGCAGCACGACCTCCACGCGGTGCGCGGCGCCGGCCAGGGCCTCGTCGACCCCGTTGTCGATGATCTCCCACAGGCAGTGCATGAGGCCGCGGGTGTCGGTGGAGCCGATGTACATGCCCGGGCGCTTGCGCACGGCCTCCAACCCCTCGAGGACGAGGAGGTGGGCGGCGTTGTAGGTGTTGTCAGCGATCGTGGGGCTCCTGCTCGAGACGTGCGTACGACGGTGGGCGGCAATCCGATCCGGTGCTCGGCACCGAATCTACCGACGACACGCCGGATGACCGAAGAGGCTCGCCCTCGAGGCCACCGGCTAGCGTGACGGGCAGCACGTCACGAAGTGGACACGATCAAGGCGAGAGCCGCGAGATCGGCCCCGGAACCTCCGCACCGGCAGTCACACTGGGAGGTACACCGGGACCCGGCCTCTCACCCGAAAGGTCGGGTTGAGATGGTCGCGACACGGGAACCAGCAAGACATGGGAATCTTGGGTCCCCTCGCTACGTTGAGCACAGCACCGAGTGATCGAAGAAATGAGGCCGATGTGACCACCACGATTGCCCCCAGCGCCCCGCTGACCGCGGCGGACCGCTGCGACCGTTGCGGAGCCCAGGCCTACCTCCGCGTGGAGCTGATGAGCGGCGGCGAGCTGCTCTTCTGCGCCCACCACGCGCGCGAGCACGGCGACAAGCTGAAGGAGATCGCCTCGAACGTCGTGGACGAGACCCACAAGCTGAACTCCGACGCACCCATGGCCGCCAAGGCCCCTGAGACCGAGTGATCCAGCACGACTGACGAACACCAGAACGGCCCCCGGACCTGGTCCGGGGGTCGTTCTGCGTCTCAGCCCGGGCCGGCGCCCGTGGCGCCCTGGGATGCCGAGAGCCGCCTGCGCGGGTGCGCAGGCGGCTCTCGGGGTGTGGTTCGGCTCAGTCCAGGTAGTCGCGCAGGACCTGCGAGCGCGACGGGTGGCGCAGCTTCGACATCGTCTTCGACTCGATCTGGCGGATCCGCTCACGGGTCACGCCGTAGACCTTGCCGATCTCGTCGAGGGTCTTCGGCTGGCCGTCGGTCAGGCCGAAGCGCATGCTCACGACACCGGCCTCGCGCTCGGAGAGCGTGTCGAGGACCGCGTGCAGCTGCTCCTGCAGGAGCGTGAACGAGACCGCGTCGGCAGGCACGATCGCCTCGGAGTCCTCGATGAGGTCGCCGAACTCCGAGTCGCCGTCCTCGCCGAGCGGGGTGTGCAGCGAGATGGGCTCGCGGCCGTACTTCTGGACCTCGATGACCTTCTCGGGGGTCATGTCGAGCTCCTTGGCGAGCTCCTCGGGAGTCGGCTCACGGCCGAGGTCCTGCAGCATCTGGCGCTGGACGCGGGCGAGCTTGTTGATGACCTCGACCATGTGCACCGGGATCCGGATCGTGCGGGCCTGGTCGGCCATCGCGCGGGTGATCGCCTGACGGATCCACCAGGTGGCGTACGTCGAGAACTTGTAGCCCTTGGTGTAGTCGAACTTCTCGACCGCGCGGATCAGGCCGAGGTTGCCCTCCTGGATCAGGTCCAGGAAGAGCATGCCGCGACCGGTGTAGCGCTTGGCCAGCGAGACGACCAGTCGGAGGTTGGCCTCGAGGAGGTGGTTCTTGGCCCGACGACCGTCCTCGGAGATCCATTCGAGCTCCTCGAGGAGCTTGGGGCCGATGCGGCCACCCTTGCCCATCTTCTCCTCCGAGAAGAGGCCGGCCTCGATGCGCTTGGCGAGCTCGACCTCCATCTCGGCGTTGAGGAGAGGGACCTTGCCGATCTGCTTGAGGTAGTCCTTGACCGGGTCGGCCGTCGCGCCGGCGACCATGACCTGCTGCTCCGGCTCACCGCTGTCATCGGCGTCCGAGACGACGAAGGAGGCGGACTTCTCGTCCTCCTTGATCGTCGGGTCGGCCTTGACGTCCTTCTCGAACTGCTCGTCCGGGACGTCCGGGAGGACCTTCTTGCCGTCGGCGTCCACCACGACGGCGGCGGCGACGATCGGCGAGACCGGCTCGGCGACGGCCTTCTTGGCGGCCGTCTTCTTCACCGTCGCCTTCTTCGCGGGGGCCTTCTTCGCCGGCTCCGCCGCGGCGTCCTTGGCGGGGGCGGCCTTCGCGGTGGTCGTCTTGCGCGTCGAGGTCGCTGCCACGGCCCGGGCGCTGGTCGCGGCGCCGATGTGCACCGAGATGCCCAGCCCACTCAGGTGGGCGAGCAGAGCCTTCAGGTGCTTGGGCTCGATCGCCGCGTCGTCGCTGGCCTGCCTCACTTCCTCAGGCGTCAGGCTCCCCGTCGGGGTGCCGTGCTCGATGAGGGCCGCCACGGCGGGATGGGCGAGCACCTCGGCTGGGATCTTGCGTGCGTTCGAGGACACGAACACCTCTCGTGTGCTGACGTGTGGGCGCGGCAAGGCCCGGAGTCGTCAAGAGCCGCAGTGCCCATTCTGCCACGGGGGTGGTGGGCTTCGCGCATCAGGGCGAGCCGATCGGCTCGCCCGAGGCTCAGCAGGGGCTCAGGTCCCGCTCAGGCGCACCTCAGGTAGCAGCCTGCTCCTTGGCGGCCGCCTTCTTCTGCTTCTTGAAGTCCCGCACCTTCTGCAGGGACGCCCCGTCGACGACGTCCGCGACCGAGCGGTGGCCCTCGAGGGAGTAGTCGCCGACCACCGCGTCCCAGCCGTCGGGACGTACGTCGAGCTGCTTGGCCAGCAGCGCCACGAAGATCTGCGCCTTCTGCTTGCCGAAGCCCGGCAGCGCCATCATCCGCTTGAGCAGGTCCTTGCCGTCCGCGGCCTCGAGCCACACCCGCTCCGCGTGCCCGTCGTACTCGTCGGTGACGATCCGGGCGAGCTCCTGCAGGCGCGCGGCCATCGATCCCGGGAAGCGGTGGATCGCCGGCGGGGTGGCGCACATCCCCGCGAACTCCTCGGGATCGGCGGCCGCGATGGTGGCCGGCTCCAGGGTGCCGAACCGCTCCAGGACCTTCGCCGGCCCACGGAACGCGTGCTCCATCGGGTACTGCTGGTCGAGCATCATGCCCACGAGCAGCGCGAACGGGGAGTCGGTCAGGACCTGGTCGGCGGTCTCGTCGCCGGTGATGTGGATGGCCATGACGTCATCCTCCCCCACCGGCACCGACCGCCTCGGCAGCAGCCATGAAGACGTTCCACTGGGCCAGCAGGTCTCGGTGCAGCGCGTGACCCGACTCGGTCAGCTGGTAGACCTTCCGGGCAGGACCGGACTCGCTCTGCTCCCACTGCGCCACGATGGCTCCTTCGTCCTCGAGACGCACCAGGGCCGGGTAGAGCTGGGCGCCCTTGATGGGCTGCAACCCCGCCGACACCAGAGCCTGCGAGATGCCGTAGCCGTGCCGCGGAGCGACCGCGAGCACACTGAGGACCAGCATGGGCAGCGAGGCCCGCTGCCACGCGGCGAGGCTCACCGAGTCCCCCACGGGCGACGACCCCACCCGACGACGGCCGCACTGACGCCCGCCAGCAGGAAGACCACGGCCACCGGCACCGTCAGCCTCCCCCAGCCCTGGTTGACGAGGACGAGCGCCGCGATGGTGAGCGGTGCCCCGACCGCTGCGACGGTGGACACCGCCCAGAGCCGCGTGCGTGCCGTGGCGTCGGCCGCGGCCAGCTCGTGCGCGAGGACCAGCGGGTGCCCGAACTCCGAGTACGCCGACATGCCCCCGACCGACAGCGCCTGCTCGATCTCGGCCACGTGACCGCGGGCGGTGGTCGCGGGCACGAGGCGACCACGCAGTCCGCCGCGGAAGCGGCGCAGCCACGTCGCGTCGTCCCACTCCGCTCCGAGCTCGCGACCAGACATCCGGTGGGCGACGACCAGCGCGGTGACACCCGGGGTCAGCAGGGCGAGCACCAGCAGCGGCACCGGCACCCCACGGACGGCGACCTCGCCGGCACCGAGGTCACCCGCATAGGCGAGGTCAGCGCCAGCGAGCGCCACGGCGCCGAGCCCTGCCCCCACCGCGGCAGCGGTGCGCCCGGACGCGAAGAGCGCCCGGACCACGACCCATCCGAGGAACACGACGAGCACGCTCGCCCCGACGGCAGCCAGCGCCAGGTCGATGTCGACGGCCCATCCGCTGCGGACGACGAGGACCAGCGACGTCACGAGGCCGACCCCCATCAGCACGTTGCCTGCCTCGTGGAGCGCCGGCTGCAGTCCCCCGCCCACGGACCTCCGGACGGCTTCGTCCACGGTGGCGAGCTCGGCCGCGTCCTCGGACGCCAGCTCGTCCGGGTCCCCGAGGAGTCGCGCCGCGGGCACGTCCGCCTCGCGGACCGCGCCGAGCAGCTCCCGCTCGCGCTCCTCGAGCGCAGCCGCGGGGACGTTCCTGCCCGCCATCGACCTCTGGTACCGCGCCGCCCACTCGCGGTCCCGGATCGGCCACTGGTTGCTGACCATCACGAGCTCCTACCTAGATACGATTACTACCTAGATACAACCAGTGTCGTTGCGTCCGGTCAACCCTCTGGCCTCGATCAGGACCTCATGGCGACGCCGCGGCGCCAGTAGCCCATGAACGCCACCTGACGACGACCCAGGCCGAGCTCCTTGACGAGGTGTCGCCGCAGTGCCGTCACCGTCGCGGCCTCACCCGCGATCCAGGCGTACAGCGCGCCGAGGTCCGGACGGACGGCACGGGGACCGCTCCCTGCGGGCACGGCCGCACCGGACGACGACCAGGTGGGGGTCTCCCACAGGTCGGGGTCGATCTCCTCCGGTTCGTCGAGGACGACGGTGGGGGCACCGAGGTGCTCGAGCACCGCTGTGTGCAGCGCCGCGCCGTGCGATCCGCCGGCCCTCGGCAGCCAGGTGACGGCGACGCCGGCCGGCGCGGAGACCGCCTGGACGTCGTCGTCGCACGGCACCTCGAGGAAGGCGGCACCGGCGGCGTCCTCCGGCAGGCCCTCCAGGATCGCGCAGACCGCCGGGACCGCGGTCTCGTCGCCGACCAGCAGCAGGTCGGACCCGGGCGGCGGCGCCCACTCGATGCCACCGAACTCGAAGCCGCGGCGCGGCATCAGGACCACCGCGCGGCTGCCGGGGGACGCCGTCGCGGCCCAGTCGGCACCGGGCCCGGGCTCGCCGCCCGCGTGCACGACGACGTCGACGACGACCCTCGTGCCCGGGCCCGTCCCCTCGATCGCCCGGATCGTGTACGTGCGCATGTGCCCGCCCACCCCGGCGGGCCGGTCGAGCCACGTCCTCAGCCAGGTCTCGTCCGCGCCCGCGACGGACGGGAGCCGGCCATGCACGTCGGGGACGATGAGCTTGAACCTCTGGTCGTGGAGCGGGCCGGCGACCCCCACCTCCCCGAGCACGCCGCCGCCGAGGACGAGCCTGACGAACGAGGGTGAGAGGCGTCGGGCCGAGAGGACCTCCACCTCGGTGAGGACCAGGGGCAGGTCGGTGCTGGTGGAGGTGGTCATGCAGGGGCTCCGATCGGGTCGGGGTGGTGGACGGAACGGCGGCCTCGACCGACGGGCACCACGAGCGGGGTGCCGGCGACCGGGTCGGTGACGACCCGGCACTCGAGACCGAACACCTCGTGGACCCGCTCGACGGTCACGACGTCGCGCGGGGCACCCGCGGCGACCACGCGGCCCCCGCGCATGGCGACCAGGTGGTCGGCGTACCGCGCCGCGAGGTTGAGGTCGTGGAGCACCATCGCCACGGTGGTGCCGCGGGAGGCGTTCAGGTGGTCGACCAGGTCGAGCATCTCGACCTGGTGGGCCAGGTCGAGGTAGGTCGTGGGCTCGTCCAGGAGCAGCAGGTCGGTCTCCTGGGCGAGGGCCATCGCGATCCAGACCCGTTGCCGCTGACCGCCCGAGAGCTGGTCGACCGGGCGGTCGGCCAGCTCGAGCACCCCGGTCTCCGTCATCGCCTCGGCGACCGCGCGCCGGTCGTCGGCGCCCCAGCGGCGGAGGAACGTCTGGTGGGGGTGCCTCCCCCGCGCGACCAGGTCGGCCACGCTGATCCCCTCGGGGGCCGTCGGGTGCTGGGGCAGCAGGCCCAGCACCCGGGCGACGTCACGGGTGGGCATCGAGTGGATCCGCTGCCCGTCGAGCAGCACGGCGCCACTGGTGGGGCGCATCAGCCGGGCCAGCCCTCGCAGCAGCGTCGACTTGCCGCAGGCGTTGGGGCCCACGACGACGGTGACCCGGCCGTCCGGCAGGTCCAGGTCGAGGCCGTCGACGACCACGCGGTCGTCGTAGGCCAGCACGAGGTGGTCGGTGCTGAGTCGAGCGGTCATGCCGCCCTCCTTCCGGTGCGGTCGCGGGCCAGGAGCCACAGCAGGAACGGGGCTCCCACCGCTCCCGTGACGACCCCGACGGGCAGGTTGACGTCGCCGACCAGGTAGTCGGCCGCGTAGTCGGCGCCGATGGTGAGGCAGGCGCCGACCAGGGCTGCGGCGACCAGGCTCGTGCGCCCGCCGTCGAGCGCCCGGGAGACGGGGCCGGAGACGAACGCGACGAAGGCGATCGGGCCGGCCGCGGCGACACCGACGGCGACGAGCACGACACCCAGGCCGAGGACGAGGTCGGTACGCCGCGGCGCGACGCCGAGCGCCGCGGCGGTGTCGGGTCCCAGCTCGGCCGCGCCCATGTCGCGCGAGACCCAGGCGACGGCGGGGAGGACGACCAGCAGCGCCGCGCCCAGCAGCCGCAGGGTGGCCCAGTCGGCCTGGGCGACGCTGCCGGTGAGCCAGCGCAGCACGAGGTGGGCGTCCCACTCGTCGGCACGGGTGAAGAAGTACTGGATCACCGACCCCAGCACGGTCGCGACCCCGACGCCCACCAGCACGAGCGACTGGCCGGTGCCGGTGCCCGCGACCCAGCGCGTGAGGGCTGCGACCGCGAGCGCACCGACGATCGCCGCCCCGGCGAGCGGGACGCCCTCGGCATCGAGCACCACGATGGCGAAGACCGCGCTGGCGCTGGCGCCCATGCTCACCCCGATGACGTCCGGGCTGGCCAGCGGGTTGCGCAGCGTGGACTGGAAGAGGGCTCCCGCCAGGCCGAAGGAGCCGCCGACGAGCAGCGCCAGCAGGGCTCGCGGGAGCTTGCTCTCCATCAGGATGAACGTGGCGCCCGGGATCTGTTCCCCGGACAGGATCCGGATGAAGTCGGGGACCGTGATGGTGAAGTCGCCCAGCAGCACCCGGGCCGAGAACGTGAGGACCAGCAGCACGGCCAGGCCGGCGACGACGGTCCGCCGTCGCCGTCGCGGCAGCCTCCGGGCCGCGTCGACGACCAGGCCCGCGTCCGGCCTCCGGCCGAGGTCGACGCCGGGCAGGTGCTCCGTCACCGCGCCGCCCCCCGGGGACCGCGCAGCAGCCAGACGAAGACCGGCAGGCCGACCAGGGAGGTCATGATGCCCACCTGGACCTCGGAGGGCGGCAGGACCACCCGGCCGAGGGTGTCGGCGACCAGGAGCAGCACCGCGCCCAGGGCGGCCGACAGGGGCAGCACCTTGGCGTGTGCCGGTCCGACCACGAGCCGAGCGGTGTGCGGGACGAGCAGGCCGACGAACCCGATCGGCCCGGCGAGAGCGGTGGCCCCTCCCGCCAGGAGCGTGGCGGCCAGTCCGATGGCCAGCCGCGAGCGCCGTACGGAGGCTCCGAGTCCTGCGGCCACGTCGTCGCCGAGGGCCAGGGCGTCGAGGCGGCGGCTGGCGGCGATCGCGAGAACCATGCCGAGCACCAGCACGGGCAGCGCGTCCAGCACGACCTGGAGCTGTCGTCCCCCGAGGGTCCCGACCTGCCAGTAGCGGAACGACTCCATGGTCCGGCGGTCGAGGAGGAGCACCGCGCTGACCAGGCTCGTGAGGACGGCTGTCACGGCGGCGCCCGCGATGGTGAGCCGGCCCGGTGTGGCGCCGTCGCGCCCGCAGGCAGCGATGCCGTGCACGACGACCATGGCCCCGGCGGCGCCGAGGAAGGCGACCCACACGAACGCGGTCACCGAGCCGAGGCCGAGGAGGGCCATGGCGACGACCATGGCCATGGCCGCCCCGGCGTTGATGCCGAGGATGCCGGGATCGGCGAGCGGGTTGCGGGTCAGGCCCTGCAAGCAGGCACCGGCGGCGCCCAGCGCGGCTCCGACGACGATCCCCAGGATCGTCCGGTCGAGCCGGGCCATGGCGATCGCGTGCTGGGCGTGGTCGCCGTCCAGCACCGCCGCGGGCGGGACGGGCAGCGAGCCGATCAGCACGGACCCGCACGCGGCCACGAGCAGCGCCACCACCACGCCGAGCGGGACCATCCGGGAGGGCGGCCGCCCCGGTACGGCCTCGCGGACCGGCTCGGTCGTGGCGATCTCGGCGACGGTGGTCACGAGGCGGGGACCACCTCGGCCACACCGGGCAGGTAGTGCTCGACGATGTAGGGCATCGACAGCGGCGAGGGGTTGGTGATCGAGACGCCCAGGTGCTTGTCGACCTCCGCGTAGACGTGGCCGCTGCGCAGCGCGGGGATGCGCCCGATCAGTGGGTCGTCCGCGAGGTCGGCCACGTCGTCCTCGGTCTCCGCGTACGAGAGGACCACGTCGGCGTCGACGTCCTCGGCCCGCTCGGCGGACATGGTGCCGTAGAACTGCCCTTCGTCGACGACCTCGTCGACGATCGAGGCGTTGACCATGCCGAAGTCGTTCATGGTGCGCACCCGGTTGTCCGCGGCGGCGTACAGCCCGATGGTCGAGAGGTCGGTGGGGGTGAGGTGGACGAAGGCCAGCGAGGTGCCCTCGAGGCCCGGGTACTCGTCCTTCCCGTCCTCGATGACCTGCTCCGTCTCGGCCCTGACCTCGACGGCCCGGTCGCTGAGCCCCAGGGCGTCGCCGATCATGTCGAGCGAGGTGCGCCACTCGGTGACCCACGGGAAGTCCGGGTAGGCGACGACCGGCGCGATCTTGGAGAGCTTGGCGTACTCCTTCTCGGTGATCCCGGAGTTGGTCGCCAGGATCACGTCCGGGGCGAGCTCCGCGATCGCGTCGACGGGAGCGCCGTCGGTGTCGTCGTAGCGCACCGGCTGCTCGGCGCCCTGCTCCTCGAGGGCGGCGTCGAACCAGTCGGTCGACCGGTTCTCGTTGCCGCCCCACGACTTCGCGACCGCACCGACCGGCGCGACTCCGAGTGAGAGGGCGATGTCGTCATCGACCCAGCCCAGCGTGGCCACCCGCTGCGGGGCCTCCTCGATGGTGGTCTCGCCGAGCGCGTGCTCGATCGTGACGGGGAAGGCGTCCGCGGCGGCCGGCGGGCGAGCGGCGGCGTCCGCCGCAGTGTCGGTCGATGCGGGGTCGGTCGCTCCGGTGGAGCAGGCCGACAGGATGAGGGCTGCGGCGGAGGTGAGGCCCGCGAGCGTGCGCGTGGTTCGGGTCATGGGTCGACTCTCTGACGTGGAAGTTAGGTAAGCCTAACCATACTCACGTCGGTCTTGTCGCGCGTCAGACCCCCCGGTCCGACCCCCCGTGGCGTTGCCGCACGTCGAGCCGCAGGAGTCGTGCGGCCAGGCCCGCGGCCGGGCCGAGGAGGAGGATCACCGCGATCGTGCCGGCGCCGACCGTGGCGCCGAGGAGCCAACCCACGAGGGCGCCACCGCCCTGCACGAGGCTGTAGCTCCACCGGAAGGGCAACGGCGGGTCCCAGGCCAGGGCCGCGGCTTCGGTCGGCCCGGCGCCCAGCTGGCTGCCGAGGTAGGCCGCGATCCCGACGGCGAGGACCGGGATGGCTGCCACCAGCAGCGCCAGCTGCCCCAGCAGCGAGCCGGGAGTGGTCAGGACGTCGAGCATCGCCGAGACGGTGGCCCCGACGACGACCACCTGGATGAGGGTTCCCGGTCCCGGGTAGACCCGCCGCCAGGCCGCGAGGAGGAGGAAGAGCACGCCGATCGCCAGGTTGGCGCTCCAGAACGACACCCCCAGGCGCTGGGCAACACCGTTGACCAGCGTGGAGTACCCGTCCGAACCGAGATCCGCGGACAGGAGCATCGCGACGCCGGCACCCAGGACGACGCACCCGCCCACGACCAGGGCGGTGCGACCAGGGTGCAGGACCATGCCTCGGGTCCTCATCTCGGGGCCGGCCGGATCTGCAGCAGGTCGGCGATCCACGCGTCGAGCCTGGTCCGCAGGGTCGGGGCGTCGAGCTGCGGGCGGCCGACCTGGTGGTAGTTGGGCGCCCACGTCTCGACTGCACTGTCCGCCTGCGCAGCCGCCTGCACGTCCCAGGCGTGGATGTCCGGGACCGCCACACCGGCGCAGCTCTCGTAGCGGCAAAGGAAGGCGTCCGCCGCCGTGGGTGACCCCAGCAGGACCAGGTCCTGTCGGCACCAGGCGACATCGACCCCGCGTGGCCCGCTGCGCGCGCCGGACCAGTCGACGATGCCGGTGAGGCGGTCCTCGACCCACAGTGCGTTGCCGCACCAGTAGTCGTAGTGGGTCAGCACCCGCTCGGAGCACTCCAGCGCGGGCCAGCCCGCCCTCGCCATGTCGCTCATGGGGCCCCGCCCGTCGGGAGGTCGCACCGGGACCTCGCGCAGTCCGTCACCTGACTCACGATGGATCCTCGCGAGTGCTGCCGCCATCTGCGCCGCGATGCTCATCAGCGACAGCGTCGGCGCGGGAGGGGCTCCACGGACCCTGCTCGTGACCATGATCGAACCCAGCATCGATCCCGGCATCGATCCCGGCGGTGGACGGTCCGTGTGCGCGACCACGCGAGGTGTCAGGTCTGCCAGCGGGGCCAGCCGGGCCAGGACCTCGACCTCGTGCTCGACCGCTGGGTCGCCCGGCGCGAAGCGGCGGAGCACGTACTCCCCCGATCGGCCGTCGGCGAGGATCGTCCGCGCGTGCTGCCCACCGCCCAGCAGCTCCACGAACCGCAGCTGCTCGCCCACCAGTGCGCTCGAAGCCTCGATGATCGCCCGGTCGATGGCTGTGCCCACGGCGCTGACCCTAGACGGGCCCCGGGGCGACCCGTCCGCTACAGCCGGTTCAGGACGAGACGTTGTCCCATCCCGCTCGGGGGCGGTGCGTGCCGAGCTCGGAGTCGCGGCTGCGGTAGACGATGTAGGGCCGGGTCAGGTAGCCGAGCGGGGCACTGAAGACGTGCACCAGACGCGTGAACGGCCACAGTGCGAACAGCCCGAAGGCCACCAGCGCGTGCAGCTGGAACCCGATGGGTGCATCGGCCATCAGGGCCGCGTCCGGCTGGAAGGCCAGGAACGAGCGGAACCACACCGAGACGCCCTCGCGGTAGTTGTACTCACCGCCGATCGTCAGGATCGAGCCGGCGATCGTGTTCCACATGCCCAGGAAGATCGCAGCGGCGAGGAAGGCGTACATCACCTTGTCCATGACGGTGGTGGCCGAGAAGACTGGCCCGACGGTGCGGCGTCGGTAGATCAGGATGGCCATCCCGACGACCGCCGCGATCCCGGCTGCGAGTCCGCCGGCCACCGCCACGACGTGGTACGTCTGGTGGCTGACGCCCAGCGCGTCGGTCCAGGCCTGCGGGATCAGGAGTCCGAGCACGTGCCCGCCGATCACACCGAGCATCCCGAAGTGGAACAGCGGTGAGCCGAGCCGCAGCAGCTTGTCCTCGTAGAGCTGCGAGGAGCGCGTGGTCCAGCCGAACTTGTCGTAGCGGTACCGCCAGAAGTGGCCCACGACGAAGGTCGCCAGGCAGAGGTAGGGAACGATCACCCACAGGAAGACGTCCATGTCAGCGTGCTCCTGGGAAGGTCGGCATCGGCAGGGCGGTGGGCCCGGCCTCGGGCGGTGGGACGGCGGTGGCCGGGTCGAAGGCCGGGGTGGCGTACGGGGTCAGCCCGACCTCCTCCTCCGGTGGCCCCTCGGCCGCCAGCCGGGCGATGGCGCCGCGCTCGTCGTCGCCGAGGGGAGGCAGGGTGGCCGTGACCGCAGCGACCGCGCCTGCCCAGGGCGAGCCCTTCTCGCCCAATGCCAAGCGCAGCAGCTCGAGCCCGGCCCGGTGGTCCAGGATCAGCGTCCGTCCCTCGTCGCGGTCGATGGTGGCCGCGAACTCCAGCACCACGCACAGGTGGTCGGGCAGCTCGTCGTCGCGCAGGTCGAAACCGGCACGCATGTAGGTCTGCTTGAAGCGCAGCAGCGCCACCCCGCGCTTGCGGGTGTCGCCGTGGGCGAAGTAGGTCAGGAACAGGTTGTGCCGCCGCCGGGTGTCGAAGGTCTCGACGTACTCCTCCTGGAGCAGCGTGAGCGGGGTGGCTGTGAGGTGCTCGAGCGTCCGGTTCAACGGCTCCCCCAGCGTCGACGGCAACGCCGCACACACCTGGCGCAGCAGGTCGACGCGCCCCAGGAGCTCCTCGTCGGGGTAGCCCAGCAGCAGGGAGGCCGTCTGCCAGGTCCAGGAGAGCTCCTCGTCGGTGATCTCGCGTCGACGTCGCAGCGTGGGCACTCTCATCGCGGGTCCTCGCTGTCCCGGTCGGCCCGCTGCGGGAACAGCCCTGCCGGCGAGCCCTTGCCGTCCCAGTTGAGCAGGTTCACCCGACGTCCCTTGTCCTCCGGACCGGCGAGGCTGTCAGCGCCCTGCCGCTGCTGGAGCATCTGGAAGTTCTCGACGGCGATCGGGGTCGGCACGCCCGACCCCTCGCCGAAGAGGTCCTGCCGCCCGCCGTCGTAGTCAGCGACCGCGCACTCGGTGGCGAGCTCCTCGAGGGAGTGGCCCTGCTCGGCGTGCGCCGGCGGGATGACGTAGCGCTCGTCGTACTTGGCGATGGCCAGGAGGCGGTACATGTCGTACATCTCCTCCTCGCTCATGTCGACGGCCGCCGGGATCGAGGCGTCCGGCTCGCGGCCCATGTTGATGTCGCGCATGTAGCAGCGCATGGCGGCGAGCTTCTTGAGCACCTTGTCGACGACGGCGACGTCACCGGCGGTGAAGAGCTCGGCGAGGTACTCGATCGGGATCCGGAGTGCGTCGATGGCCGCGAACAGGTTGGTCCGGTCCTCGGCGTCGTACCCGGTGTCCTTGACCACGTCGACCACCGGCGACAGCGGCGGGATGTACCAGACCATCGGCATGGTCCGGTACTCCGGGTGCAGTGGCAGGGCGACCTTGAAGACGTTGATCAGCGCGTGGATCGGCGAGCGCTGAGCGGCCTCGATCCAGTCGTGCGGGATGCCGTCGCGCTCGGCGGCACGCACGACCTCCGAGTCGTTGGGGTCCAGCAGGAGCGCACGCTGGGCCTCGTACAGGTCGTGGTCATCGGGCACCGACGCCGCCTCGAGCACCGCGTCGGCGTCGTACAGGATCAGCCCGATGTAGCGCAGCCGCCCGACGCAGGTCTCCGCACAGACCGTCGGCAGGCCCACCTCGATGCGCGGGAAGCAGAACGTGCACTTCTCGGCCTTGCCGGTCTTGTGGTTGAAGTAGACCTTCTTGTACGGGCAGCCCGACACGCACATCCGCCACCCGCGGCAGCGGTCCTGGTCGACCAGGACGATGCCGTCCTCGGAGCGCTTGTAGATCGCACCGCTGGGGCAGGAGGCCGCGCACGACGGGTTGAGGCAGTGCTCGCAGATGCGCGGGAGGTAGAACATGAAGGTCTCCTCGAACTCCATGCGCACCTTGTCGGCGATCTTGGCCAGCATCGGGTCGTGCTTGGCGGTGGCTGCCGAGCCGCCCAGGTTGTCGTCCCAGTTCGAGGACCACTCGACCTTCATGTTCTTGCCCGTGAGCAGCGACTGGGGCCGCGCCACCGGCGTGTGCTCCTGGGCGGGCGCGTCGGTCAGGGTCGAGTAGTCGTAGGTCCAGGGCTCGTAGTAGTCCTGGATCGAGGGCATCTTGGGGTTGGAGAAGATGGTGGCGAGCTTCTTGAACCGGCCGCCGGCCCTGAGCTTGAGCCGACCCCGCTTGTTCAGCTCCCAGCCGCCCTTCCACTGCTCCTGGTCCTCGTAGGTGCGCGGGTAGCCCTGCCCCGGCCGGGTCTCGACGTTGTTGAACCACACGTACTCCGTACCGGTGCGGTTGGTCCACGCCTGCTTGCAGGTCACCGAGCAGGTGTGGCAGCCGATGCACTTGTCGAGGTTCATGACCATCGCCATCTGGGCCATCACGCGCATGTCAGTACTCCACGTCCTGCGAGCGGCGACGGATGACCGTCACCTCGTCGCGCTGGTTGCCGGTGGGACCGATGTAGTTGAACGCCCAGGTCAGCTGGGCGTAGCCCCCGATCAGGTGGGTGGGCTTGACCAGCAGCCGGGTCAGCGAGTTGTGGATGCCGCCCCGCTTGCCCGAGGTTTCCGCCAGCGGTACGTCGATGAGCCGGTCCTGGGCGTGGTGCATGTAGACCGTGCCCTCGGGCATCCGGTGCGAGACGATCGCCCGGGCCACGACCACACCGTTGCGGTTCACCGCCTCGATCCAGTCGTTGTCCTGCACGCCCACCTTCGCGGCGTCGCGGTCGCTCATCCAGATGTTCTGCCCGCCGCGCGACAGCGACAGCATGAACAGGTTGTCCTGGTACTCGGAGTGGATCGACCACTTGTTGTGCGGGGTCAGGTAGCGCACCGTCAGCCCCTCGACGGCGTCACCGCCGGGTCCAGCCACGTCGCCGATCGCCGGCTCCGAGAAGAGCGCCGCCATGTTCAGCGGCGGCCGGAAGACCGGCAGCCCCTCCCCCAGCTCGGTCATCCAGTCGTGGTCGAGGTAGAAGTGCTGGCGACCGGTCAGGGTGTGCCAGGGCTTGAGGCGTTCGACGTTGATCGTGAACGGCGAGTAGCGCCGCCCGCCGGACTCCGAGCCCGACCACTCCGGCGAGGTGATCACCGAGACCGGCGCGGCCTGGGTGTCGGCGAAGGTCACCTGCTTGCCCTCGTGCTCGGCGGCGAGGTCGTGCATCAGGTGGCCGGTGCGCTTCTCCAGCTGCTTGAAGCCCTGGACCGCCAGGTGGCCGTTGGTGGTGCCCGACAGAGCGAGGATCGCCTCGCAGACGTGCACGTCGCGCACCAGGGAGGGGCGCCCGTCGGCCACCCCGCCGCGCACCGGACCGTTCTTGGCGCGCAGGTAGTCGATCTCCTTGCCGACCTCGAAGGTGACGCCCTTGGTGGTCGCGCCCAGCGTGTCGAGGAGCGGACCGAGCGCGTTCATCTTCTGGCTGACCGCTCCGTAGTCGCGCTCGACCTCCACCAGCTTGGGCATCGTCAGCCCGGGCACCGGCTCGCACTGCGGCTCCTGCCCGGGGCCGGGCTTCCAGTCCTTGACCGCTCCGTGGGGGGTGGCCATCGCGTCCGGGGTGTCGTGCATCAGCGGTACGGCGACCACGTCGCGGCGGGTGCCCAGGCGGGGGCCGGCGAGCTCGCTGAACTTCTCCGCGATCGCCCGCCAGGTGTCCCAGTCGGTGCGGGTCTGCCACGGCGGGGCGATCGCCGGGTTGAAGGAGTGCACGAACGGGTGCATGTCGGTGGTGTTCAGGTCGTGCTTCTCGTACCAGGTGGCGGCGGGGAACACGACGTCCGAGAAGATCGTGGTCGACGTCTGGCGGAAGTCCAGCGTCATCAGCAGGTCGAGCTTGCCCTCGGGCGCCTTCTCGTGCCAGGTGATGTCGCGTGGGCGCAGGCTCTCGGGGGTCTCCGTGGCCCGTACCGAGGAGTCGGTCCCGAGCAGGTGCTTGAGGAAGTACTCGTTGCCCTTCGAGGACGAACCCAGCAGGTTCGCGCGCCAGATCGACAGGATCCGGGGGAAGTTCTCGGGGGCGTCGGGGTCCTCGCAGGCGAAGCTCAACGAGCCGTCCTTGAGCCCCGACACGATGTGGTCGGAGACGCTTCGCCCGGCCGCTGCGGCGTCCTCGGTGATCTCGAGGGGGTTCTTGTCGAACGTCGGGTACGACGGCGACCAGCCCAGCCGGGCGCTCTGGGCGATCACGTCGGCGGTGCTCTTGCCGGCCAGCTGGCCCTCTCCGGTGCGCGCCGAGAGCGTGTCGGCACCGAACTGGTCGTAGCGGAACTGGTCGGTGTGCAGGTACCAGTAGGCCGTCTGGATCATGTTGCGCGGCGGCCGGCTCCAGTCCAGCGCGTTCGCGACCTGGTTGTAGCCGGTGATCGGGCGGACCTTCTCCTGCCCCACGTAGTGCGCCCAGCCGCCACCGTTGACGCCCTGGCAGCCGGTCAGCGTGGTCAGGGCGAGGAAGGTCCGGTAGATCGTGTCGGAGTGGAACCAGTGGTTGGTGCCGGCGCCCATGATGATCATCGAGCGCCCGCGCGACTCCTCGGCGTTCTGCGCGAACTCACGCCCGATCCGCGCCGCGGCCTCCCACGGGACGCCGGTGAAGCGCTGCTGCCAGGCAGGCGTGCCCGGGGACTCCGCGTCCTCGTAGCCGGTCGGCCACTGGCCCGGCAGGCCCGGGCGCCGCACGCCGTACTGCGCCAGCATCAGGTCCAGCACGGTGGTGACCAGGTGGCCCTCCACCCGGCGCACGGGGACGCCGCGGCGCAGGCTGCCGGCCGAGCCGTCGGGGTTGTCGAAGCGCGGGAGCTCCAGCTCCACCGTCTCCGCCCCGTCCCGGGCCAGGCTCAGCAGCGGGTCGACGTCGCCGAGGTCGAGGTTCCAAAGACCCTCGCCGCTGGCCCCGAAGCGGTGCCCGAGGGCACCGTTGGGCACGACCGGCGCGTCGGTGGTCGCGTCGACCAGCACCGTCTTGAAGGCGGCGTTCTCCTCGTCGCGGTGCGCCGCGAGGTCCTCGGCGGTCAGGAACTTGCCGGGCCGGTGCACCCCGTCGCCGTCGACGTCGACCTTCACCAGGAACGGCAGGTCGGTGTAGCGCTTGGTGTAGTCGGTGAAGTACGGCGTCTCGCGCTCCACGTAGAACTCGCGCAGGATCACGTGGCCCATCGCCATCGCCAGCGCCCCGTCGGTGCCGGGGTGCGCTGGCAGCCACTCGTCGGCGAACTTCACGTTGTCGGCGTAGTCGGGCGCCACGGCGACGACCTTCTGGCCCCGGTAGCGCGCCTCCGTCATCCAGTGCGCGTCGGGGGTGCGGGTCACCGGGACGTTGGAGCCCCACATGATGAGGTAGCCGGCGTCCCACCAGTCCCCGGACTCCGGGACGTCGGTCTGGTCGCCGAAGACCTGCGGCGAGGCGACCGGGAGGTCGGCGTACCAGTCGTAGAAGCTCAGCATCGAGCCGCCGATGAGGTTCATGAACCGCGCTCCGGAGGCGTGGGAGACCATCGACATCGCCGGGATCGGGGAGAAGCCGGCCACCCGGTCAGGGCCCCACTTCGCGATCGTGTGCACGTGGGCGGCGGAGACCATCTCGACCGTCTCGTCCCACGAGGCGCGCACCAGCCCGCCCTTGCCGCGCGCCGACTTGTACGCCTTGGCCCGCTGGGGGTTGTCCACGACGTGCGCCCAGGCCTTGACCGGGTCGCCGTCGTGCTGCCTCTTGGCCTCGCGGTACATCTCCAGGAGCACCCCGCGGACGTAGGGGTAGCGGACCCGGGTCGGGCTGTAGGTGTACCAGGAGAACGCGGCCCCACGCGGGCACCCGCGCGGCTCGTACTCAGGCGAGTCCGGACCGACCGACGGGTAGTCGGTCTGCTGGGTCTCCCAGGTGATGATCCCGTCCTTGACGTAGACCTTCCACGAGCACGACCCCGTGCAGTTCACCCCGTGCGTCGACCGGACGACCTTGTCGTGGCTCCACCGGTCGCGATAGAAGTCGTCGGCCTGGCGGCCCCCCTTCCTCGTCAGGGTGCGCAGGTCGTCGGAGACCACCGCCTTGGTGAAGTAGCGGCGGCTGGAGACCAGCGCGTCGGTGAACGAGCCGTCCATGCCAGGGCGCTTCCCGGACCTCGCCGACCGGTCGGCTCCGGACTCCACGTCGTTGCTCATCGCACGGTTCCTCTCGATCGGCTGGTCGTCGGCTCGTCCATCACCTGTGTCGTCAGCTGTGTCATCAGCTGGGCTTCGGGGCTCCGGGGCGCGCGTAGCGCTGCCACGTGATGGCGATGCACATCAGCGCCCAGGCGATGCCGATGGCGAAGAAGGCGGTCGGGCCCAAGGTGGTCACGCCGACGCCGAAGAAGAAGGGACCGAAGGCTGCGATCGCCGCGGTCCAGCCGATCACGCCACCGGCCTGGCGACGCTCGAAGATCATCGGCATCTGCTTGAAGGTGGAGGCGTTGCCGATGCCGCTGAACAGGAAGATCGCCAGCATCCCCCACAGGAACTGCCGGAAGTCCCCCTGCAGCGCCTCCGCCGAGCTGAGGTCGGGGGTCAACGCGGGCAGCGTGAATGCGATCGCGACCACCACGCCGATGCCGGAGACCAACGTCCAGACGGCGCCGCCCATCCGGTCGGTGAGCGGGGAGAACGCGACCCGGGCGGCGGCTCCGATCAGCGGGCCCAGGAACACGAACTTGACCGGGTCGGGCACGGAGTAGCCGTCGATCAGGAGGCGGGCCGACGCCCCCGCACCCGCGACGATCTCGTCGTTGCCGCCGCCGTACAGGTTGCTCATCAGCAGACCGAACTGCGCCGCGAGACCGGAGAAGGTGCCGAACGTCATGATGTAGAGCAGCGTCATCAGCCACGTGTCCCTGTTGGCGAAGATGTCGAACTGCTGACGGATGCCGGCCTGCACCGGCACCGACTTGAGCATCGTCCAGGCCAGGACCGCCCCGATGACCATCAACGGGATCCAGACGAAGGCGGCGTTCTGGTACCAGACCTCGGTGGGCTCGCCCCCGGCCACCTCGAGCTGCTGGCTGCCGCCGAAGACGGCGAGCGCCGAGAACCCGATCAGGAACGGGGTGAGCAGCTGGACCAGGGACACCCCGAAGTTGCCCAGCCCGGCCTGCAGCCCCAGGGCCGTGCCCTGCTTGGCCTTGGGGAAGAAGTAGGAGGTGCTGGGCATGAAGCCGGAGAACGCGCCCCCACCGATGCCGGCCAGGAGCGCCAGGACCATGAGCTCCCAGTACGGCGCGTCGGGTGTCTGCACCCGCACGCCCCAGCCGAGCGTCGAGGCGATCAGGAGCAGCGACGTCAGGGAGACCAGCTTGCGGGTGCCCACGATCGGCGGCAGCACCATCCAGACCAGCCGGAACAGACCGGCCGAGAGACCCGGCATCGCGGCCATCCAGTACAGCTGGTTCTGGGAGAAGGTGTAGCCCAGGGCGTTGAGCTTCGGGATGATCGCGCTCGGCAGGAACCACGCCACGAAGGCGAGGGTCAGGCAGAAGGTGGTGACCCACAGGGTGCGCCACGCCAGGTGGCTGTCCCAGGTCTCGGCGTTCTCGGGGTCCCAGTCCTCCAGCCACTCGCCGCCGCGTGCCGTGGATGCCTGGTTCGGCCTCGTGCTCATCGTGTCTCCCCTGCCAGGGTCGGGTGCTCGAAGTGGTCGGCCAGCTCCGGGGACTGCTGGTGCAGCATCTGCACGACGGTGAGGTGCATCCACACGGCGCAGACCAGGGTCAGGACGAAGAGGACGAAGAAGGTCGCCGAGGGGAGCCCGGTCCACGAGGTGGTGTAGGCGAACAGCGGGGGGAGGAAGAAGCCTCCGAGACCGCCGAGCATGCCGACGAGTCCGCCGACGGAGCCCACCTCCGTGGGGAAGTACTCCGGGATGTGCTTGTAGACCGCGGCCTTGCCGACGCCCATCGAGCACCCCAGCACGAAGACGAGCAGGGCGAACGGCACCAGCCCGATGGAGTAGGGCAGCACGTCGTTGGTGCCGCTGGCGTCGAACGACTCCGACACCTCCACCACGACATAGCCGTCGGGCATCATCAGGATGAAGGTGCAGACCAGCATCGTGGCGAAGGTCCAGTACATCACCCGCCGAGCGCCCAGCTTGTCGGAGAACCAGCCGCCCACGGGGCGCAGCAGGCTCGCGGGGAAGATGAACGAGGCGGTCAGGAGGGCGGCGGTGGACAGGGAGACCCCGAAGTTGTCCACGTAGTACTTCGGCAGCCAGGCCGCCAGCGCGACGTACGCGCCGAACACGGCGACGTAGTAGAGGCTGAACCGCCAGACCCGGACCTGCCTCAGGGGCAGCAGCTGCTCCCTGAGGGGCCGGCCCGCTCCCGGCTTGCGGTCCTGGCGCGGGGTCAGCGTCCACAGCGCGACGGCCGCCACCAGCAGCAGCACGGCATAGATCACCGGGACCAGTCGCCAGCCACCCTCGACGACGCCGAAGTAGGTCGCGCCGGCGGTGCTGGTGACCAGGACGGGGCCGATGAACTTGGTGACGGAGGCACCCACGTTGCCGGCCCCGAACACCCCGAGCGCGAAGCCCTGGTGCTGGCGCGGGAACCAGGCCGAGTTCCAGGCCACGCCCGCGGTGAAGGCGTTGCCTGCGAAGCCGACGAGGAAGGCCAGGACCAGGAGCACCGCGTAGCTGCCCGCCAGGGAGACCAGGTAGCAGAAGGCCGCTGTGGTCACGAGCATCACCGTGAACACGATGCGACCGCCGAGGCGGTCGGCCGCGATGCCGGCCGGGAGCCGCCACAGTGAGCCGTTGAGGATCGCCACGGCGGAGAGCCACGACAGCTGGACGTCGCTGAGCCCGAACTCGTCGCGGATCGGCAGTCCGAGGACGCCGAACATCAGCCAGGCCGCGAACATCAGCGTGAACGCGATCGTCGACAGTGCCAGCACCCGCCGCGCGCCCGGCGGCACGGTCTCGTGGGTGCTCGGGGCGTCGCCCGGGGGCCGGCCGTCGAGGAGTCGTGTGTCCATCGAGGCCACGTTCTCCCTCGCCCGGCGGGCCCAGGCAGGGTCGAAGGTCCCGACTCGGCCGCCACTGGACCCGCTCACCCCGGTGGCACGAGCGCGAGGACATCTAGGGTGCTGCCATGGACGACGAGGCAGCTCCAGCAGCCACCCGTGAGCGCGTGATCGGCCGCGGCGTGGACTGGTTGGCCCGGTGGACGCTGCGTTGGCTGCTGGTCGGGCTGGGCGCACTCGCCCTCGGCTGGCTGGTCGGCCAGGTGTGGAGCATCGTGCTGCCGGTCCTGCTGGCGCTCATCCTCACCACCGTCCTGCAACCGCCGACGCGGTGGTTGGAGCACCGGCTCCGGCTGCCCTCCGCGGTGGCCGCCCTCATCGTGATCCTGCTCAGCCTCGGCGTGGTCGGGGCCGTCGGCGTGACTATCGCGCCCTCGGTCGGTGACCAGTCGGTCGAGCTCGCCGAAGCGGCCTCCGAGGGCCTGACCACGGTCGAGCAGTGGGTCGAGGAGAGCTCGTTCGAGATCACCCAGGCCCAGGTCGAGTCCGTGGTCACCGCGGCCCAGGACCGGCTGGAGTCGAGTGCCAGCACCATCGCGTCCGGGGTCCTCGTCGGGGTGGGTGCGGTGACCTCCGCGCTGATCACCTTCGTGGTGACCCTCGTCCTCGCGTTCTTCTTCCTCAAGGACGGAGCCCGGTTCCTGCCCTGGGTCACGGACCTCGCCGGCGACCGGGCCGGCCCGCACCTCGCCGAGGTCGGCGTCCGTGCCTGGACCACCCTGGGCGGGTTCGTGCGCACCCAGGCCCTGGTGGGGCTCATCGACGCCGTGCTGATCGGCACCGGGCTGCTGCTGGTGGGCGTGCCGCTCGCCCTGCCGCTGGCAGTGCTCACCTTCGTGGCCGCCTTCGCCCCCATCGTGGGCGCGGTCAGCGTGGGTGCCCTCGCGGTGCTGGTCACGCTCGTCGCCAACGGCTGGGTCTCGGCGCTCATCGTGCTGGGCATCGTGCTGGGCGTGCAGCAGCTGGAGGGCAACGTGCTGCTGCCCTGGCTCCAGGGGCGCAGCCTGCGACTGCACGCCGGGGTGGTGCTGCTGACGATCATCCTGGGCTCGACGCTCTTCGGGGTCGCCGGCGCCTTCCTCGGCGTCCCGCTGGTCGCGGTCCTGGCCGTGGTGCTGCGCTACCTCGACGAGCTGGTGCGCGAACGCACCGCTCCCCCGGGGCCCGCACCGTCACCCGACGGGGACACAGGAGAGGTCGAGGACCAATCCTCCGATTCCCCTCCCGGGCGCACCGGCGCGCTCTAGGTTGTGGCTGGTCGCGCTGCGGGAGGCAGCCGACCACGCTCTTGGGAGGGAGCACTCACATGACCTCACGCACCATTGCCGCGCGCACCGCCGTCGTCGGCACCATCACCGCCCTGGCCTCGGCCGGGCTCGTCGCCGGCACCGCCGGCACCGCCGCCGCGGTCCCCGTCACCACGACGTACACCTGCACCGTGCCGCTCGTCGGCGACGTCCAGGTGCCTGTGTCGCTGGAGAAGCCCGAGCTGCCCACCGTGCCCGCCGGCTTCCCCGTCCCGGCCGGCATGGTGCCGCTCGAGGCCGCCGCCAGCGTTCCTGCCGCCGTCGCGGGCCTGCTGGGTCTCATCAGCGCCGACGGTGGCGCGCTGACCGGCTTCAGCGTGCTCGCCGGCGACACCGCGATCCCGGTCGAGGGGCTCGCCGGCAACGGCGTGGCACAGCCGGACGGTTCGCTGCTCATGAAGGCGTCGGGTCACAACGGAGCATTCACCTCGCCGCTGCCCGGCACGCACGAGCTGACCATGCCGGCCACCTTCGCGCTGGTGCCGACCTCGGGCGGTGTCCTGACGACGTACTCGATCCCGTGCGTGTCCGATGCACCCGCGTCCCTCGGGCAGCTGACCACGGTCAAGCAGGGTTCGGAGATGAGCGCCAAAAAGGTCACGAAGGTGAAGAAGGGCAAGAAGGCGAAGCTGCCCGTCTCGGTCACCAACATGGTGGGCGGGGCCAGCGGCGACGTCGTGGCCCAGGTCGGCGCCAAGAAGGTCACGAAGGCCCTCACCGACGGCAAGGCCAGGATCGCGCTGCCGAAGCTGAAGAAGCCCGGCACCTACAAGGTCACGCTCAGCTACCTCGGCGACGCGATCACCGAGGCGGCCACGAAGACGGTGAAGGTCAAGGTCACCAGGTGACCCCGGCACCCACCCGCTGACCCGTACGACGACGCCGCCCGCCCCGCGATCTGCGGGGCGGGCGTCGTGGTGCGTCGGGGCCGGGGTGGCTCAGGCGAGCGCGGCGGCCACCGCGTCGTAGTCGGGCTCCTGGGCGATCTCGGGAACCAGCTCGGTGTGCAGCACGGTGCCGTCGGTGTCGAGGACGACCACGGCGCGCGCGAGCAGACCCTCGAACTTGCCGTCGACCAGCGTGACCCCGAAGTCCTGGCCGAAGGAGGACCGGAAGGCCGAGGCCATCACGACGTTGTCGATGCCCTCGGCGCCGCAGAAGCGGGCCTGGGCGAACGGGAGGTCCTCGGAGACGCAGACGACGGTGGTGTTGTCGAGCGCGGCGGTCAGCTCGTTGAAGCGGCGCACGCTCGCGGCGCAGACGCCGGTGTCGACGCTGGGGAAGATGTTCAGCACGGTCCGCGTGTCGCGCGGGCGGGTGACCTCGGTGGTCAGGTCGGTGCCGGACAGGTGGAAGTCGGGAGCGGCGCTGCCGACGGCGGGGAGGTCACTGACGAGCGTGACGGGAGTGCCTCCGAGTGCGGTGGTGGTCATGCCGAGGTTCTACCACCCTCCACCACACCGCCGGACGAGGTGTCCGCGTCAGGCCTTGACGGCCAGCACCGGGCAGGGCGCGTCGAGCAGGATGCGCTGGGCGTTGCTGCCCAGGATCAGCTTCCCCACCGGGGAGCGTCGCCGCAGCCCGATGACCAGGAGCTCGGCGTCGTTGTCAGCGGTGATGCCGATGAGGTCCTCGGCCGGCTCGAAGCCTCGGACGAGCTGGCGCAGCTCGAACTCGACCTCGGCACCCTCGAGCTGCGAGCGGACGTCGTCGAGCTCGGTCTGGGCCTTGCCGGCCGCCTCGGTGTCGTACTCGGCGCCACCGCGGTGCGACGACACGACGACGAGGCGCAGCCCGCGCAACCTCGCCTCCTCGATCCCCCGCGCCAGCGCGGCGCGCCCCTCGGGCTTGTTGACGTACCCGACCACTACAGCGCCCATCGGTCCTCCTCGGCTCGACCACCGGTGTGCAGGACGCGGTGCGGCCCTGCCCCTGGCACGCTAACCGATCCCGGCTCACCCCACTGCCTGTGGAGGAGCCAGGTGCGTCTCCTCCGCGGCAGGCAGGCTGGGCCCATGACCACGGCCCCGTCCCCCGCGCCGCGCTCGCGGGACGCCGGGGAGGGCCTGCAGGAGCCGCTCCCCCGTGGCCTCGAGCTGCGGCTGCGCGGGCTCGTGCTGGCCCACGTGTCGTCGCGACCCGCCCGTCGCCACCCCACCGTGGTGCACGTCGGCGGCGACGACGGAGATGAGCTGGTCTTCGCCTGCTCCCCGGGCGACCCGGACGACCAAGGGGTGCGCACCGACGTCCTGCTCGCGCTGCTGGCCCGGGCGACCGGGTCCGACCCGTGGGTCTGGATCACCCGTCCCGGCGGCCTGGCGACCCAGGACGACGACGCACGGTGGCTGGCCGCCGCCCGCGCGGCGGCCGGTGAGCTGGGCCGGCCACTCGTGCTGGTGCTGGTGGACCGGCACGGCTGGCGCGACCCGCGCTCCGGGGTCGGGCGCGCCTGGCGGCGGCTGCGCCCGCGCCCCTGAGGTCCGCCGGTGCTGCTCAGTCCCAGGTGTGGACGGGCTCGTTGGTGTGCATCCGCTCGCGGTACTCCAGCGTGGTGGCGCGCAGCGCGTCGTAGCGGTCCTCCCCGGAGCGCTGGCGCATCCGCTTCACGAACCACTCGGCGCCGTTGACCCCGGTCAGGCAGCGCTGCTCGATGATGCCCAGCAGCCGGTCCCGCACGTCGGACTCGACGCCCCAGGACTCCAGACCCTCGTGGGCCAGGGGCAGCAGGCGTCGCAGCACCAGCTCGGTCGCCGGCACCTGGCCCACGCCGGGCCAGTAGACCTGTGCGTCGATGCCCTGCTGGGCCGCGACGTGGAAGTTCTCCTCCGCGGCGCTGAAGGACATCTGCGACCACAGCGGGCGCGGGGAGTCGACCAGCGCCCGCACCAGGCCGTAGTAGAAGGCGGCGTTGGCGACCGTGTCGACCACGGTCGGCCCCGCGGCCAGCAGCCGGTTCTCGACCCGCAGGTGCGGCACGTCGTCGACGACGTCGTACACGGGTCGGTTCCAGCGGTAGACGGTGCCGTTGTGCAGGCGCAGCTCCGAGAGCGCCGGGGTGCCGCCGGCGTCGAGGACCTCGAGGGGGTCCTCCTCGTCCGTCACCGGCAGCAGGGCCGGGAAGTAGCGCACGTTCTCCTCGAAGAGGTCGAAGACCGAGGTGATCCAGCGCTCGCCGAACCACACGCGCGGCCGCACGCCCTGGGCCTTGAGCTCCTCGCTGCGCGTCTCGGTGGCCTGCTCGAAGAGGGGGATCCGGGTCTCGCGCCACAGCTCGCGGCCCAGCAGGTACGGCGAGTTGGCGGCCACCGCCACCTGGGCGGCGGCGATGGCCTGCGAGGCGTTCCAGTACGCCGCGAACTGGTCGGGCGAGGTCTGCACGTGGAACTGGGTGCTGGTGCAGGCCGCCTCGGGGACGATGGAGTCGGCGGTGGTCTCCAGCGTCTCCGCGCCCGAGATCGAGATGGCGATGTCCTCACCGCGGGCATCGAGGATCTGGTCGCTGAGCAGCGCGTAGCGCGGGTTCGCGCTCAACGTCTGGCGGGTCATGTGCCCGTCGGCCAGGGTCGGCAGGATGCCGATCATCAGGAGGTGGGCGCCGACCTCCGAGGCCTTGGCCTCGGCGTCGTCGAGGTCGCGTCGCAGCTCCTCCTCGAAGGTCGTCAACCCACCTTCGCGCAGCCGTGCGGGAGGCACGTTGATCTCGATGTTGTACTGCCCCAGCTCGGTCTGGAAGTCGGGGTCGGCGATCCGCTCGAGCACGTCGGCGTTCTTCAGCGCCGGGTCGCCCCGCTCGTCGATCAGGTTCAGCTCGACCTCGAGGCCGGTCATCGGGTCGTCGGTGTCGAAGGCGGCCTCGCGCAGCATCCTCGCGAACACGTCCAGGCAGCGACGGACCTTCGCCCGGTGCCGCGTGCGGTCCGCACGGCTGAACTCCTGCGCCTCGACCTCTTCGCCCATGCCTCGACCCTAGGCCCCGTCGGGCTCGGCAGACACCCCCCGGACGCGGGGGTCGCCCGACCCGGTCCACTCGTGCGGCGGCACCGCCAGGTCGAGCAGCTGGGCCACGTAGCCGCCCAGCACGTGGTCGGGATCGAGGCCCAGGCACCGGTCGACGGCGCACCAGGCCAGGGCCCCACTGCCCGAGAGCCAGGCCGCGAAGCCGAGCACGGCCGCTGCCCCCGGCACCCAGGCGTCGGGGGTGCGTCGCACGACGTCGGACCAGAAGGCGACGTGGGCAGGTGCCTGCTCGCGGGTCATCATCAACCACGCCACGTCACGCACCGCCGGGTCGGCCACCGCCTGGACCAGCGCGGCGACGTCCTCGGCACCGGCGACCAGGCCGGCCGGGACGCAGCGCGCCAGCAGCGCGGCGACCTGGTCGGCGCTGAGCGCGGGCTCGTGGTCGAGCGCCTGCGCCACGTCGTCGCGACCGGCACGCTCAGGGTCCAGGGTGGCCGCCAGGTCGTCGCGGGAGCGGTGGGTGACCCGCCCGTCGAGGACCGCCTGCGCCCGGACCGGGTGCGCCGCGACGTCGTAGGCCGTCCCCGCGCCGGGGCCGAGTGCCGGCCAGTGCCGTCGCCCGTCGGTGCGGACGGTGTCGAGGACCGTGACGCCCGCGCCCGCGAAGGCGTCGACCAGGCTGCGCGCACAGCGGCGGCCGCGCTCGGCGTCGTCGGTGTAGACGACGAGCAGCACGCGGGGCACCCCGTGGCGCACGACGGGCGCGACGAGCAGCTGGGTGGCGGCCGCGACCTCGGCGTCGGAGGCGTCGACGGCCGGCAGGTCCAGCCGGGCGTGGAACTGGCGCGGGGAGCCGAACGTCAGCATCACCACCGACTGGTGCGGCTCGAAGCCGAGCACGACCGGCACCACGGCGAGGACGTCCACCGGGTCACGGGCCACGAAGGTGTGCGGAGCAGCGGGCAGCGCCGAGGGCAGCGGGGTGGCGGGCAGTGGCTCTGGTGTCGTCATGGCCCGAGGCTGTCCGGCTGGCCGGCCCGGCGGCTTCCGGGAGGGCGACCTTGGGGACGAGCAGCGCCACGGACGGCGGCTGTGCACCTCAGGTGGCCGGCCGGTGCCGGTGCGCAGGTAACGTGCCCAGGTGCGCGCCCAGGCCTCGGTCCTCCACCTGGACCTCGACGCCTTCTTCGCGGCCGTCGAGCAGCGCGACAAGCCCTCCCTGCGCGGCAAGCCCGTGGTGGTCGGTGGCGTCGGTGGCCGTGGCGTGGTCGCGACCGCGTCGTACGAGGCCCGGGTGCACGGGGTGCGCTCCGCGATGTCGACCCGGGAGGCGCGTGCCCGCTGTCCGCAGGCGGCCTTCCTCTCGGGGCGCTTCCACGCCTACCGCGAGGCGAGCCGGGTGGTGATGGGGCTGCTGCGCGAGGCCTCGCCCCTGGTCGAACCGCTGTCGCTCGACGAGGCCTTCGTCGACCTCGAGCAGGCCGGGCTCCCCGACCTGGAGGTCGCAACGGTCACCGAGTTCGCCCAGGAGCTGCGCCGTCGGGTGCACGAGGCCACCGACGGGCTCACCGCGTCGGTCGGCCTCGGCACCAGCAAGCTCGTCGCGAAGATCGCCAGCGACCTCGACAAGCCCGACGGGCTGGTCGTGGTCGCGCCCGGGACCGAGCAGGAGCTCCTGCGCCCGATGAAGGCAAGCATCATCCCCGGCGTCGGGCCGGCGAGCGCCGAGCGGCTGCGCAGGGCCGGCATCGTGACGGTCGCCGACCTCGAGCAGGCCGGCCTCGACGAGCTGGTCCGGCTCCTCGGGCGCGCCCACGGCGGCGGGCTGCACCTGCTCTCCCGGGCCCGTGACGACCGGCCTGTGGTGGCCGACCGCGAGGCCAAGTCGGTCAGCGTGGAGGGCACCTACGACACCGACCTGTCCGACCTGCGCCTCATCGAGGGGCTGCTGACCCGCCAGGCCGGCGAGGTCGCCGCCCGGCTGCGCGCCTCCGGGCTCTCGGGACGCACCGTGAGCATCAAGGTGCGCTTCCACGACTTCACCACCGTGAGCCGCTCCACCACCCTCGCCTCCCCCACCGACCACGCCCCCACCGTCGCCCGCAGCGCCCGGTCCCTGCTCGCCGACCTGCTCGCGGGCACCGACACCGGCCCCCAGGTGCGCGCCGGCGTCCGCCTGCTCGGGGTGGGGGTCTCCGGGCTGGCCGACTGGGTGCAGGAGGACCTCTTCGCCGATCCCGACGCCGAGGAGGAGCCGGTCGAGGAGCTGCCCGAGCCGCCGCGGGCCCGTCACCTCGGCGTCTGGGCGCCCGGGATGGACGTCGAGCACACCGACCTGGGCCGCGGATGGGTCTGGGGGGCCGGACGCGGGGTGGTGACGGTCCGCTTCGAGACCCGGGAGTCCCCCGCCGGGCCGGTGCGCTCGTTCCGCGACGACGACCCGGCGCTGCGGCCCTGGACCACACCGGAACCTGAGGAGCCCGACCCGCCCGGGGTCGCGCTCAGCGGGCCGGGGTGAAGCGCACCGGGTCGCCGGGACGCAGCTGGGCGCACTGCCACAGGTCGGCCGCGTCCACGACCGCCACGACCGGGTAGCCGCCGGTGGGCGGGTGGTCGGCCAGGAACACGACCGGCAGCCCGCTGGGCGGCACCTGCACCGCACCCAGCACCATCCCCTCGCTGGCCAGCTCGCCGGTCTCGGCGCGCGCCATCGGTGGCCCGACGAGCCGCAGCCCGACGCGGTTCGACTCCCCCGCCACGACGTACGCCGCCGCGCACAGCCGGGCGAGCGTGCGAGGGCCGAGTCGCTCGGCCCGGGGGCCGGGGTGCACGCGCAGCGTCCCGGTCGGGGTGCCCGCGGGCGAGGGGCCGAGCGCCTCGACGGTCGCCGGCGGGCCGCTGGGACGACCGAGCGGCAGCACCTGGCCGGGGGCCAGGGCCGGTGGACCGACCCCGGCGAGCGTGTCGGTCGCCCGGGAGCCGAGGACCGGCTCGACGTCGATGCCGCCGGCGAGCGCGACGTAGGTGCGCACGCCGCTGCGCGGGCTGCCCACGCGCAGCACCCCACCGGCCGGGACGAGCACGGCCCGCGCCAGCGCGCAGGGCCGGTCGTCGATGCTCACCGGTGCCGCGGCCCCCGTGACCGCGACCCAGGTCGCCGCGTCCAGGCGCAGTGCCAGTCCCCCGAGCGTCACCTCCAGGAGCGCCGCGGTCGGCGGGTTCCCGACCAGGCGGTGGGCCAGCGCCGCGGCCGGCCGGTCGAGCGGACCTGCCCGCGGGACGCCGAGGTGCGCGAACCCGGGGCGGCCGAGGTCCTGCACGGTGCTGAGCGGTCCGCCCGACAGCACCTCCGCGGTCCGGGCGTGCCTGCTCACCGGTGTGCCCCGGCCTCGACGAAGCGCACCCGGGTGCCCGGGGCGAGCAGCGCCGGCGGGTCGCGGTGCACGTCCCAGAGGGTGACGTCGGTGCGGCCCAGCAGCCGCCACCCGCCCGGGGAGGCCGTGGGGTAGACCCCGCACCAGGTGTCGGCGAGCGCGACGGACCCCGCGGGCACCCGCGGACGTGGAGCATCGAGGCGCGGCACGGCCCACTCCCGGGGCAGGCCGGAGAGGTAGGCGAAGCCGGGTGCGAAGCCGCAGAAGACGCTGACCAGCTCGAGCCGGGTGTGCCGGGCGACGACCTCGGCCGGCTCGACCCCCCACAGCGCGGCGACGGCCTCGAGGTCGGGTCCGTCGTAGACCACCGGCACCTCGACGACCGGCCCGGGACGCGTCGCGGCGTCTGCCGCGGTCGGCTCCCAGGCGTGCAGCAGTGCGGTGGCGCGAGCGACGGCAGCGCGGTCGGTGAGGCCGTCGAGCAGCACGGTGCACGCGGCCGGCACCACCTCGGCCGCCGGCACCCCCTGGTCCCGGACCCAGGTGGCCAGCGCCAGGGCGGTGGCGGCGTCGGCCACCTCGACCAGGAGCGCGGTCGGCCCGAACGCTCGCACGCTCACCGCCCGGGCGGCCCCGTCCGCGTCACCGTCCCCCACCACGGTCACAGGCCCCGCAGCGTCCACCCGGCGGACTCCAGCGCCGCCCGGACCGCCCGGGCGTGGGCGACCGCCCCCGGGCTGTCACCGTGCACGCACAGCGAGTCGTGGCGCTGGCCCCGCTCGAGCAGCGCGAGCGCGTGCCGGGCGATCGCGTCGGGGTCGTCGAGCAGCGCGCCCGGCTGGTCGCGCGGCACCAGGCGCCCCTGGGGCGTGTAGCCGCGGTCCGGGAACCCCTCGTGGCGCACGGTCCGTCCGCGCGCGGTCGCCAGGTCCAGCAGCTGCCCGGCCATCCCGAGCACCGGCAGGTCGCCGGACCCGGACAGCACCGCCGCGGCCTGCTCCGGGTCGTCCATCGTGCGGTGGTAGAGCGCCCCGTGCGGCTTCACGTAGCGCACCGAGGTGCCGGCCCGCTCCGCGATCTGCGTCAGGGTCCCGACCTGGTCGGCGACCTGCTCGCGCAGCACGTCGGGGTCGACGTCGAGGGCCCGTCTGCCGAAGTGCTCCCGGTCGGCGTAGGAGACCTGCGCGCCGATGGAGACGCCGCGGCGGACGGCCTCGTCGCAGACCGCGCGCATGATCGCGGGCGACCCGGCGTGGTAGCCGCACGCCAGGTTGGCCGAGCTCACCACGCGCAGCAGGGCCGCGTCGTCGGTGACCTCCTCGCCGAGGTCGGCGTTCAGGTCGACGTACCGCATGTGCGGCACGCTATCGGCCACGCCATAGGTTGGCGCCATGTCCTCCGCACCTCAGCACCCGTCCGTGACCCCTCCTGTCGCCGAGCGGCGCCCCACCGAGCGCGAGTTCCACGGCCGCACCCGGCACGACGACTACGAGTGGCTGCGCGAGAAGGACTCCCCCGAGGTCCGGGCCCACCTCGAGGCGGAGAACGCGTGGACCGAGGCCCGCACCGCGCACCTCTCCGACCTGCGCACGAGGATCTTCGAGGAGATCAAGGCCCGTACCCGCGAGACCGACCTGTCGGTGCCGGTGCGCAACCGGGACCACTGGTACTACGGGCGCTCCTTCGAGGGCCGCGAGTACGGCGCCACCTGCCGGGTGCCGGTCGCCGGCCCCGACGACTGGACGCCGCCGACCCCCGCCGAGGACTGCGCGCCCGACCAGCCCGCCCTGCCCGGCGAGGAGGTGCTGCTCGACCTCGACGCGCTCGCCGAGGGCCACGAGTTCTTCTCCCTCGGCGGCGCGAGCATCAGCCCCGACGCCACCCGGCTGGCCTACAGCGTCGACGTGGTCGGCGACGAGCGCTACACCGCGCGCGTCAAGGACCTCGCCACCGGCGACCTGCTGCCCGACGTGCTCGAGGGCGTCATCCACGGCACCACCTGGGACCGTGACGGCGAGAACCTCTACTACGCCACCGTCGACGAGGCCTGGCGCGCCGACAAGATCTGGCGGCACCGCCTCGGCACGGCGCAGTCGGAGGACGAGCTGGTCCACCACGAGACGGACGGCCGCTTCTTCGTCGGGATCGGCCGGTCGCGCTCCGACCGGTTCCTGGTGCTGGTCGCGGGCAGCAAGACCACCACGGAGTACCGCTTCCTCGACGCCGACGACCCCGCGGCGGGCTGGCAGGTCTTCGCGGAGCGGGTCGAGGGCGTCGAGTATTCCCTCGACCACGCCGTCATCGCCGGCGAGGACCGCTTCCTGGTGCTGCACAACGCCACCGGCCCCGACTTCGAGCTGGCCACCGCCCCGCTGGCCCCGACCCCGGCAGCGGGCTGGGAGGCGATGATCGCGCACGACCCCGCCGTACGGCTCGAGGACGTCGACGCCTTCGCCGGGCACCTCGTGGTGCACCAGCGCAGCGAGGGCCTGACCCAGCTGCGCATCATCGAGCTCGGTCCCGACGGCGTCGGCGACGACTACCTGGTCCCCTTCGACGCCGAGGTGTACACCGTCGGCGCCGGGGGCAACCCGACCTTCGACCAGCCGGTGGTGCGCCTGGGCTTCACCTCGATGGCCGTCCCGTCGTCGGTCTACGACTACGACGTGCGCAGCCGGGGGCTCACCCTGCTGCGTCGCACGCCGGTGCTCGGCGGCTACGACCCGGCCGACTACGAGGAGCACCGGCTGTGGGCCACCGCGGATGACGGCGCGCAGGTGCCGATCTCCGTCGTGTGCCGTCGCGGCTCGCGCGAGGACGACGGCGGCGGCACCCGCCCGGTGCCGACGCTGCTCTACGGGTACGGCTCCTACGAGGCCTCCATCGACCCCTACTTCTCGGTCGCCCGGCTCTCGCTGCTCGACCGGGGCGCCGCCTTCGCGATCGCCCACGTGCGCGGCGGCGGCGAGATGGGCCGCCGGTGGTACGACGAGGGCAAGATGACCACGAAGCAGAACACCTTCTCCGACTTCATCGCCTGCGCCCGCCACCTGGTCGACACCGGCTGGTCGAGTCCGCGCACCCTGGTCGCCGAGGGCGGCAGCGCCGGCGGGATGCTGATGGGCGCGGTGGCCAACCAGGCCCCGGAGCTGTTCACCGGCATCGTCGCGGCGGTCCCGTTCGTCGACGCCCTCACCACCATGCTCGACGCCACCCTGCCGCTGACGGTCACCGAGTACGACGAGTGGGGCAACCCCGAGGCGGACCCCGAGGTCTACGACTACATGGCCTCGTACGCGCCGTACGACAACGTCACGGAGCAGGACTACCCGGCGATCCTGGCCGAGACCTCCCTCAACGACACGCGGGTGCTCTACGTCGAGCCCGCCAAGTGGGTCGCCAAGCTGCGCGCCACCGCCCCCGACCACCGTCCCGACGTGCTGCTGCGCACGGAGATGTCGGCCGGGCACGGCGGTGTCTCGGGCCGCTACAAGGCCTGGCACGACCGGGCCTTCGCGCTGGCCTGGATGCTGGACCGGATGGGGCTGGCCGACGCCTGACCCCTGATCCCTCGCCCTCTTCTCCCCCTGCGGGGTGAGAGCCATCCGATCGCTGCGGGGCACCGAACAAGCAGTGAGAGGTGTGGCCCTGAGAAGTCGCTGAGAGTTGGCTCGTCATGCAACTCCGGGGGCGGGCCACACGTCCTTGATGGTGAAGGCTCCGCGGTGGAACGGGAATCTCCGGCCACCCCAGGAGCGTTGGACACGACGTGGGAGCACGAGAGCGACCACGTGCCGAAGGAGGGGTTTCATGGCCACCAGCACCGCCACCCGCACGGCTGCTCGCACCGTCACGGCCAGCACCGGTCGTGAGATCGAGGGCCGCGACAGCGTCGGGCTCTACCTGGACGAGATCGCCCGCAACCCGCTGCTCGACGCGGCCGCGGAGGTGGACCTGTCCCAGACCATCGAGGCGGGCCTCTACGCCGAGGCCCTGCTGAAGGAGGGTCGCGTGGGGCGCCGCAAGGGCGGAGCCCCCGGCCGCGCCAGCGAGGAGGAGCTCGAGTGGCTCGCCGAGCAGGGGCGCCAGGCCGTCGACACCTTCATCACCGCCAACCTGCGCCTCGTCGTGTCCATCGCGCGCAAGTACGGCCGCGCCCAGATGCCGATGCTGGACCTGATCCAGGAGGGCAACACCGGCCTGATCCGGGCGGTCGAGAAGTTCGACTACACCAAGGGCTACAAGTTCTCCACCTACGCGACCTGGTGGGTGCGCCAGGCGATCACCCGTGGCATCGCCCAGCAGGCCCGCGTCGTGCGGCTGCCGGTGCACGTGGTCGAGGAGCTCAACCAGGTCGGCGGCGCCCGTCGGACCCTGGAGCGCCAGCTGGGTCGCGACCCGGAGCCCGGCGAGATCGCGCTGGAGCTCGGCATGGACGTCGACCGCGTCCTCGACCTGCTGGCGTGGGGTCGCGAGCACGTCTCGCTCGACACCCCCGTCGACGAGGACGGCGACACCTCGCTGGGCGACCTGATGGCGCAGGAGACCTCGCCGGGTCCCGACCTGAGCGTCATCGACGTCGAGTCGCGCGACCGGCTGAACGCCCTGGTCTGCCACCTGGACGACCGGGCCGCCGACATCATCCGTTCGCGCTACGGCCTCAGCGACGGACGCCAGCACAAGCTGGCCGACATCGGCGCCAAGCACGGCATCTCCGCCGAGCGGGTGCGCCAGCTCGAGCGGGAGGCGCTGCAGAAGCTGCGTCGCTTCGCCGACCCGGACCTGGCTGCCTGAGCGGGCAACCTCCGGGCAGGACCCTCAGGGGGCGGCGTACGCCGCGACCTCCAGCGCCTGGGCGGCCTCGGCCGCCCGGGCGCTGATGTCGTCCGGGACCTGCAGCCCGCCCGCCACCCGGGCCTGCCACATCTGCAGCGCCACGACCCGCGCGGCGGCCTCCTCGATCCGCTCGGGGCTGACCTCGCCGGAGGCGATCGCCTTCGTGACGTGCGCGTGGGTGCGCCGGGTGTCCGCGGGCATCAGCAGCAGGTCGGCGCCGGCGACGAGCGCCTTCACGGCCAGGCCGGGGATGCCGGCGACCGCACCCATGCCCAGGGAGTCGGTGATGGCTACGCCCTCGAAGCCGACCTCGTCGCGCAGGTGGTCGTAGACCTCGGGGGCGATGCTGGACGGCGTGCCCGGGGCGAGGGCCTCGACGTCGAGGTGCCCGATCATCACCGAGGGCGCGCCCGCCTTGGTGGCGGCGCGGAACGGCATCAGGTCGCGCTTCTCCAGCTCCTCGATCGGGGCGTCGAGACCAGGAAGCGTCAGGTGGCTGTCGGCGGTGGCGCCGCCGTGGCCGGGGTAGTGCTTCGTGGTCGACACCGTCCCGGAGCGGTCGAAGCCGTCGACGGCCGCAGCGGTCGCCTTGGCGGCCAGGCGCGGATCGGTCGAGGGCGACCGGCTGCCGATGGTCGGGTCGGCAGCGCCGATGGTGACGTCGGCGACCGGGGCGTAGACCCAGGTGAAGCCGAGGTCGCGCAGCTCCAGACCGGTCGTGTACGCCGCGTCCCGCACGGCCACCTTGCCGGAGCGGCCGCCGCCGTCGACGGCCCGGCCGGCTGTCTGGAACGCGGGGAACTCGGTGGCGATGCCCCGCAGGTGGGAGACGGTGCCGCCCTCCTGGTCGACGCCGATCACGGCCGGGAAGTCGCGTCCGCTGTCGGCCACTGCGGCGGAGACGGCTGCGGTGGTGGCCCGCACCTGGGCCTCGTCGACCACGTTGTCGCCGGTCACGCAGACGCCGGAGAGGTGCAGGTCGGAGACGAGCTGCGCGGGCACTGCGGGGTCGGTGCCTGCGTAGCGGCCGACGATGACCTGGCCGGCGAGCTCCTCGGGGCTCATCTCGGCGACGAGCTCGCGGGCCTCGGCGAGCTCACCCTCGGTCGGGCCCCAGGAGGTGGGCTCGTCGGGGTCGACCGGTTCCGCGGGCGCGACCGGCTCGGCGGGCGCGTCCTCCTGGTCGGGGGTCGCGCTGGCGGCGGGGCTCGCGGGACCGGTGTCGTCGTCGTCGCCGGCGGCGGTGCAGCCGCTGAGCGCCAGGCCGAGCGTCACGGCTGCCACGGCGAGGCGTGCGGGGCGCCTCATGCGCTCGCACCCAGCTCGTCGTGGACGGCCTGGACGCGCTCGCGGAGCTCGTCGAGCGTGCCGGTGTTCTCGATGACGTGGGTGGCGATCGCGAGGCGCTGCTCGCGCGTGGCCTGGGCGGCGATGCGGGAGTCGGCGTCCTCCCGGGTCCAGCCGCGCTGCTGCAGCATCCGCTCGACCTGGGTCTCGGCGGGCACGTCGACGACCAGCACGGCGTCGAAGCCGTCGGCCCGGCCGGACTCGGCCAGCAGCGGGATGTCGTGCACGACCAGCGCCCCCGCGGGCGCCGACGCCTCCAGTGCGGCGTACCGCTCGAAGACCAGCGGGTGCACGATCGCCTCGAGGCGCTTGCGGGCCGCGTCGTCGCCGAAGACCAGGCGACCCATCGCGGGCCGGTCGAGGTCACCCTCGGGTGTCAGCAGCTGGTCACCGAACTCCTCGACGACCGCGGCCAGTCCCGGGGTGCCCTGCTCGACCACCTCGCGGGCCAGGGCGTCCGCGTCGATGACGACGGCCCCCAGCTCGGCCAGCATCGCGGCCACCGTGCTCTTGCCCGAGGCCACGCCCCCCGTGAGTCCCACTCGCATGGGCGTCACGGTAGTCGGGAGCCCACCCTCGGCCGCATCGGCATCGGCCTCGCCGTGGGACGATGACGCCAGGACGACACCCACCAGGTCAGGACGCGACATGACGACGACCGCCAGCACCACGACCACGATCAGCGCCCCTCCCGAGCACGTCTGGGCGCTGCTGACCGACGCCGACTGGTGGAACAGGGCGGACAACGGCGTCGTCGACGTCAGCGGCACGATCCGCGAGGGCCAGAAGATCAAGCTGGTCTCGGAGCTCGACCCCAAGCGCGGCTTCGCGCTGAGGGTGGCCGAGGTGCAGGCGCCCCGGCACATGGTGTGGACGGGCGGCATGCCGCTGGGGCTCTTCACCGGACGGCGTACCTTCACCCTCGAGCCCGCGGGTGACGCCGCCTGCACCTTCACCATGGCCGAGGCCTTCAGCGGCCTGCTCGCGCCGCTGATCCTCCGGTCGATGCCGGACTTCCAGGCCTCGTTCGACCAGTTCGCGTCCGCGCTGAAGACAGACAGCGAGGCCTGACCCCCGACCCGGCGCAGATGTCTCCGCGACCCGGCCCGGATGTTCACGTGAGTCGGCGCAGATGTCCCGGTCGCGCAGCGGTCTCGACCTGAGGGGCCATCTGCGCCGGGTCGGCGAGACATCTAGGCCGGGTCGGCGAGACATCTGGGCCGGGTCGGCGAGACATCTGGGCCGGGTCGCGGTCACCTACGATCGGGCCATGCATCCCACGCTGCCCGAGGGCTCCCGGGTCGCCCTGCTGGTGCCCGGCTCGCTGCTGCTGCTCGAGGCCGTGATGGCGCTGCTGGCGCACGGGGTCTTCCCGGTGCCGCTGGACCCGCGACTCACGGCCTACGAGCGTGAGCGCATCCTGGCTGATGTCGAGCCCACCCTCGTGGTCGAGGGCGAGCGGGAGCTGGCCGCCCTCCTCGACCGGACGCGACCCGACGGGCCGATGAGCGGCTGGACGCCCCGGGCACGACCGATGCACGTCACCAGCGGGACCACCGGCACGCCGAAGGGTGTCTGCAGCGGGCTCCTCTCCCCCGCCGCGTCCGCCACGCTCGTCGACGAGGAGCGCGATCTGTGGGGCTTCGCCGCCACCGACGTCAACCTCGTCCTCAGCCCGCTCCACCACTCGGCGCCGCTGCGGTTCGCGATGGGCACCGTGCTGGCCGGCGGTCGCGTGGTGGTCCCCGGCCCCTTCGACCCCGACCGGATCACGCGCGCCATCGAGACCGAGTGCCCGACCACCATGTTCTGCGTCCCGACCCACCTGCAGCGCCTCTTCGCGCACTGGGACGAGGTCGGCACCCCCGACCTCAGCCGCTTCCGCCTCGTGGCGCACGCGGGCGCGCCCTGCCCGGTCGCCACGAAGCAGCGTCTGGTCGAGACGTTCCCACCAGGCAGCACCTGGGAGTTCTACGGCTCCACCGAGGGCCAGTTCACCGCCTGCCGGAGCGAGGAGTGGCTCGAGCACCCCGGCACCGTCGGCCGGGCCCGCCCCGGGCGCACGCTGCACCTCGACGACGACGGCACCATCTGGTGCACCGTGCCGCCGCACGCCCGCTTCGAGTACCACGGCGCGCCGGACAAGACCGCCGCCGCCTGGCGCGAGTCCCCCGACGGACCGGCGTTCAGCGTCGGTGACGTGGGCCGGCTCGACCCCGAGGGCTACCTCTACCTCGACGGCCGGCGCACCGATCTGATCATCAGCGGCGGCGTCAACGTCTACCCCCTCGAGGTCGAGCACGCGCTGCGTGAGCTCGAGGGCGTCGACGACGTCGCCGTCTACGCCGTTCCCGACCCCGACTGGGGCCAGCGCGTCTGTGCCGCCGTCGTCGGCACCGCCACCGCCGGGCAGCTCGACGCCTGGGCGCGCGAGCGGCTCGCTCCCCCCAAGCGACCCAAGACCTGGACCACCGTGTCCGACCTGCCTCGCACGGCGACGGGCAAGGTGCTGCGCGCCGCGCTGGCGCCTCACCACCAGGGGTGAGGCTGCTGCACCCCCCTCGGGTGTGAGGTGGTCGGACCAGTCTCGGGAGGCTTCATGACCAGCACGGACCAGGACATCCCCCAGCGCGGCACGGACGCCGCCGACGGCCCGGGCCGCTCGGCGCGGCACACCTGGGGCGTGCGGGCGCTCGGGGTGGTGCTGGCCGCCGCCGTGTACGTCGCGCTCGGTGGCGCCGAGCTCTCCCAGGACGGCCGGGTGGTCGCCGCCGTGGGCGCCCTGATGGCCGCGTGGTGGATGACCGAGGCGCTCCCCCTGGCCGCGACCGCACTGCTGCCGATCGCGCTGCTCCCTGCACTCACCGACGCCCTGGGCATCGCCGACGCCACGGCGCCGTACGCCGATCCCATCGTGTTCCTCTTCCTCGGCGGCTTCCTCATCGCGATCGCCATGCAGAAGTGGAACCTGCACCGCCGGATCGCGCTCCTGACCCTGCGCCGCGTCGGGACCCACCCGCGTCGGATCATCCTGGGGATGATGATCGCCACGGCGTTCTTGTCGATGTGGGTCTCGAACACCGCCACCACCTTGATGATGCTCCCGATCGCGCTCTCGGTCCTCGCGCTCGTCGTGGAGAACAGCGCGGGCAGCAACCAGAGCACCGACGCGGCCGAGCTCACCGAGCGGCTCGGGGGCCGGGAGACGATGAGCGACGTGATCGACGACGTCGACGTCCGGCTCTTCGGTGTCGCCCTGCTGCTGTCGGTCGCCTGGTCGGCCTCCATCGGCGGGCTCGGGACCCTGCTCGGCTCTCCGCCGAACGCCATCGTGGCCGGCTACCTGGCCAGCGAGCTCGACCGCGACATCGGCTTCGCCGAGTGGATGATGCTCGGCCTGCCCCTGGTCGTGGTGTTCCTGGCTCTCGCCTGGCTGCTCATCACCCGGGTGATCTTCCGCTTCCGACTCGAGTCCATCCCCGGTGGCGCCGAGCTCATCGACACCCAGATCGCCGAGCTGGGTGCGCCGAGCCGGGGCGAGAAGGTGGTCCTGGCGGTCTTCGCCACCGCCGCGTTCTTCTGGGTGGTGCCCGGCGTGCTGGCCAGCATCGGGGACCTGGGTGACCGGGCGCCCTGGCTGGGCGGCTTCGACGACACCGTCATCGCCATCACCGCCGGCCTGGTCATGTTCCTGATCCCCGGCGACGAGCGGGGGCGGATGACCCTGGAGTGGCACGACGCCGAGAAGGGCCTGCCCTGGGGCGTGCTGCTGCTCTTCGGCGGCGGCCTGAGCCTGGCCTCCGCGGTCGCCGGCACCGGACTGGACGCGTGGTTCGGCGAGCAGGTCGGCGCCCTGGGAGCGCTGCCGATCGTCCTGCTGCTGGCCGCCGTGGTCGCGCTGGTGCTGATGCTGACCGAGGTCACCAGCAACACCGCCACCGCCGCCACCTTCATCCCGGTGCTCGGCGGGGTCGCCGGCGGACTGGGCGTCGACCCCGTCACCCTGCTGATCCCGGCCGCCCTGGCCGCGACCTGCGCGTTCATGCTCCCGGTGGGGACCCCGCCCAACGCGATCGTCTTCGGCACCGGCGCCGTGCGCATCGCCGACATGGCGCGCGGAGGTGCGGTCCTCAACGTGGTCGGCGTCGTGCTGATCACGATGTTCACGGTCCTGATCGGGCCGTTCGCGCTCGACCTGGTGCTCTAGCCGAGGCTCAGCAGGCGAACTGCCGCCGGTAGCGCTGCGGGCTGACGCCCCGCACCCGGGTGAAGTGCTGGCGCAGGGTCGCGGCGTTGCCGAAGCCCACCCGGACCGCGACCTGCTCGACCGACAGGCTGCTGCGCTCCAGCAGCTCCTCCGCTGCCGCGACCCGGTGGTGCGTCACCCAGCTGTGCGGGGTCGTGCCGGTCTCCTCCCGGAAGCGCCGGGCGAAGGTGCGCGGCGAGAGCATGCTGCGTCGGGCCAGCGCCTCGACGCCCAGGTCCTCCTCGAGGTGGGAGACGATCCAGGTGAGCAGCGGCCCGAGGGTCGCGGCGTCACAGTCGGGCACGGCCCGGGCGATGAACTGCGCCTGTCCACCGTCCCGCTGCGGGGGGACGACGATGCGCCGGGCGGTCGTCGCCGCGACCCTGGCCCCGAACTGCTGGCGCATGAGGTGCAGGGACGCGTCGATGCCGGCCGCGGCCCCCGCGCCGGTGAGCACGTTCCCGGCCTGGACGTACAGGACGTCGGGGCGCACCCGCACCCGCGGGTACAGCCGCGCCAGCTGGTCGGTGTGGCGCCAGTGGGTGGTGGCCTCGTGACCGTCCAGGACGCCGGCGGCCGCCAGCTCGAAGGCTCCGGTGCAGTGCGCGTAGATCAGCGCCCCCCGGTCGTGGGCGGCCCGGGCCACCTCGAGCACCGCGTCCTCGTGGGTCGCGAAGTCCTGCTTCGGCGCGAAGCACACGAGGTCGGCGTCCGCGGCGGCCTCGAGACCGTGGTCGACGTGCAGGTCGAACCCCGACCGCCCTCGTACGCGGCCGGGGCGCGGGGTGCAGACCCGGAAGTCGAAGACCGGGGCGTCGTCCTCGGGGTGGTACGGCTCGCCCCACACCTCGACGAGGGTGCCCAGCCCGAAGGGCTCGACCCCGTCCTGCACCACCACTGCCACGCTCTGCACCCTCCGAGGATGCCACGAGCTTGGCAGGAAATCGATGCACCCTGGCAAACCCGCCACTGGTGGCAGCATCACGTCAAGCGCAGGATTGCTGCCATGAGCCCACTACTCTTCTTCCTCCTCCTGGTCCTGCTGGTCACGGGCGTCGCCCTGGCGCTCCTCGAGGTCATCGATGCCGACGACCCCTTCTTCCACACCGACTACCGGCCACCGAGCAGCCACCCGGACGACCCCTTCTCACGTCCGGGGGCGTGGTACCACTGACACCGGACGGCGCACCCGCGGACGCAACGAGGGCCCGGTCACCTGTCGGTGACCGGGCCCTCGGTTGTCAGGTCAGCGTGACGCCGACCGGCGATGCGTCAGCGGATCAGCTGGCGCCGCCGGTGAGCTTCTCGCGCAGCGCCTGCAGGGCCTCGTCGGAGGCCAGCGAACCGCCCTCAGCGGACTCGGTGGGCTCGCCGGACTCGTCCTCGACGCTGCTGCTGCCGCTGCCGCTGGAGTACGAGGTGGCCTCGCCGGCCTCGTTCTCAGCGACCTTGGCCTCGGCCTGCTGCTTGACGTGGGCCTCCCAGCGAGCGTGCGCCTTGGCGTACTGCTCCTCCCAGACGGCGCGCTGGTCGTCGAAGCCCTCGAGCCACTCGCCGGTCTCGGAGTCGAAGCCCTCCGGGTAGACGTAGTTGCCCTGGTCGTCGTACGTGGCGGTCATGCCGTACAGGGTCGGGTCGAACTCCTCGACGTCCGAGGCGGCCGCGGTCTCGTTCGCCTGCTTGAGCGAGAGCGAGATCCGGCGACGCTCGAGGTCGATGTCGATGATCTTGACCATGACGTCGTCGTTGACCTGGACGACCTGCTCGGGGATCTCGACGTGGCGCTCGGCCAGCTCGGAGATGTGCACCAGGCCCTCGATGCCCTCCTCGACACGGACGAACGAGCCGAAGGGCACCAGCTTGGTCACCTTGCCGGGCACGATCTGACCGATCTGGTGGGTCCGGGCGAAGTGCTGCCAGGGGTCCTCCTGCGTCGCCTTGAGCGACAGCGAGACACGCTCGCGGTCCATGTCGACGTCGAGCACCTCGACGGTGACCTCGTCGCCCACGGCCACGACCTCGGACGGGTGGTCGATGTGCTTCCAGGACAGCTCCGACACGTGCACGAGCCCGTCGACGCCACCGAGGTCCACGAAGGCACCGAAGTTGACGATCGAGGACACGACACCCTTGCGGATCTGGCCCTTCTGCAGCTGGGTGAGGAAGCCGTGGCGGACCTCGGACTGGGTCTGCTCGAGCCAGGCGCGACGCGACAGGACCACGTTGTTGCGGTTCTTGTCGAGCTCGATGATCTTCGCCTCGAGCGTCTGACCGACGTAGGGCTGCAGGTCGCGGACACGACGCATCTCCACCAGCGAGGCGGGCAGGAAGCCGCGCAGGCCGATGTCGAGGATGAGGCCGCCCTTGACGACCTCGATGACGGTGCCCTCGACGACGCCGTCCTCCTCCTTGACCTGCTCGATGGTGCCCCAGGCGCGCTCGTACTGGGCGCGCTTCTTGGACAGGATCAGTCGGCCTTCCTTGTCCTCCTTCTGGAGGACGAGGGCCTCGACCTTGTCGCCGACGGCGACGACCTCGTTGGGGTCGACGTCGTGCTTGATCGACAGCTCGCGCGAGGGGATGACGCCCTCGGTCTTGTAGCCGATGTCCAGCAGGACCTCGTCGCGGTCGACCTTGACGATCGTGCCCTCGACGATGTCACCGTCGTTGAAGTACTTGATGGTCGCGTCGATCGCGGCCAGGAAGTCCTCCTCCGACCCGATGTCGTTGATGGCGATCTGAGGCGCGTCGTAGTCAGGAAGAAAGGAGATGGTGCTCGTCATAAGGGAAGTGGAACCTTCACGTGGTCAGGAATCGGGCGGAGCACCAGGAGTCCTCTTCCCCCTGAGGACCCGAGCCGGCACCGGCATCCGGTGCGGTCGTGTCGACCCCGACCGTGCAGGTCGGGGCGAGGGTCGAGCCAGGTCCGCTCCGTTGGGACGCAGGCAGACTCCAGGCGCTGTACCAGCGTACGACGCCCCTCCTGCACCCGTCCAACTCGCAGGCGCGCCCCAGTGGTCTGGACCAGCGCCCGAGTGGCGCATACCGGAAGTATCCTCGGGTACGGATCCATCTCGAGCGGACTCCGCCAGCGCCCCACCCAGGTGCCCGACGGGCCGTCGAAGCCGCAGGTCCGACCCCGTCTTGCTCCCTCCACCCCGGGTCAGGTCCTCGTCAGGTGCTGCGGCATGCCCCGCCATCCCCCCGAAGGAACCACCATGACGTCATCGCACCGGGCGCGCCTGCGCCCCCTCACGTTCGGGGTCGCACTGTCGACCGCGGCCCTCTACTCCCTGACCACCCTCCCCGCGGCCTCCGCGGCCCCCACCGGTCCCCTGCCCGTCCCCACCACGGCCACGTCCTCGGCGAGCGGCGAGGTGGCCCACGTCACCGCGCTCAAGGTGCCGCTGGCCGGCATCTCCGCTCTCGACGCCGGCGTCGCCCAGGTCACCGGCACGGTCAACGCGTCCGCCCCGCGCGCCGTCGCGGACGCCCGCAACATCGACGGCTCGCTGCTCACCGCCCTCCCCCTCGGTGGGCTGGACGCGGTGCTCGCCGACGCCCACCAGGAGGCGCCGCCCACCCACCTCGACCCGACGACCGACGGGCTCATCCCGGCCGATACCCTGGGCCCGTTGGGCATCGGCGTCTCCAACGCCTCCGCCCACGCACGCTTCCTGGCCTCCGGCACCTGCCTGCCCGCGACCGTCCCCCTGACCACGTCCACCGTCTCCACCGCCGACGTCGACCTGCTCGGCATCGTGCAGCTGCCCGGTGTCGCCAGCACCAGCCAGTCGACCCGCCTGGTGGACAACGGCCGGGCCCAGGGCGGCCGCACCGTCCGCAGCCGCGTCGTCGGCAGCACCGTCGACCTCTCCATCGGCGGCCAGGAGGTCGTCAAGGTGCTCACCGCCCCCGAGCTCGTCGTGGAGAGCGACGGCACCGCGGCCGGCACCAAGGCGGCGTACACCGCACCGCTCATCTCGATCGGCGGGCAGGTCGTCGACCTCGCCAGCAACTCCCAGAGGCTCCCGGCGGAGGCGGGCATGCTCATCGAGCTCTCCGCCGGCGAGCTCACCGTCACCGAGCAGAGCCCCACGAAGATCGCCGCCGAGGTCGCCGCCCTGCACCTGAAGGTGACCCTCGGTGGCCTCATCGACGTGGCCGAGATCGACCTCTTCCCCATGGCGGCCACCGCCACCGCGCCCAGCGGTGGCGTCACGTGCGGCACCTCCCCGGACACCGACGGCGACGGGCTGACCGACGACGTCGAGGCGGTCATCGGCACCGACCCCACCAAGCCCGACACCGACGGCGACGGGGTCCGCGACGGCCAGGAGGACGCCGACGAGGACGGCATCACGAACCTGGAGGAGGTCACCGGCTCGGAGAACGACGCCTACGGCAACGAGCCCACCGACCCCACCGACGCCGACTCCGACGACGACGGCCTGACCGACGGCCAGGAGATCGACCAGACCGGCACGAACCCCAACAAGGCCGACACCGACGGTGACGGCACCAGCGACTTCGACGAGGACGCCGACTCCGACGGGCTCACCAACGGCCAGGAGGTCACCGGCTCCGAGAACGACGCCCACGGCAACGAGCCCACCGACCCCACCGACGCCGACTCCGACGACGACGGCCTGACCGACGGCCAGGAGACCAGCGGCTCGACGAACGGCGCCTACGGCAACGAGCCCACGGACCCCAACGACGCCGACACCGACGACGGCGGGTCCACGGACGGCGAGGAGACCGGTGCCACCCCGGCCACCGACCCCAACGACGCCTCGGACGACACCGTCGACCCCGCGGGCGACGCGGACGGCGACGGCATCACCAACGGCGAGGAGATCTCCGGCTCGGAGAACGACGCCTACGGCAACGAGCCCACCGACCCCACCGACGCCGACTCCGACGACGACGGCCTGACCGACGGCCAGGAGATCGACCAGACCGGCACGAACCCCAACAAGGCCGACACCGACGGTGACGGCACCAGCGACTTCGACGAGGACGCCGACTCCGACGGGCTCACCAACGGCCAGGAGGTCACCGGCTCCGAGAACGACGCTCACGGCAACGAGCCCACCGACCCCGCTGACGCGGACTCCGACGACGGTGGTGTCGACGACGGCACCGAGGTCGAGGCCGGCACCGACCCCAACGACGCCGGCGACGACCGGGGCGACTCCACCCTCGACACCGACAAGGACGGCCTCACCGACGTCGAGGAGGCGCTGATCGGCACCGACCCGCGCAACCCCGACACGGACGGCGACAAGCTCCTCGACGGCGCCGAGGTCAACACCCACGACACGGACCCGCTGGACCCCGACACCGACGACGACGGGCTCGACGACGGTGACGAGGTGCGCGTCCACTACACCGACCCGCTGGACCCCGACACCGACAACGACGGGCTCAAGGACGGCCGCGAGGTGCACGAGACCAAGGCCGACCCGTTGAAGAAGGACACCGACGGCGACGGCCTCAGCGACGGGCGCGAGGTCAAGAAGTTCAAGACCAAGCCGCACAAGAAGGACACCGACAAGGACGGGCTCAACGACCGCGTGGAGGTCAAGGGCAGCGCCAACAAGCGCTACGACAAGTGCCCGACGAACCCGCGGAAGAAGGACACCGACAAGGACGGCCTGACCGACAAGCAGGAGATCAAGAAGTACAAGACGAACCCCTGCGACAAGGACACCGACAACGGCGGCGCCAACGACGGCAAGGAGGTCGCTGCCGGCAGTGACCCCCTCGACCCGAGCAGCACGCCGAACTACCCGCGCGGCACCGCCGCGCGAGGGGTGACCGGCTAGCACCGGTCCCCTCCACCAGACCGCACCATGGCGGGGCGGGACGGGCACGTGGCGCACAGCGCCACGTGCCCGTTTGGCGTTCTCGGGCCGGCCTCAGGCCTCGGTCGCGTGCAGGTCCCCGGTGGCCAGCACCGCCCGCAGCCGCCCCAGGGCCCGGTCGGCGGGCGGGCTCGAGCCGGCCCGCGACGCCAGCTCGACCAGGGCGAGCAGGTCCGCGGCGCGCGCCAGGTCCAGCGCGTGGGCCACGTCCAGCCCGCGCCGCTCGGCGTACGTCGCGGCGACGGCGTCGTGGAAGGCGGGGCGGCGCTCGAAGCGCAGCAGGTTGCCCAGGTCGGCCGCGGGGTGCCCGGCGTGGGCGAACTCCCAGTCGAGGACCCCGCTGACCGCGGGGCCGCCCTCGCCCCGCTGGAGCAGCAGGTTCTTGGGATTGAGGTCGCCGTGGACCAGGCAGTGCTGCGGCACCTCGTCGAGCAGGTCCTGGGCCTCGCGGGCCAGGGTGCGCAGCGTCGCCTGCTCGTCGGCACGGAGGTCGCGCAGCCGCGAGCCGGTCGCGGCCAGCAGCACCTCCACCAGCTCGAGCATCCCGTCGGCGTCGTACGGCGCCGGGTGCGCGCCGATGCTCAGCGAGGCGTCGACGAACGCACCGCCGCGGGGCAGTGCGGTGCCGGCCAGGGCGACCAGGACCAGCCCGAGCGCCTCCCCCGCCCGGGCAGCCTCGGCCGCGTCGAGGCCGGGCAGCACCAGGTCGCCGCGCTCGCCCGGGAGGAAGCCGGTGACCAGCAGCCCCGGCACGCCCCGACCGGGGTCGGCGCGGCGGACCTCGAGCACCGGCGGGACCCCGGGCACCACGCCGGCTGCGTAGGCCAGCACCGCGGCGTCGACCGCCGGCGCCTCGGGGCCGCGACGACCGGAGTAGATGCGCACCACCGTGCGCTCACCGCCGGCCTCCGCCACGAACGTCTCGCCCGACCAGCCGCCCTCGAGCGGCTCCAGGGAGACGAATCCGGCACCGGCGGTCTGGTCGGGGACGTCCACGTCGTGGATGCTGCCACGTCGCGCCGCCAACGACGGCGCGGGACCGTACCGTTGCCCCATGCCGCTCTCCCCGCCTCCAGCGTCGTCAGGGGCGCAGCCGCCCGTCACGCCGGACTCGCGCGACCACCCTCCGCAGCCGCCGGTGCGCGCCGAACGACGTGCGGTCGGCGAGATCGAGTCCCGTCGGGCCAACGGACCCGACTGGGACCGCTACGCCGACGACTACCAGGCCACGCACGGCGAGTTCCTCGGTGACGTCGGCTTCGTGTGGGGCCCCGAGGGCCTGACCGAGTCCGAGGCGCGGGTGCTGGGCGACCTCGCCGGCCGCGACGTGCTCGAGGTCGGCTCCGGCGCCGGGCAGTGCTCGCGGTGGGTGCGGGCGGCCGGGGGCCGCTCCTACGGCCTCGACCTGTCCCACCGCCAGCTGCAGCACTCCCAGCGCATCGACCACGCCACGGGGGTCACCGTGCCCTCGATGGTCGGGACCGCCACGGCGCTGCCGTTCCGCGACGCCTCCTTCGACGTCGTCTTCAGCTCCTTCGGCGCCCTGCAGTTCGTCGCCGACATCGAGCTGGCCGTCGCCGAGACCGCGCGGGTGCTGCGCCGCGGTGGTCGCTTCGCGTTCTCCATCACCCACCCGACGCGGTGGATGTTCCCCGACGACCCGGACGAGGCGGGGCTGGTGGCCTCGCAGTCCTACTGGGACCGCACGCCGTACGTGGAGGTCGACGAGGCCTCCGGCCAGGTCTCGTACGTCGAGCACCACCGCACGCTCGGTGACTGGGTGGCGCTGCTGGCCGGAGCGGGGTTCACCATCACCCGGCTGCTGGAGCCCGAGTGGCCCGACCACCACGATCGGGTGTGGGGCGGCTGGTCAGGCGTGCGGGGACGGGTGACCCCGGGCACCGCGATCTTCGCGGCCGACCTCCCGTAGGGAGCAACGACGCAGCAGCCCCGCGACCGGTCCGGTCGCGGGGCTGCTGCGTGTGGTGCAGGTGCGGGACGCTCAGCGGCCAGCAGGGACGGGCTTGCGCTGACGCGCGTGCCCGTTGCCGCTGCGCTTGCCGCCGCGCATCAGCAGGAAGCCGGCCACCAGCGCGAGCGCGCCGCCGACGAACCCGACGATCGGCAGCCACACGGTCAGCGCGTCGAGGAGCAGGCGGTCACCGGCGTTGTCGTCGAGGCTCTGGGTGATCTGGTCCTCGGTGAAGGCCAGCTGCAGGTCGAGCACGGGGGTGCCGTTCTCGAGGTAGCGCTGCTGGTCCTCGGTCTGGTTGAGGATCGCCCCGGTCTGCGGCTCGACGTAGATCTCCTTGGCGGTGGTGTACGTGCCGGGGGTGCCCTCAGCGATGTCGATCGGCGCCTCGTCGACGTTGACCGTGAAGACGTAGGTCTCGGTGCCCTGCAGGTCCTCGGTGCGGTCGTAGACCGCCTCGACGGCCTGGCCGGTGGTGCCGTCCCAGTAGGGGTAGGTCTTCTTCTCGGTGTCGAACGGGAACTTGTTGATCAGGCCCTCGTGCGGCACGGCGTCGGCCGGGAGGTCGAGGCTCTCGTTGTCGGCCAGCGCGGTCACCCGGTCGCTGGCGAAGACGTCCACCGAGGCGGTGATCATGTCCTCGGAGCCGTCGACGCACTCGGGCTCCTCGCCGCGGTCGATCATCACGCAGGAGGACGAGACCCAGGCGACGGTGTCGTCGGTGGAGAGCTCGGTGTCGGTGCGGGTGTCGCTGATGGCGTAGATCGGGTTCTCGACCAGGTCACCGGTCGAGGTGTCGATCTTGCCGGCCTCGCCGTCGAGGTAGGTGACGGTCTCGACCTGGAGCGGCGTCTTCTTCACGACGCCGGGCGCCCAGACGAGTCCCAGCAGACCGGCGATCAACAGAAAGCCGCCGAGCCCCAACAGGACCGGTCCTAGAATTTTGCGCACGGGTTTCCCTCCCCAGAGAACGATGTGATGCCCCGCACAATACTGCTGAGTAGCCGAATTGGCGGCATCACTCACAAATGGCCGTCCCGGTGGCACACTCGGCGCCGTGCCGGTCGATCCGAAGAACGTGCTCCAGGCCCGGACGAACCGGAGCGGCGTGCTCGCCGCCGCCGTGCTCGTCCTGCTCCTCGGCACGGCTGGGCGGGCCTGGGCACTGGCCGGCTCGTGGTTCTACACCGACGACCACCGGCTGGTGCGTGACGCGCAGGCCACGAGCGCCCTCCGCGACCTCCTCGAGCCATTCGACAGCCAGTTCATGCCGCTGGGACGCGCCCTGGCCTGGGTCGTCTCCACCGCCTCGCCCGACCGGTGGCCGCTCGCGGCCACCACGACGGTGCTGATGCACCTGCTCGCCTCGGTCGCCTGCCTGGCCATGCTGCTGGTGCTGGTCGGGGCGCGGTGGCGCGTCGTCGTGCTGCTGGCGGTCTACGAGACGTCAGCGGTCACGCTGCCGGCCACCATGTGGTGGGCCGCAGCGCTGAACCAGCTGCCGCTCCAGGCCGTGCTGATGGGGTCGGTGGCCACGTGGGTGCTGCACCTGCGCACCGGTCGGCTCCGGTGGCTGGCGGCCACCGTGGCGCTGGTCGCCCTCGGGCTCACGGCCTACGTCAAGGCCGTCCTGGTCCCCCTGGTCCTCGCGGCGGTGCTGCTGGGCTGGTTCACCGAGGGCGGCCCGTGGCGCCGGGTCCGCTCGGCGCTGCGCGAGCGCTGGCAGGCCGCCGTCGTGTTCGGCACGCTCGGCACGGCCTTCTCCGCCTACTACGTCACCCAGGTGCCGCAGGTCTTCGTCGAGACCGGCCGGACCGTCGCCGACGACCTGGCCCGCTCGATGCTGCTCACGACGCTGCCGACCGGTCTGCTCGGCGGGCCCTGGCGCTGGAACACCGACAACCCGCCCACGTCGTACGCCGACCCGCCGATCGCAGCGGTGGTCGCGACCTGGGTCGTCCTGGCAGCACTGGCGCTGCTGCTGGCGCTGCGCCGGAGGGGGACCGGGCGGGCCTGGGCGCTGCTCGGCGGCTACGCCGCGATCGCCTTCGTGCTGGTGCTGGGCAGCCGGGCCCAGGTGGCCGGAGGCGTGATCGGGCTCGAGTACCGCTACCTGACCGACGTGCTGCCGGTCGCCCTGCTGGCCCTGGTCCTGGCCACCACCCGGGTCGAGGGGGCCGTCGGCTCGAGCGAGGCGAGGCGCACCCGCCGACACCTGCCACCGCGCACCTGGTCGGGCGCGACCGCGGTGCTCGTCGTCGCCGTGGTGGCCGGCGGTGTCCTCAGCTCGGTGACCTACGTGCGCACCTGGCACGAGGACAACCCGGGCGAGGACTACCTGCGCACGGCCCGGGACTCGCTCGCCGGGCGCGGCAGCCTGGACCTGGCCGACCAGGTCGTGCCGGCAGAGGTGGTCCCCGGCTACCAGTTCCCGGCCAACACCACCCTCCTCCTCCTGCCGCTCCAGGTGGAGGGACTGCGCTTCCCCGAGGTCACCGAGGACCTCGTCGTGCTCGACGACGACGGCCGCGCCCGCCGCGCGGACATCGACGTGGCCGTGGACGCCCCCCCGGGCCCGGAGGCCGACTGCGGTTGGCGGATCGGCTCGTCGCCCGTCACCATCGACCTGGACGGCACGGCCTTCGACAGCACCTGGTGGGTGCACCTGGGCTTCGCGGCGGCGAGCGACGACACGCTGGAGGTGACGGTGGACGGGACCACGACCCGCATCGGCGTGCGTCAGGGACCCGGAGAGGTCTTCTGGCGCACCGAGGCGGAGATCGGCCAGGTCACCCTGGGCGGCCTCCGCGGGGGCAACAGCCTGTGCGTGGACCTCGTCGAGGTCGGCGAGGCCGTGCCGGGTGACCTGCTGTGAGCACCCCTCCCCCGGAGCGGGCCGTCGAGCAGTTCCCGCACCTCGACAGCCTCCGCGCCGTCGGGGCGCTCGCCGTGCTGACGACCCATGCGGCGTTCTGGGGCGGTGAGTACACGGACAACGGCACCGCCGGCCGGTTGCTGGCCCGGCTCGACGTGGGGGTCGCCCTGTTCTTCGTGCTGTCGGGCTTCCTGCTCTCGAGGGCGTGGCTGCAGGCCGCCGCGGACGCGACGCCGCGACCGGCCACGGGGCACTACTTCTGGAAGCGCTCCTTGCGCATCGTCCCGGTCTACCTGGTGGCGGCGGTGGCGGCGCTGACGTTGATCGACGCCAACGCCGTGCTCACGCTCGGCGACCGCGTGGCGACGCTGCTGCTCGCCTCGACGCTGGTCGGCCCTGGATTCCCCGCGGGGCTGACGCACATGTGGAGCCTGGCGGTGGAGGTGCACTTCTACCTCGTGCTCCCGCTGCTGATGCTGCTGGCGACCGGGCGCCGCCCGGGACTGGACGTACGTCGGGTCGGCACGCTGCTGGTGGCGATGACCGCGACCAGCGTGTGGTGGCACCTCGACGGCGCGGCCCGCGTCGGCCGGGGCCACGACATGGACACCGCGCAGTGGCTGCCGGCCTACCTCGACTGGTTCGCGATCGGTGTCGGGCTGGCGCTCGCCCAGGTGCTGCTCGCCCGCGGACGCGACGGTCGTGGCATCGGCCTCCTGGTGCGTCTGGCGGGTCAGCCGGGGGTCTGCTGGAGCGTCGCCGGTGGCCTGCTGCTCATCGCCTCGACCCCGGTCGCCGGACCGGTGCTGCTGGCTGCGCCCACCCCCGGCCAGTCGCTGACGAAGAACCTCCTCTACGCCGCGGTCGGCGCCCTCGTGGTGCTCCCGGCGGTGCTGCGGGCGCCGCACCCGGGCACGACCACCACGTTCGACCGGCTCCTGACCAATCGGGCCGCCCGGCACCTGGGGCTGGTCTCCTACGGCATCTTCTGCCTGCACCTGCCGCTGCTGCACCTGGTGATGTGGGCGACCGGGTGGGAGCTCTTCGCCGGCCGCGGCCTGCAGATCTGGGCGCTGACGCTGATCATCAGCCTGGTCGCCGCGGAGGCCGTCTACCGGCTGGTCGAGCGACCGACGCTGCGCCTGAAGGCGGTCCAGCCACTGCGTCGGCGCGGTCGGGCCCCGGCCGAGAGCAGCACCGCTGCGACCGGCACCAGCGCCAGGTAGACCGGCCAGGCCAGCGTGCCCGCCCAGCCGTCCGGGTCACCCCACGGCCGAGCGGCGTACGCCGCTGTCGCGGCCAGGACGGGCGCGGCGAACAGCCACGGCTCCCCACCCGGTGCCCGGCGTCGCAGGAGCGCGACGAGGCCCACCGTCGCGCCGGCGACGAGGGCTCCCCACCAGCCCGCCAGGAGTCCCGCTCCGAGCACCGCGGTCACCGCGGCGGTGGCGGGTCGGACCTCGCGGGCCGCGAGGGGCGGGAGCGCGGCGCCGGTCGCCCGCCCGCGCGGCGACAGCGAGACGCCCACCACGACCAAGAGGCCCAGCAGGGTCAGGGCTCCGGCCAGGAGCCCGAGACGGTAGACGCGGTCGGGCCCGAAGCGCAGCGCGAGCGGCCCCTGGGCGTCGGCGGGCAGCAGCCAGCCCTGCTGCCACCCGTCGACGACGACCGGCTCGGCTGGCTGGCCGTCCTGCTCGCCCTGCCAGCCGGGGTTGGCGTTCTCCCTCGAGACGACGAGGACGGCGTCCGTGGACGGTGCCGCCACGACCCGGGCAGCCGGCTCGCGTGTCAGGGCCAGGGGCGCGTCGGAGGCGGCCCCGGGGGCCGGCGTCGGCATCGCACCGAGCACCACCGACTCGATCTCCACGGCGGCGGTGTCCTGGACCCGCACCTCGGTCTCCCCGGCCGGCAGCCTCAGCCTGCGCAGGGACGGACCGGCCCCGGCTCCGCACGGCACCGCCTCGGTGCTGGCTCCCGCGGCGAGCTGCGCCGGCGAGGCCATCAGCCGGGTGCGCCAGGTGGTGCGGCCGATCCGCAGGGTCGGCCCGGTCCCGCAGGCGTAGCGACGCTGGTCGGAGGAGAGCCGCAGGGGCTCGTAGGGGACGCCGCCCAGGCGCAACTCACCGATGCCGACCCCGACCGGGTGGGCGACGCCGTCGAAGCCCAGGTCCGTCACGTTCTCGCTCTCCAGCACCTCGAGGCGCAGGGCATCGGTCCGGATGCCGGGCAACCGGGCCCGCCCGTCGTCGAGGTCGACGTCGAGGCTGCCCTCGTCCCAGGTCAGGCGCAGCCGGGTGGGGGCGGCGGCAGCGGCGTCGGCGTCGGTGCGCAGTCGGAGCGAGGTGACCCGCTCGCGGCCGAGCCAGGACACCTGCAACGACGGCGACGGGTCGTCCGGGTCGGCGACCCAGGTGGTGCCGAGATCTCCGTCGAGGGCCGCCAGGGCGGAGGCCCGAGGGTCCGGCACCGCGGTGCTGCTCGCCTGCACGCCGACGGCCCGCCCCTCCAGGACGAGGGCCTCGAGCGCGTTCGAGGCCCTGGGGCGCACCCGCACGCTGAGCTCGCTGAAGTCGGCGGGCCCGGCCAGGCGCACCACCCGGTCCAGCCCGGTCGGCTCCTCGGCCTGCACGACCCGACGAGCGACGCAACGCACCTCGGTCCGCTCGGCCGCGAGGTCCTCGACCTCGACGCACCCGGTGCGCCGGTCCTTGTCGGCTCGCAGCACCACGGCGTCCGGGGGCCCCCAGGCCTCGGGCAGCAGCGGCAGCACGAGCGGTCGCCGGACCTGGACACCCGGGATCCGGACCTCGGCGATGCTGATGTCGCGGTCGGCGTCCAGGGAGCGCACCTCCACGAAGGAGGTGCCGGCGACGTCGAGCGGGACGGTGCGGCTCTCCCCCGGTCCCACGGCGACCGGCTGCGAGGTGCCGGCGTCGGTGCGGACGACCAGACGCTGGTCGGCAGCGGCGGTCGGGCCCCCGACCAGGCGCACGGTGCTGGGCGCCACGGGCGTGTCCAGGTCCAGGCGCCACCAGGCGGTGCCGGTGAAGCCGGGCCGCGAGACCCAGGCCGAGTCGTTGGCGCCGTCCAGCGCCGCCCAGGGTGAGGCGCCACGCTCGAGGAAGCCCAGCGAGTCGGCGTCGGAGGCCGACGACGACGCGGACAGCGACCGGGCACCCACGAGCCTCGCGGTGGTCGACCAGCGGTCCTCGGTGTCGATGAGGTAGTCCCGCACCGGGTTGCCGGTGCGGCGCACGTCGCCCTCCACGAGGACCGCCGAGCTCCCGTCGTGGATCCGGGCGAAGGAGCGCTCCCGCGCACGCAGTCCGTCGGTGAGCACGACCGGGGCGCTGGCCAGCTGGGCGGGCAGCTCGACGGGAGCGTCCGCGGCCAGCACCACCGGGCGGTCGTCGAGGGCGCTGGTGTCAGCCAGGTCGGCGAGGTCCTCGGGGCCGGCGGCCACCACCGCGGTGACGTCCGCCTCGACCACGGGCGCTGCTGCGGCGACCTCCCAGACCTCGATCGCCCGGTAGGTCGTCTGCCAGCCCCCGGCGACCGACACGCGGCCGCCGGTGTCCGGCTCGAGATGGGCGACCCCGCCGAGCAGCGGGCCGAAGCCGGCGACCGGGCTCACCCCGGGACTGTCGCGCAGCGCCTGGCGCACCAGGACCGGGTCAGGTGCGCCGTCGGTCCGCTCGAGATCACCGCGCACCACGAGGTAGCGCAGCCCGGCCCGCCGCAGCGCCGCGGCCAGGCCCGGTGAGCCGTGGCCCTGGGAGAGGCGGGCCTCGATGCCGTCGAGGGACCTGATGCTGCCCGGCGGCACCAGCGGCACGACGTTGCGCACGGCCCACCGCGAGTCGGCCAGCCACTGCATCGGCTCGTCGTCGGGGGCGCCCCACAGGTAGCGCGCGAAGTTCGAGCCCGGCACCAGCAGCGCGGTCGCGTCACCGGACGCCTCCTCCTGCTCGTCCAGCCAGTCGGCGGCCTCGCTCCAGTAGGGCGGCACCTCCAGCACCGCTCCGGCCGGCGCGATCCGGCCCGCGAGGGCCGGGGCTGCTGCTCCGGCGACCACCGCGACGGTGACCGCGAGCGCGGTGGCGGTGTTGAGCCGGACCAGGCGTCGGGTGCGCGGGTCCGGTGCCCGGTCGGCCTCCCGGCGCCCGGCACGCACCAGCGCGTCGAGGCTCAGCGCCAGGCCGATGACCAGGGGCAGCCGCAGCACGGGGTCGAACTTGTGCACGTTGCGCAGCGGGGAGAGCACCCCGTCGAGCTGGACCTGCAACGTCGGGGCGAACCAGCCCTGGACCGCGCCCAGGTGCCCGGCGGTGACCATCAGCAGGCCGACGAGCAGCCCGAGCCCCAGGAACCTCCGGTGCGGGTTGCTGCGCAGCATCAGGCCCGCGAGGCCCAGGGCCAGGACCACGGCCGAGTTGAGGGCCAGGTACGACGTGGTGAGCAGGTCGCGGCCGGCGCGGGCGCCGGGCTCGACGTAGGGCACCCAGTTCGACGTGCCCCGCAGCGCGTCGACCAGGGTCGTGGGGAAGGTGGTGACCGACGCCGACTCGATGTAGTCGAGGAAGGGCGGGCTGTAGGAGCCCATCAGCGCCAGCGGCACGAGCCACCAGAGCGTGCCCAGCAACGTGAAGGTCGGCCACCACAGCATCAGCGACCTACGTCGGGGGCCGGGCGTGCGGGTCAGCAGCCACAGAGCGCCGAGGGGGATGACGGCGAAGGAGGCCGCGGCGTTGACACCACCGACGAGGCTGACCGCCAACGCCGACAGGGCCGCCGCCCGGCGCGGTGAGCCGCGCTCGGAGCCGGTGACCAACCGCAGGAGGACCCAGGGCGCCAGGGCGACCGGCCAGGTCTCGCTGGAGATCGGGCCCATCGTGCTGAGCACCCGTGGGGACAGGGCGAAGGCCATGCCGGCGACCAGGCACGCCAGGTCGCTGCGCACCCCCAGCGCTCGCGTCAGGCGGGCGGTCCCGGAGAAGGCCACCGCGAGCACGAGGCCCCACCACAGCCGCTGCACGACCCAGCCCGGCACGCTGGCCACCGCACCCAGCCAGAAGAAGCCGCCCATCGGCCACAGGTAGCCGTAGGCCTGGTTCTGCAGCTGCCCCAGCGCTCCCTCGCCGTCCCACAGGTGCAGGGCGCGGGCCAGGAAGTCCCCGGGAGCGGCGACGAGGTCGAACTTCGTGTCGGCCACCAGGAGCCCTGGGTCCTGGATGAAGGCCAGTCCCACGAGGAGCGCGCACCCGGCCAGCACCCGCAGGCCGAAGCCGCTCGGCGCGGTCGCCACGCCGGCGGCGCTCATCTCTTGCGCAGCACGATGACGAGGTTCCAGGTGACGACCTCGCGCAGCACCGGCACCCGCAGCATCCACCGCGACCACCAGGGGTTGTAGCGCGGACCCAGGTCGACCAGCTCGACGCCGTCGCCGGCGGCCTGCTCGCGCGCCCAGCGCAGACCCGCACCGACGGTGACGGCGAACAACGACTCGCCGTACCTGTTCTTGGGCTCGTGGCCGTGCGTGCGCGCGTACCGCCGGCGCGCACGGGCCCCGCCGAGGAAGTGCCACGGCGCGGTCTCGTGACCGCCCCAGGGGCCGAACCACACGGTGTAGCTGATGAACACCAGGCCGCCGGGCCTGGTCACCCGCACCATCTCGCGCGCCATGGTCCAGGGCTCGGGCACGTGCTCGAGCACGTTGGAGGAGTAGCAGACGTCGACGGCGTCGTCACGGAACGGCAGCCGCATCCCGCTGCCGACGACCGTGCCGTTCGCGATGGTGCCGAGCCCGGCGAGCTCGCCGACGTCGGAGTCCAGCGCGAGGTACGTCGCGCCCGCGGAGGTGAAGGCGTCGCGGAAGTAGCCCGGGCCGCCGCCGACGTCGAGGAGGACCGCGTCCTCGAGGTCGGTGTAGGAACCGAGCTGGGCGGCGGAGTCCTGCGCCAGCGCGGTGTAGAAGCGGGCGGGATCGTCCTGCTCGTGACCGAACTCGCGCAGCAGTCGCACCGAGCGACGCAGCGTCGCCCGGAACGGAGTCGTCTTCGGGCTCAGCACGCGCAGACCTTACCCACTGGTACCTTCCCCCGATGCAGGAACCGGACACCGCCACCATGGACGAGCGTCTCGCGGGGCGCCACGTCGCCCTGCTCAGCTGGCGCGACACCGCCAACCCCGAGGGCGGCGGCGCCGAGCGCTACCTGGAGAAGATGGCGGCGGGACTGGTCGCGCGCGGCTGCACGGTGACCGTGTTCTGTGCCGCGCATGCGGCCGCCCCACCCACCGAGACCGTCGACGGGGTCCGCTTCGTGCGACGCGGCACCAAGCTCAGCGTCTACCCGCAGGGGATGCGCGCGCTGCGCCGCGGCGATCTCGACGGTCCCCACGGCCCGCCCGACGTGGTCGTCGACGTGCAGAACGGCCTGCCGTTCTTCTCGCGCCTGGTCACCCGGCGCCCGGTGGTCGTGCTGGTCCACCACGTGCACCGCGAGCAGTGGCCGGTCGTCTACCCGGGCCGTCCCGGCCGGGTGGGCTGGTGGATCGAGCGGCGCCTGGCCCCGTGGCTGTACCGCCGCGACCAGTACGTCGCGGTCTCGAGCGCCACCCGCGCCGAGCTCGCCGAGCTCGGCGTCCACCGGGACCGCACCGCGGTGGTGCACAACGGCACCGACCCCTACGTGGCGGTCACGCCGGGCAAGAGCCCGACGCCGATGGTGGCGGTCGTGGGCCGCCTCGTCCCGCACAAGCAGGTCGAGCACGCCATCGACGCGGTGCTGGCGCTGCGCGCCGGGCACCCCGACCTTCGTCTGCACGTGGTGGGTTCGGGCTGGTGGGACGCCGAGCTGCACGAGTACGCCGCGGCGCGTGGCGCCGGGGACAGCGTGGTCTTCGAGGGGCACGTGGACGAGGAGCACAAGCACGAGATCTACGAGCGGGCCTGGGTCCTGGCCCTGCCCTCGTTGAAGGAGGGCTGGGGACTGGTCATCGGCGAGGCCGGCATGCACACGACGCCCGCCCTGGCCTACCGCGCTGCGGGCGGGACGCAGGAGTCGATCGTCGACGGCGTCTCGGGAGTCCTCGTCGACGACCAGGCGGACTTCACCGCGACCCTGGGCCGCCTCCTCGGCGACGGCGGGCTGCGCGAGCGTCTCGGTCAGGGGGCCCTGGAGCAGAGCCACCGGTTCACCTGGACGCGCGCGCAGCAGTCGTTCGCCGACGTGCTGGTGGCGGTGCTGTCCGGTCGCCGGGTGGCCGGCTCGGACTGAGAGCCCGGGGACCCGGGCTGCTCGATCAGCCGTTGGTGCCGTACTGGACGACCGGCTGGTTGACGCTCGCCGGGGACTCGCCCTGGGTGCCCGTCTGCGAGCTGACGAGACCGACCACGGTGACGGCGGCGACGACGCCACCCACGGCGGTGGTGGCGATGGTTGCTGCGATGGCGGAGATACCGCCACTGAGAATTGCTGACACGTTATGGACCCTCCCTCAAAGGTGAGTCGGAGGTTACCAGTGAGTTCGGCCCTTCTGACGAATCTTTGACTCTTTGCTCACATACTTCGCCCGCGACGCTGCCGCCGGACCCGCGCAGCGGCGACCAGCCCCGCACTGCCGAGCAGCGCCACCCAGGCGCCCCAGGCGGCGGCCATCGCCGCGACCCAGCCGGGCGGCGACGTGCGCGGGCTCGCGCCCAGCACCTCGGTCACCACGAGGTCGCCGGTCTCCAGGAGGCGCCGACCGGCCACCTCGACCGCGAGGTCGTCGTCGCCGCCCGGGGCGGTACGGTCCCGCACCACCACCCCGATCCCGATCCGCGCGAGGGCCCGGGCGCGATCCTGGGGGCCGGAGCGGGCGAGCGCCTCGCGGGCGGCCCGGACCCGCGGGTCCTCCCCCGCCAGCACCACCCGCGAGACCACCAGCTCGTCGCTCGCGACGTGGTTGCGTCCCAGGTAGCGGCCCAGCGGGTCGAGCACCGTGTGCCCGTTGTTCCACTGCGGCGCACGGAAGCTGCTCAGCGGCAGCACCAGCACGTCCCCGGGCGCTGCCGCCCCCACCGCGCGGTGCGCCTGCTCGAAGGACGTCGGATAGTCCACCGCCTGCAGGCGTGGGCCGTCGGGGCCGTCGAGGCCCCACGCGATGTCCGGGAGCACCGTGACCGGCCAGAGCACCAGGACCGCCGCCAGCAGGACCCGTGGAACGAGCGGCGCCGCGCCCGGCCAGGCCCGGCGCACCCGGTCGTGCAGCACGACCGCACCCTGGGCGACGAGCGAGACCAGCAGCGGCGCGCAGAGCACCAGCAGCCGCGCCCCGTCGCGGACCACGCCCGCGCCCGGGACGGCACCGGCCAGCGTCCCCACCGCGTTCGGGGCGGCCCAGGTCAGGACGGCGAGACCCCAGCCCACGCCCCACAGCGCCAGCAGGCCGCCGCCCTCACGAGCGCCCACGCGCTGCCACCACGTGCGCCACCCCGTCGCAGCGAGGGCGAGGAGGACCGCGGTCGCGACCCAGGCCGCGACCCCGGTACGCGAGCCGGGCAGCACCTCGGCGTTCCAGGCACCGCCCAGGCCGAGCGCCGCCAGCGGTCCGGGCAGCGTCCCCTCGTCGGCCAGCGCGAACACCGCGGCGCCGGCCGGGTCGCTGAGGGCCGCACCGGCGTGCAGCAGGCCCGCGACCAGCCACGGGGCGTTCGCCAGGGCCACCACCGCCACCACGCGCGCCAGATGCGCGACCTCCTGGCGGGTCGCGAGCACCAGCAGCACCGCGGCGCTGGCCAGTCCGGCGCTCGCGCTCAGGCTGGCGCACACCACCAGCAGCGGCAGCACCGCGGGCATCCGCTGCTCGGTGCGCCAGCGCCGGGCCGCGACGACCAGCCACGGGAGCGCGGCGTACCCCAGCAGCACCGGCCAGTGCCCCAGGCCGAGACGCTCGGCCACGAAGGGGTTCCACTGCCACAGGGTCACCGCAGCCAGCGCGCCGAGGAGCCGGCCCGGAGGCGCGAGCCGGGCCGCTCCCACGCCGCCGACCACCAGGGCCGCGAGCAGCACGAGCTTCTGCAGCACCATGCCGGGCACGACCTCGTCGAGGATCGCTACCACCGCGTCGGAGGGCACGGCGCGGGGCAGCCCGCTGCCGGTGCCGAGCGCATCGGCGCGCAGCGCCAGGTCGGGGACCCAGACCATGTCGTAGCTGAGCACGTACCCGGGGGCCAGCGCCGGTCCCAGCAGCAGGAGTGCCAGCACGATCGACCACACCGGCACGACGAGCGACGGGGCATGCCCCCGGGGCAGCCCCCGCACCCTCGCCCACCAGTCGCCCACGGCCGAAGACAACCACACCGGCACCGATCCGACCTGCGCGAAGTTGTCCCCGGTGACACGCGCTGACCTACTCTCGTCCCGTGACCAGCACCGCCGAGCACCCCACGGGCGGCCCCGCCGACCCGGGTGCCGGGGCGACGGGCAGGTCGGGCCTGCGCGCGCTGCTGCGCGGCAGCGCCGGCATCGCGGTCGCGATGGGCGTCATGAACGTCGCGACGTACGCCTTCCAGATGATCTCGGCGCGGCTGCTGGGTCCTGCGGACTACGGCGCGCTGGCCCCGTTGATGGCGCTGCTGATGGTCGTCGCGGTGCTGCAGCTGGGCCTGCAGGCCACCGGTGCCCGCCGGATCTCGGCCGACCCCACGCACGTCGCCCAGATCGAGCGGGTCGTCCTCGGGGTCACCTACCGCGCCGCGCTCGGGCTGGGCGCCCTGCTGCTGGTGCTGTCCCCGATCGTGATGGTGGTGCTGCGGCTCGACAGCGTGCTGCCCGCGATCCTGCTCGCCCTCAGTGCCGTGCCGCTGACCGTGATGGGCGGTCAGGCCGGGATCCTGCAGGGCGAGCGCCGCTGGTTCCCGCTGGGCATGGTCTACCTCGGCATGGGGGTGTCGCGGGTGGCCGTGGGCACCGCCTGCCTCCTCGTCTCCCCCACCGAGACCTCCGCGATGCTCGGCGTCGCGGTCGCGATGGTCGTGCCGGCCCTCATCGGCTACGTCGCGCTGCGACGCCCCCGCGACGAGGGTCGTCACAGCGAGGACCACACCCGCCGCCCGGTCGCCCGGGAGGCGGTGACCGCCTCGCTGGCCCTGCTCGCCTTCTTCGTGCTCTCCAACGCCGACATCGTGGTCGCCCGCAACGTCCTCGACGACCACGACGCCGGTCTCTACGCCGCCGGGCTGATCCTCACCAAGGCCGTGCTCTTCCTGCCGCAGTTCGTGGTCGTGGTCGCGTTCCCGTCGATGTCCACGGTCGACGAGCGTCGCCTGGCACTGCTGCGCAGCCTGACCCTGGTCGCCGCGCTCGGTGTCGTGGCGACCCTGGGAGCGTGGCTGCTCAGCTCCCTGGCGATGGTCTTCGTCGGCGGCCAGGAGTACGCCGAGGTCGAGTCGCGCCTGTGGCTCTTCGCCGTCATCGGCACCCTGCTGGCGATGCTGCAGCTGCTGGTCTACTCGGTCCTGGCCCGCCAGGGCACCCGCTCGGCGTACCTGGTGTGGGTGGCCGTGCTGGTCCTGGTCGCGGCCGCGGCGACCACCGCCAGCCTGGGCGCGCTGGCCCTCGTCGTGGTCGGGGTCGACGCCGCCCTGTTCGTGGCCCTGCTCGCGCTGAGCCTGCACCGGCTGCGCGACCCCGCCCCCCTCAGCTAGCGACCCGGCCCGGATATCGCGCCGACCCGGCGCAGATGTCGCGCCGCGTCGGCGCAAATCTCTCGCTCAGTCGGCGCAGATCTCCCGCGCGAGGTCAGTGCGCGGCGTCGTGCCAGCTGTGCCCGGTGCCGACGGAGACGTCGAGCGGGACCGCGAGCGCTGCCGCCGCCCCCATCTGCTCGCGCACCAGGGCCTCGAGGACCTCCCGTTCGCCGGGCGCCACCTCGAGCACGAGCTCGTCATGGACCTGCAGCAGCATCCGCGAGGCCAGGCCGGCCTCCTCGATGCGTTGCTGCACCCGCAGCATCGCGATCTTGATCAGGTCGGCGGCCGAGCCCTGGATGGGTGCGTTGAGCGCCATCCGCTCGGCCATCTCGCGACGCTGCCGGTTGTCGCTGGTCAGGTCGGGCAGGTAGCGGCGCCGACCCTCGATGGTCTCGGTGTAGCCGGTGCGCCGAGCCTCCTCGACGATCCCGCCGAGGTAGTCGCGGATGCCGCCGAAGGTCTCGAAGTACTCATCCATCAACCCGCGGGCCTCGGCCGGCTCGATGCCCAGCTGCTGGCCCAGCCCGAAGGCGGACAGCCCGTAGGCCAGGCCGTAGTTCATCGCCTTGATCTTCGCGCGCTCCTCCGTCCCGACCTGCTCGGCGGGCATGTCGAAGACCCGGGCCGCGGTGATCGAGTGGAAGTCGCTGCCGGAGCGGAACGCCTCGATGAGCAACGCGTCCTCGGAGAGGTGCGCCATGATCCGCATCTCGATCTGGCTGTAGTCGGCCGTCATCAGCGACTCGTGGCCCGCACCCACCACGAAGGCCTCGCGGATGCGTCGGCCCTCCTCGGTGCGCACCGGGATGTTCTGCAGGTTCGGGTCGGTGCTGGAGAGCCGACCGGTGGCGGCGATGGTCTGGTTGAACGTGGTGTGGATCCGCCCGTCGGAGGCCACGGTCTTGAGCAGGCCCTCGATGGTCTGGCGCAGCCGGATGACGTCGCGGTGCCGCAGCAGGTGCAGCAGGAACGGGTGCTCGGTCTTGACGTAGAGCGCCTGCAGCGCATCGGCGTCGGTGGTGTACCCGGTCTTGGTGCGCTTGGTCTTCGGCATCGCCAGCTCGTCGAACAGGACCGCCTGGAGCTGCTTCGGCGAGCCGAGGTTGATCTCCTTGCCGATCACGGCGTACGCCGCATCCGCGGCGCCGCGGACCTCGCCCGCGAAGTGGGACTCGAGCGACTCGAGGTGGTCGGTGTCGACGGCGATGCCGGTCGTCTCCATGCGCGCCAGCAGGTGCACCAGCGGCAGCTCGACCTTCGCGAGCAGCTCGGTGCCGCCGTGCTCGGCCACGGCCTCGTCGAGGGCCTCGGCCAGGTCGAGCACGGCGCGGGCGTGGAGCATCGCGGTCTGCGCGGCGTCGTCACCCACCCCGTCGAGACCCGCGTCGAGCCCGGCGTCGAGGCTGTCGAGGCTGAGCTGTCCGTCGTCGGCGCTGCCCTGCTTGAGCTCCCGCTTGAGGTAGCGCAGGGTCAGGTCGCCCAGCTCGTAGGAGCGCTGGTCGGGGCGCACCAGGTAGGCCGCCAGCGCCGTGTCGGACTGCAGCCCCGCCAGCGGCCAGCCGCGGGCGGCCAACGCCAGCATCGGGCCCTTCGCGTCGTGCAGGACCTTGGGCCGCTGCTCGTCGGCCAGCCAGGCCGCCACGGCGCCGTCGTCGTCGGGGCTGACCTCGGCGGCGTCGAACCACGCCGCGGTGCCGTCGTCGGCGGCCAGGGCCAACGAGTGCACCTCGCCGCTGCCGGCGCGCCACGTGCCCTGCACGACGAGACCGACCCGGTCCGCGGCGTGCTCGGCCAACCAGCCGGCCACCTGGCCGGGCGCCAGCCGGACCCCGGTGACCTCGAACCCGGTGCCGTCGACGACCTCCTCAGAGGTCAGCGTCTCGAAGAGCCGGTCGCGCAGCACCCGGAACTCGAGCCCGTCGAAGAGGGTGTGCACCTCCTGGCGGTCCCAGGGACGCAGCGCGAGCTCGGCGGGCCGGAGCTCGAGGTCGAGGTCGCAGACCAGGGCGTTGAGCCGGCGGTTGCGCATCACGTCACCGAGGTGGGCACGCAGGGCCTCTCCCTTCTTGCCGGTGATCTTGTCGGCATGGGTGATGACGTTGTCGAGGCCGTCGTAGGTGTTGATCCACTTCGCCGCGAACCCCTGACCCACGCCCGGGACGCCGGGCAGGTTGTCGGAGGTCTCCCCCACGATCGCGGCCAGCTCGGGGTAGCGGGCGGGCGGGACGCCGTACTTCGTCTCGACGGCCTCGGGGGTCATCCGGGCGAGGTCGGAGACGCCGCGCATCGGGTAGAGCACGGTGGAGCGCTCGGTGACCAGCTGCAGCGCGTCGCGGTCCCCGGTGAGGATGAGGACCTCCATCTCGGGGTCGTCGGCCAGGGCCTGGGTGACCAGGGTCGCGATGATGTCGTCGGCCTCGTAGCCGTCCTTCTTCAGGAAGGGGATCCGCAGGGCGTCGAGGACCTCCTCGATCAGCGGCAGTTGGCTCCCGAACTCGCTCGGGGTCTTGTTGCGCTTGGCCTTGTACTCGGAGTACTCCGCCAACCGGAAGGTCTGGCGCGAGACGTCGAAGGCGACACCGACGTGGGTGGGCTGCTCGTCGCGCAGCACGTTGATCAACATCGAGGTGAAGCCGTAGACGGCGTTGGTGTGCTGGCCCGTCGTGGTCGAGAAGTTCTCCACCGGCAGCGCGAAGAAGGCCCGGTAGGCCAGGGAGTGACCGTCCAGGAGGAGCAGTCGCGGTCGGGCGGGGGAGGTCGTCTCGGGCACGGCCCGACCCTAGCCGCTGGTGCCGACGTCGCCTCGCTAGGTTGGCCTCATGAGCGACGACCAGCGCGGGACCACCCCCATCGACGTCCAGGAGTACATCGCGAGCATGCCCCAGGGCATGGGCGGGTTGAACGAGAAGATGGGTGTCGAGCTCGTCGAGGTCTCCGCGGAACGGGTCGTCGCCACGATGCCGGTCGAGGGCAACACCCAGCCGTACGGCCTGCTGCACGGCGGGGCCTCGGTGGTCCTCGCGGAGACCCTCGGTTCCATCGGCTCGGCCCTGCACGCCCACCCCGACCGGGTCGCCGTCGGGGTCGACATCAACGCCACGCACCACCGCGCGGCCACGGGCGGCACGGTGACCGGCGTCGCCACGCCCGCCCACCTGGGCCGCACCAGCGCCACCTGGGAGGTCGTCATCACCGACGAGCGCGGCAAGCGCGTGTGCACCTCGCGGATCACCTGCTCCCTGGTGCCGCGCGAGCGTCTGGGCTTCTAGCCCGCCTGCTGCCGGCGCAGCGAGCGCCGTGCAGCGAGCATCTGGCCGCGGGCGCTGCGACCTCGCTCCGTGGCGGGCCGTTGTGCCTCGACCTTGGTCCGGATCGCGTGGGTGGTGGCTGCGCGCAGCACGGCCTGGGGTCGCAGCGCCAGCCGCGCCATGAAGCGGTTGGCGTCGCGCGACGTCGCCGAGGCCTCGGTCGCGACGTGCGGGATGCCCAGGTCCTCGGCCCAGGCCACGGCGGCCTCGACCAGCGTGCGACCGACACCGTGCCGGCGCATGTCGGGTACGACGGTGGGGCTGTGGAACTGCACCACGGGCTCGAGGTTGATCGGGCTCAGCGTGGCCACGCACAGCAGCACCGCGCCGGCCGGCCGGCCGTCGTGATCGGCGATCAGCAGGCGCTGCTCCGGCGACGCCGCAGACTCCTTGATCACCCGCTCGAGGTCGGCGACCTGGTCCTCCCGGTCACCGCGACGCAGGTAGGGCTCCCACAGCTCGACGAGGAAGAGCGCGTCCTCCTCGCTCGCGGTCCTGAGCGTCACCGGGCTACGACTCATCGGGCATCGCCTTTCCCGGGGTCCACGTGCCACTGGGGCGCGACCGATCGGCCACGTCCGAGCCAGCGAGACTACGCTGCTGCGCACTGTCGTGTCGCATGCTCAGCGCACTCTTGACCTTCGCCCGCCACCGGGCCAGACCACCCAGGATCCCCGTGCTCCTCGCGTCCCCGTCCCCGCTGCTCAGCACGCTGCTGGTGCCCGGCGTCGGCACCGCCGTGAACGTCGCCACCGTGCTGCTGGGCTGCGTGCTCGGCGTGCTGCTGGGCCACCGGCTGCCCGAGCGCACCCGAGAGCTGGTCACCGACGGGCTCGGTCTCGTCACGCTGCTGATCGCGGCCACGGCCGCCGTCGCCGTCCTCTCCCCCGCACTGTCGGCGGCGGTCGGCGGCAGCGCGCCCATGCTGATCGTGCTCGGCTCCGTGCTGCTGGGCGGGATCGCCGGCTCGCTGCTGCGTCTGGAGCAGCGCGTGGAGGGGCTGGGCCGGTGGCTGCAGCGACGGATGGCCGGTGGTGCCGACTCGGCGCAGCGCCAGCGGTTCGTGGAGGGCTTCGTGGTGGCCTCCCTGGTCTTCTGCACCGGACCGCTGACGATCCTCGGCTCGCTCAACGACGGGTTGGGCAACGGAGCCGACCAGCTGTTCCTCAAGGCCACCCTCGACGGCTTCGCAGCCATCGCCTTCGCGGCGTCGTTCGGCTGGGGCGTGGCGGCCTCGGTGCTGACCATCGTGGTGGTGCAGGGCGGGCTGACCCTGGTCGGGCTCGGCCTGGGAGACCTGCTGCCCGATGCCCACCTCGCGGCCGTCACCGCGGTGGGCGGTCTGGTGCTGGTCGGGGTGGCGCTACGGCTGCTGCGCATCCGCGAGGTCGCTGTCTCCGACCTGCTCCCGGCCCTCCTGGTGGCGCCGCTGCTCGTGCAGGTGGCCGTCGCGGTCCACTGAAGGTGACGGTTCTCCCGTCGTTCACGTCACGATTCGGCAACGCTCGCCGAGTGTGCGGCGGATCACACCTCCGCGGGTCTACCGTGACCGTGCTACGTCCGACCTCCGGGGGATCGGGCACCGGTGAAGGCACCAACACCTGAGGAAAGGGTTCACCACGTGAATCGATCGACCACATCACACTGGGTCAAGCTCATGGCCGGCACTGCCGCTCTCGGCCTGGTGCTGACCGCTTGCGGCTCGGAGGACTCCGAGCCCGAGGCCACCGACAACGAGAGCTCGAGCGAGAGCACCGACTCGGCCGCACCCGCCGACGACGAGTTCACCAACGACGAGTGCCCCAACGGCTCGACGAGCGACGACTCGTTCAAGGCCGGCGGCATCCTGCCGCTGACCGGCAACCTCGCGTTCCTCGGGCCCCCCGAGGTCGCCGGCGTCGGCATGGCCGTCTCCGACATCAATGCAGCCGGCGGCGTCAACGGCGCCGACGCCTGCCACCAGATCGAGGACTCGGGTGACACCACCGACCTCTCGATCAGCACCGCCTCGGCGCGCAAGCTGATCCAGGACAAGGCCTCGGTCGTCATCGGCGCCGCCTCCTCCAGCGTCTCGCTGAACTTCGTGGACCGTCTCACTGCTGCCAAGATCACCCAGGTCTCGCCCGCCAACACCGCGGTCGACCTGAGCGGCTACTCCGACTTCTACTTCCGGACCGCTCCGCCGGACGGCATCCAGGGCAACGCCCTCGGGTCGCTGATCTCCTCCGACGGCTTCCAGAAGGTCGCCTTCATCGTGTTCTCCGACACCTACGGCACGGGTCTGCGTGACGTGGTCCAGGAGACCATCGAGGCCGGCGGCGGCGAGTGCACCTACGGCTGCAAGGGCGACGGCGACGAGTTCCCGGCCGGTCAGACGACCTTCTCCTCCGAGGTCTCTGCCGCCACCAACTCCAACCCCGACGCGATCGTGATCCTCGCCTTCGACGAGACCAAGGCCATCGTGCCCGAGCTCGCGTCGACCGGCTGGGACATGTCGGCGACCTACTTCTCCGACGGCAACACGGCGGACTTCTCCGAGGACTTCGAGGCGGGCACCCTGACCGGCGCCCAGGGCACCATCCCCGGTGCCGACGCCGCCCAGGACTTCAAGGACCGTCTGGTCGCCTGGAACGAGTACGCCTTCAACGACGGCCTCACGGACTTCGCCTACGCGGCTGAGTCCTACGACGCCACCATCCTGGCCGCCCTGGCGGCCTACAAGGGTGGGGCCACCGACTCGGTGACGGTGCAGAAGAACTTCGCTGCCGTCTCGGGTGCCACCGGAGGTGAGGAGTGCACCTCCTACGCGGACTGCACCGCGATGCTCGACGAGGGCAACGAGATCCGCTACGTCGGCCCGTCCGGCATCGGCCCGATCGACGAGGAGAACGACCCCTCGTCGGCCTTCGTGGGCATCTACACCTACAACGAGAACAACAAGAACGAGCTGACCACCACGGTCGAGGGTCAGAAGCAGTCCTGACCTCCTGACACTCGTTCGACGAGGGCCCCGCACCGATCCTGGTGCGGGGCCCTTCGTCATCCCCGGCGCGGCCGTCGTAGCCAGCCGCTGACGGATTCCCCGGGTACCCGGGGAATCCGTAGGCGTTGGGGTGTTGCACCACCCCAACGCCTACGGGACTGCCCCCACGCCTACGCCGTGCGGCGAACGTCTCCCGGACAGCGGCGGGGTCGCCGTCGAGGGTGCGGCCGGACCCGGCCGGCAAGGACTCCGCCGCGTCGAGTCGCCGCTCGAGCGCGCGTGCGTCCCGATCGTTCTTGAGGGCGCGGTAGACGTAGTTCAGCCAGCCGTCCGGTGCAGCAGGGTGCGGTGCTCCTCCGAGAGGTGCTCGGGAAGGCGCAGGACGGGGCCAGGGGCGGTCGTGGTCACCTGCGGCACTGTCCACGGACCCGACTCCATGGGCAACCGGTTCCGTCGGACGAGGTGCACGCACGACGGCCCCGGACCGAGCAGGTCCGGGGCCGTCGACGTACGTCGCGCAGGTGAGAGGGCGCTACTCCTTGCCGACCTCCTTGGCCAACGTGCCCAGGTAGAGCTCGATGACCTTGGGGTCGTTGGCCAGCTCGCGGCCGCCACCGGTGTAGGCGTCACGGCCCTGGTCGAGCACGTAGCCGCGGTCGCAGACCTGCAGGCAGCGGCGAGCGTTCTGCTCCACCATCACCACGCAGACACCGGTCTTGTTGATCTGGCGGGTGCGGATGAACGTCTCGTCCTGGCGCACCGGCGACAGACCGGCCGACGGCTCGTCGAGCAGGAGCACCGAGGGCTCCATCATCAGCGCGCGCGCCATCGCGAGCGACTGCCGCTCGCCGCCCGAGAGCGCACCGGCGCTGCGGTCCTTGCGGTCGTGCAGGTTGGGGAAGAGGTCCCACATCGCGTCGAGCCGCTCGCGCAGCTTCTTGGGGCGCAGGAAGAGCCCCATCCGCAGGTTCTCCTGGATCGACAGCGACGGGAACACGTTGTTTGACTGCGGGACGAAGCCCACGCCCATCTGCACGAGCTGGTTGGCCGCCATGTTCGTGATGTCCCGCTCCCCCAGGTGCACGGTGCCGGAGTGCACCTTCACCAGCCCGAACATGGCCTTGAGCAGGGTGGACTTGCCGGCACCGTTCGGCCCGATGATCCCGATCATCTCGCCGGGGTAGGCCGTCAGGCTGCAGCCGTTGAGGATGTTGACCCCGGGCAGGTAGCCCGCCACGAGGTCCTTGGCCTCCACGACCGGCGTCTGCCCCGCTCCGGGCACCGCCGCCGGGCTCGGGGTGGTCTCGGTGTTCATCAGTGCCCCTCCTCGCGGGCCCGGCGGGCCTCGTCCTCGTCGGCCTCGTGGTGGAGCTCTGAGATCACTTCGTCACTCAGCAGGTCGTCGTCACCCAGGTCGGTGTCGTGGTGGGCACCGAGGTAGGCGTCGATCACCGCGGGGTTGGCCATCACCGTGTCGGCGGGCCCCTCGGCCACGACCCGGCCCTCGGCCATCACCACGATCCAGTCGGAGATGTGCTGGACCACGTGCATGTCGTGCTCGACGAAGAGGACCGTCATGCCCTCGTCGCGCAGCGTCTGGATGTGCCCGAGCAGGGACTGCGTCAGCGCCGGGTTCACCCCCGCCATCGGCTCGTCGAGCATGATCATGGTCGGGTCGGTCATCAGCGCGCGCGCCATCTCGAGCAGCTTGCGCTGACCGCCGGAGAGGCTGCCCGCGTAGTCGTCCTTCTTCTCGAGCAGCTTGAAGCGGTCCAGCAGCTCCTCGGCCTTGACCAGGACAGCCGCCTCCTGGTCGCGCCACAGCGGCTTGAACATCGCCTTGGCGAGGCTCTCCCCGCTCTGGTCCTTGGCGCCGAGGAGCATGTTGTCGATGACGGTCATCCGGCTCAGCGCCTTGGTGAGCTGGAAGGTGCGGACCATCCCGGCCTTGGCCACCTTGGGCGCCGAGGTCCGGTCGAGCTTCGCGCCGTTGAAGGACCAGTGCGCACCCTTGCCGGAGGCGGGCCGGTCGAAGCCGGTGATGAGGTTGAAGAACGTCGTCTTGCCGGCACCGTTGGGACCGATCAGGGCGGTGATGAGCCCGCGCTGGACCTCGAGGTGCGAGACGTCGACGGCGGTCACACCACCGAAGTGCCGCTGGATGCGGTCCACGGTGAGGATCGGGTCGGGCTTGCTCGACCCGGGTTCCTGGACGACGTCGGCCATCAGCGCCCGACGCTGCGCGGGGTCGGCCAGGTCCTGCGACCCGGTGGCTGCCCCGTTGGGAGTGGTGGTCGTGGGCTCAGACATGGAAGCGCAGCTCTCTCTTGTTGCCGAGGATGCCTTGTGGCCGGAAGATCACGAGCAGCACCAGCGCCACGCCGACGACGACGTAGGAGAACTGCTCCGTCTGCTGGTTGCTCATGATGCTGTTGGGCACGTAGGCGCCGGACATCTCGCGGACCAGGATCCTGGCCGAGAAGAAGAGGACCGAGCCCAGCACCGGACCGAAGATGGTGGCGGCGCCACCGAGCAGCAGCGCGGTGTAGGCGAAGAACGTCAGCTGACGACCCATCGAGTCGGCCTGCACCGAACCGGTGAGCACGTAGACCATGCCGCCGAGGGCACCGAACATGCCGCCGATGATCAGGGCCTGCATCTTGATGGCGAAGACGTTCTTGCCCAGGCTGCGCATCGCCTCCTCGTCCTCACGGATGCCGCGCAGGAGGCGGCCCCAGGGGCTGCGCACCAGCAGGAAGACGATGATGCAGGAGATGCCGACGAGGCTCCAGGCCACGACCCGCACCCACCAGCCGTCCACGCTGGTGCGCGGCTCGCTCTGGGGGAAGGAGAAGAACAGCGCCAGGAACAGCACGACACCGAGGGCCGCGAGGATGAGCTTGGGGGTGGCGCTGGTGCCGATCTTGGGAGCCTCGCCATCGGCGGCCTTCATCCGCTTGCCGATGATCACGATGCCCACGATGGCCGCGATCGCGACCAGCAGGCCCAGCACACGTACGACGTCCCCGCCACCGGCGTCGCGGTAGCTGAGCGGGAGCAGCTCGAAGCTGCCGTCGCCGAAGAACGATAGGTCCATGAACGGGCCCTGGTAGTTTTTGCCGAAGATGCCCTGCGAGCCTCCGGTGAAGTCCTCGAAGGCCGCCAGGCGGCCGGTGTAGCGGATGATCTCCGCCGCCGAGATCGTCACGATGGCCAGGTAGTCGCCTCGTAGCTTCAGCGTGGGTAGACCCAGGATGAGCGAGAAGAGCACCGAGACCACCAGACCGATGAGCACGGCCAGGGCCAGCGGGATGTCGTAGGTGATCGAGATGGCCATGCCGTAGGCGCCGAGCAGCATGTAGCCCGCCTGGCCGATGTTGAGCAGGCCGGTGAAGCCGAAGTGGATGTTGAGGCCGATGACGGCGATGGCGACGGCGGCGGTGTCGGGCGAGATGGCCTCGCCGACGACCGCGTCGAGGATTCCTAGGAACTCGTTCATCTGCAGGCTCCTTCTCAGCCGACTCGGACGGCGCGTCCGAGCAGGCCCTGGGGCCTGACCATCAGCAGCAGGATGAGGATGACGAGGGCGACGGCGTACTTGAGGTCACCGGGCGCACCCAGCGGCCCGGCGAGCTCGACGACCAGGCCGATGATGATGGCGCCGACGAACGCGCCGAACGCCGTCCCCAGCCCACCCAGGGTCACCGCGGCGAAGAGCAGCAGCAGGATCTGCATGCCGGTGTCCCAGCGGATGCCGTTGCTGACCACGAGGGCGTAGAACACGCCGCCGAGGCCCGCCAGCGCGGTGGCGGCGATCCACACGAGGCGGATGATCCGGTCGACGTCGATGCCGGAGGCAGCGGCGAGCGCGGGGTTGTCGGACACCGCGCGGGTGGCCTGGCCGATCCGGGTGCGCAGCAGCACGAAGCCGACCACGCCGATGGCCACGAGCGCGACGCCCATCGCCACGAAGGACATGTCGGTCATCCGGACCGGGCCGATCTCGACGACGTCGAACGTGCGGACCAGGACCTTCTGCTGCGAGGCGCCGACGAAGAACTGGAAGGCGTACTGGGCAGCGAGGGCCAGACCGATGGTCACGATCATCATCTGGGTCAGGCCCAGGCCCCGGCGTCGCAGCGGTTGCCACATCAGCCGGTCCTGGATGTAGCCGGTGGCGCCGCAGATCACGGTGGTCAGGACGATGCCCAGCCACAGGTTGAGCCCGCCGACGTTGATCAGCCCGTAGGCGACCATGCCGCCGAGGGTGACCTGCTCCGCGTGGGAGAAGCTCGAGAGCCCTGTCGTGCCGTAGATGAGCGAGAGGCCGACCGAGGCGAGCGCGAGCAGCAGCCCGAGACGCAGGCCCTGGGCGACGCTCTGGATGATCTGCTCACCGAAGCTGGCGCCGTCGGCGTCGTAGTCGACCGAGCGGACCTCGAGGTCGGGCGCCGTGGTGCGCCCGAGCTTGACCGGGACCCGGATGCTGCCGTCCTCGGCCTGGAAGCGCGGGGCCGGCGGGATGATCTCGACGTCGTCGGGCAGCGACTCGGGGTCGATGAAGAGGAAGTAGTCCCCCGCCTCGGTGACCTGGAAGCTGTACTTCCCGTCCGCGGCGGTGGTCAGGGAGTCGACCTCGGTGCCGGCCTCGTCGCGCAGCACGACGTCGGCACCTTCGACCGGGTTGGTCCGGTTGCCGACGGTGCCGCTGACGCAGGCCGTCTGGCCGGCCTGGGCCAGGCAAAGGGTGGGGACGCTCGCGTGAGCAGCGCCGGCGCCGAGGCCCAGGGCCAGCAGCGGGGCCAGCAGCATGCCGAGCAGCACACCGACCACGGACGTTCGTCGACGTAGGCCGGGTGGCCTCGGGCTTGACTTCACGTGCGGTCTCCTCTCGCGCGCCCGGCTGGGCGCCGCCCGGCAGTCTAGGGGCACAGTGAGATCTACCTCACCACAAGCGGGAGAACTTTCGCGTGGCGCGGCACGGGCTTTACCGCGTCGTGACCTGGCTGAGACCAAAGGTGGTGCTCAGTCGTTGCGAGCCGGGTCCCCCGAGGTGCCGAGCCCGGGTCCGTGCTCGATCACGCCGTCGGCCACCTGGCGCATCGAGAGCCGCAGGTCCATCGCCGTCTTCTGGATCCAGCGGAACGCATCAGGCTCGGAGACCCCCAGCTGCTGCTGCAGCACGGACTTGGCCCGGTCGACGGCCTTGCGGGTCTCGAGCCGGTCGGAGAGGTCGGCCACCTCGGTCTCGAGCGCCTGCACCTCGGCGAAGCGGCTCAGTGCCATCTCGATCGCCGGGACCAGGTCGGTGTGGCTGAAGGGCTTGACCAGGTAGGCCATCGCCCCGGCATCACGGGCCCGCTCGACCAGCTCGCGCTGGGAGAAGGCCGTCAGCACGATGATCGGCGCGATCCGCTGGTGGGCGATCCGCTCCGCCGCGGCGATGCCGTCCAGCACCGGCATCTTGACGTCGAGGATGACCAGGTCGGGTCGGTGCTCCTCGACCATGCGGACAGCGGTCTCCCCGTCCCCGGCCTGTCCCACCACGTCGTAACCCTGCTCGACGAGCATCTCGGCGAGGTCCATCCGGATGAGCACCTCGTCCTCGGCGATGACGACGGTGCGGGCGGTCGGCGAGGAGTCAGGCACCACCACAGGTTATCGGCGCTCCGGTGTCGGCGCCCGATGAGGGCGTCGGCTAATCTGGGCCAGGCATCAGGCCGGGTTGGCGGAACGGCATACGCGGTGGTCTCAAACACCACTGTCCGCAAGGACTTGTGGGTTCGAATCCCACACTCGGCACCATTCGACGACCCGTCGTCGGCCGGTCAGCGTCGGTGCTGGCTGCCAGGCTCGGCGCATGCCCCACGTCCGGCCCTGGCTCACCGTCGAGAGTGCCCTCGCGGCCTCTGACGCCGGCGTGCCGGACCGGGACAACGCACAGGCTCACGGCGTGAGCGTCCCGACGATCCGTCGTTGGCGCCGGCACTATCAGCGAGAGGGGCTGCCTCGCGGCCAGGACCACACGACGGCGCCGTGTCCCCGGTGTGCGGATGGCCGGCTGGACGTGGGCGCCGTACCCGCGCTGGCAGTTCTCGAACACCTCCGACGACATCCGCGACCTGTGCTGCTGGGCGCTCGACCTGGTCGACGTGGCGTGGCGCCGCTCCAGCACCACGACGATCAGCGTGTCGACCCGCGCCGGCGTGGCCCGGCTCGACGAGCTCGTCGGGCTCAAGTCCTGAGCCTCAGGCCACGGGCGTCAGGCCACGAGCGTCAGGAGCGGCGGTAGGCCGGCGCGACACCGTTGACCGCGTCGCCCATCTGGTGGATGCGCAGGGCGTTCGTGGATCCGGGGATGCCCGGGGGCGCGCCGGCGATGATGACCACCAGGTCGCCCTCCTGGACGCGTCCGATCCGCAGCAGCTGCTCGTCGACCTGGCGCACCATCTCGTCGGTGTGCTCGACCTCCACCGTGCGGAACGTCTCGACGCCCCAGGTCAGCGAGAGCTGGGAGCGCACGATGTTCTCGGGGGTGAACGCCAGCAGCGGCACCCGGCCGCGCAGGCGGGCCATCCGACGGGGAGTGTCGCCGCTGGTGGTGAAGGCGACGATGTACTTCGCGCCCACGCGCTCGGCGACCTCGGCCGCGGCCTTGGCGATGATGCCCGAGCGGGTGTGCGGGTCCCAGTCGATCTCGGCGACGCCACCGACGCTGCCGGTGGCGTGGGCCGCCAGGGCGTGCTTCTCGGTGGAGGTGATGATCCGGGCCATCGTCTCGACCGCGGTGATCGGGTGCTCACCGACGCTGGTCTCGCCGGAGAGCATCACCGCGTCGGCCCCGTCGAGCACGGCGTTGGCCACGTCGGAGGCCTCCGCCCGCGTCGGCGCGGGCGCGCTGATCATCGACTCCAGCATCTGGGTGGCCACGATGACCGGCTTGGCGTTGAGCCGTGCCTGCTCGACGATCCGCTTCTGCAGGAAGGGCACGTCCTCGAGCGGGCACTCGACGCCGAGGTCGCCGCGGGCGACCATGAACCCGTCGAAGGCGTGCATGATCTCGTCGAGGTTCTCGATGGCCTGCGGCTTCTCGATCTTGGCGATGAGCGGGACCAGCACCCCCTCCTCGCGCATGATGGCGCGCACGTCCTCGGCGTCCGAGGCGTCGCGCACGAAGGAGAGAGCCACGAAGTCGACACTGAGGTGCAGCGCGAAGCGCAGGTCCTCGATGTCCTTCTCCGAGAGGGCGGGGACCGAGACCGCGACCCCAGGCAGGTTGATGCCCTTGTTGTTGCTGACCCGGCCGCCGACGACCACCTCGCACCGGACGTCGCTCTCCCCCACCTCGAGCACCCGCAGCCGGATCCGGCCGTCGTCGATGAGCAGCGGGTCGCCCTCGCTGACGTCGCCGGGCAGTCCCTTGTACGTCGTCCCGCAGATGGTGGCGTCACCGGCGACGTCGCGCGTGGTGATCGTCCACTCGGCCCCGTCCTCGAGCACGGCCGAGCCCTCGGCGAAGGTCTCCAGCCGGATCTTGGGGCCCTGGAGGTCCGCCAGGATGCCGACCCCGTGCCCGGCGTCGTCCGCGGCCTCACGCACCAACCGGTAGGTCTCGGCGTGGTCCTCGTGCTTGCCGTGGCTCATGTTCAGCCGGGCCACGTCCATCCCGGCGCCCACGAGGGCGCGGATCTGCTCACGGGAGGAGGTGGCCGGGCCGAGGGTGCAGACGATCTTGGCTCTACGCACACCCTCACCCTACCGGGACGTTGGAACGATCAAACGCCGCGGGCCCGGCCGGCCGCCGTGAGGCGGACCGACCGGGCCCGGGATGCGTCAGACCGTCAGCGGACGATCGGTCGGCTTGACGGGTGCCGGCAGCGCCGTCTCCCCCGTCAGGAAGGCGTCGACGTACGACGCGGCGGCTCGGCCCTCGGCGATCGCCCACACGATGAGCGACTGCCCGCGACCGCAGTCGCCGGCCACGAAGACGCCCGGGCGCGACGAGGCGTAGGACGCGTCCCGCTGCACGTTGCCGCGCTCGTCGAGGTCCAGCTCGAGCTGCTCGACCAGCCCCTCCTTCTCCGGTCCGGTGAAGCCCATCGCGAAGAGCACGAGGTCGGCGGGGATCTCGCGGCTGCTGCCCTCGACCTCCTGCAGACGCCCGTCCTCGAAGGTGACGTCGACCAGCTCGAGCGCGCGCACGTGGCCGTCGTCGTCGCCGACGAACCGCTTCGTGGACACGCCGTAGACCCGCTCCCCCGCCTCCTCGTGGGCCGAGGAGACCCGGAAGGTCATCGGGTACGTCGGCCAGGGCTGGCCCTCGGGCCGGGTGCCGGGCGGCTCGGGCATGATCTCGAGCTGCGTGATCGAGGCGGCCTTCTGGCGCGTCGAGGTGCCGAGGCAGTCGGCGCCGGTGTCGCCACCGCCGATGATCACCACGTGCTTGCCCTCGGCGACGACCTGGTCCTCGACGCTCTCACCGAGCGCGACCCGGTTGGCCTGGGGCAGGAAGTCCATGGCCTGGTGGATGCCGGACAGCTCCCGCCCCTCCACCTCGAGGTCACGCGCCACGGTGGAGCCGGTGGCCAGCACGACGGCGTCGTACCGGTCGGCGAGCTTGTCGCCGGTGAGGGTCCCGCCGACGTCGACGCCGGCGCGGAAGACGGTGCCCTCGCGACGCATCTGGTCCAGGCGCCGGTCCAGGTGCTTCTTCTCCATCTTGAACTCGGGGATGCCGTAGCGCAGCAGCCCGCCGATCTTGTCGGCCCGCTCGTAGACCGCGACGGTGTGGCCGGCGCGGGTCAGCTGCTGGGCCGCGGCCAGCCCGGCGGGGCCGGAGCCGACGACCGCCACCGTGCGGCCCGAGAGCCACTCCGGCGGCTGGGGCCGGACGGTGCCGGACTCCCAGGCCCGGTCGATGATCGAGACCTCGACGTTCTTGATGGTCACCGGGTCCTGGTTGATGCCGAGCACGCAGGCGGTCTCGCAGGGGGCCGGGCACAGGCGACCGGTGAACTCCGGGAAGTTGTTGGTCGCGTGCAACCGCTCGATGGCACCCTCCCAGTCGTCGCGCCAGACCAGGTCGTTCCACTCGGGGATGATGTTGCCCAGCGGGCAGCCCTGGTGGCAGAACGGGATGCCGCAGTCCATGCAGCGTCCGGCCTGCGGGGTGATGATCGGCAGCAGCGCGCGGCCGATCCCGTCGGGGTAGACCTCGTTCCAGTCCTCCACCCGCTCCTCGACCGGGCGGCGGGTGGCGACCTCGCGGCCGTCCTTCAGAAAGCCCTTGGGGTCAGCCATGGAGCGCCTCCATCATCGCGTGTGCGGTCTGGTTCTCGTCGAGCCCGTCGGCCTCGGCCTTCGCCTTGGCCTCCAGGGAGATGCGGAAGTCGCGCGGCATGACCTCGGTGAAGCGGGCCAGGGACTGCTCCCAGTCGGCCAGCAGCTCCTCGGCGACGTCCGAGCCGGTCTCCTCCAGGTGGCGTCGCACCAGGTCCTCGAGCTCGGCAGCCGCCTCGCCGACGACGGGCGCCAGCTCGACGAGCTCGCCGTTGACCCGCGACTCCTGCAGGTCGAGCACCCAGGCGATGCCGCCGGACATGCCGGCCGCGACGTTGCGACCGGTGCGGCCGAGCACGACCAGGCGGCCGCCGGTCATGTACTCCGCGGCGTGGTCGCCGACGCCCTCGGTCACCACGCGCGCGCCGGAGTTGCGCACGCAGCAGCGCTCGCCGACCCCGCCCCGCACGAAGATCTCGCCCGAGGTGGCGCCGTACGCGATCGTGTTGCCGGCGATGATCTGCTCGGCGGCCCGGAAGGTCGCCGCGCGGTCCGGACGGACCACGATGCGCCCGCCCGAGAGGCCCTTGCCGACGTAGTCGTTGGCGTCGCCCTCGAGGCGCAGGGTGAGGCCGCGCGGCACGAACGCACCGAACGACTGCCCGGCCGAGCCGAGGAAGGTGAGGTCGATGGTGCCGTCCGGCAGCCCTTCGCCGCCGTACCGCTTGGTGACCTCGTGACCCAGGATCGTGCCCACCGTGCGGTGCACGTTGCGCACCGCGACCTGGGCGCGCACCGGTTCGCCGTGCTCGAGCGCCGGCTGGGCCAGCGGCACCAGCTCGGTCACGTCGAGCGACTTCTCGAGACCGTGGTCCTGCGACTTGGTGCAGCGCGAGTCCTGGTCGGGGAAGGCCGAGCCGTCCGGCACGTGCAGGATCGGGCTCAGGTCGAGACCCGCGGCCTTCCAGTGCCCCACGGCCGACTCCACGTCGAGCGCACCGGCCTGGCCGACGGCCTCGTTGATGCTGCGGAAGCCGAGCTCGGCGAGCAGCTCGCGGACCTCCTGGGCGATGTAGGTGAAGAAGTTGACGATGTAGTCGGCCTTGCCCGAGAACCGCTCGCGCAGCACCGGGTTCTGCGTCGCGACGCCCACCGGACAGGTGTCCAGGTGGCACACGCGCATCATGATGCAGCCCGAGACCACCAGCGGCGCGGTGGCGAAGCCGTACTCCTCGGCGCCGAGGAGCGCTGCGATGACGACGTCACGGCCGGTCTTGAGCTGGCCGTCGGTCTGCACCACGATCCGGTCGCGCAGGCCGTTGAGCAGCAGGGTCTGCTGGGTCTCGGCCAGGCCGAGCTCCCAGGGGCCGCCGGCGTGCTTGAGCGAGGTCAGCGGCGAGGCGCCGGTGCCGCCGTCGTGCCCGGAGACGAGCACCACGTCGGCGTGCGCCTTGGACACCCCTGCCGCGACCGTGCCGATGCCGACCTCGGAGACCAGCTTGACGTGCACGCGGGCGCTCGGGTTGGCGTTCTTGAGGTCGTGGATCAGCTGCGCCAGGTCCTCGATCGAGTAGATGTCGTGGTGCGGCGGCGGGCTGATCAGGCCCACGCCCGGGGTGCTGTGCCGGGTCTTGGCCACCCACGGGTAGACCTTGTGCCCCGGCAGCTGGCCGCCCTCGCCGGGCTTGGCGCCCTGGGCCATCTTGATCTGGATGTCGTCGGCGTGGGTGAGGTACTCCGACGTCACGCCGAACCGGCCGCTGGCGACCTGCTTGATGGCGCTGCGGCGCTCGGGGTCGTAGAGACGCTCGGCGTCCTCGCCGCCCTCCCCGGTGTTGGACTTGGCGCCGAGCCGGTTCATGGCGATGGCCAGCGTCTCGTGCGCCTCCTGGCTGATCGAGCCGTAGGACATGGCCCCGGTCGAGAAGCGCTTGACGATCTCGGAGACCGGCTCGACCTCCTCGATCGGCACCGGACCGCGACCGCTCTCGGCGGCGTCCTTGAAGCGGAAGAGCCCGCGCAGCGTCATCAGCCGCTCGGACTGCTCGTCCACGCGCTGGGTGTACTGCTTGAAGACGTCGTAGCGCCCGCTGCGGGTGGCGTGCTGCAGGCGGAAGACGGTCTCGGGGTCGAAGAGGTGCGGCTCGCCCTCACGACGCCACTGGTACTCGCCGCCGATCTCCAGCTCGCGGTGCGCGGCCTGGACGCCACCTCGGGGGTACGCCGTGCGGTGCCGGCGCGCGACCTCCTCGGCGATGGTGTCGAGCTCGATGCCGCCGAGCTTGGAGACCGTGCCGGTGAAGTACCGGTCGACGACCGACTGCGACAGCCCGAGCGCCTCGAAGATCTGCGCCCCGGTGTAGGAGGCCACGGTGGAGACGCCCATCTTGGACATCACCTTCAGCACCCCCTTGCCCAGCGCCTTGACCAGGTTGGCCACGGCCTGCTCGGGCTCGGTGGTGACGTAGTAGCCCTGGCGGGCCAGGTCCTCGGCGGACTCCATGGCCAGGTAGGGGTTGACCGCGGCCGCGCCGTAGCCCACTAGCAGCGCCACGTGGTGGGTCTCGCGCACGTCGCCGGCCTCGACCAGCAGACCGACCTGGGTGCGGGTCTTCTCGCGCACCAGGTGGTGGTGCACCGCGGCGGTCATCAGCAGCGACGGGATCGGCGCCAGGTCGGCGGTCGAGTGCCGGTCGGAGAGCACGATGATGCGCGCACCCTCGGCGATCGCGGAGCTGACCTCCTGGCACACCTCGTCGAGGCGGGCGGCCAGCGCGGCGCCGCCGCCCGCGACGTCGTACAGGCCGCGGGAGACGTGGGTGATGAAGCCGGGCATGTCGCCGTCACGGTTGATGTGGCGGATCTTGGCCAGGTCGTCGTTGGAGATCACCGGGAACGGCAGCACCACCTGGCGGCAGGCCGCCGGCGTCGGCTCGAGCAGGTTCGACTCGGGACCGATGGTGCCGTTGAGCGAGGTGACGAGCTCCTCGCGGATCGCGTCCAGCGGCGGGTTCGTGACCTGCGCGAAGAGCTGTGCGAAGTAGTCGAAGAGCAGCCGCGGCTTCTCCGAGAGCGCGGCGATGGGGGTGTCGGTGCCCATCGAGCCGATCGGCTCGGCCCCGGTGTTGGCCATCGGCGTCACGATGACGCGCAGCTCCTCCTCGGTGTAGCCGAAGACCTGCTGGCGCCGGGTGACGCTGGCGTGGGTGTGCACGATGTGCTCACGGTCGGGGATGTCGTCGAGGTGGATCTGGCCGGCGTGCAGCCACTCCTGGTACGGGTGCTCGTCGGCGAGCCCGGCCTTGACCTCCTCGTCCTCGATGATCCGGTGCTCCTCGGTGTCGATGAGGAACATCCGGCCCGGCTGGAGCCGGCCCTTGCGCACGATCGAGGCGGGGTCGAGGTCGAGCACGCCCACCTCGGAGGCCAGCACGACGAGACCCTCGTCGGTGACCCAGTAGCGCGCCGGGCGCAGGCCGTTGCGGTCGAGGACCGCGCCGATCTGGTCGCCGTCGGTGAAGACCACGCAGGCGGGGCCGTCCCAGGGCTCCATCATGCTGGCGTGGAACTCGTAGAAGGCGCGACGGGCCGCGTCCATCTCGGTGTGGTTCTCCCACGCCTCGGGGATCATCATCAGCACCGAGTGCGGCAGCGAGCGCCCACCCATGTGCAGCAGCTCGAGGACCTCGTCGAACGACGCGGAGTCCGAGGCGCCGGAGGTCACGACCGGGAAGAGCCGCTCGAGGTCGCCGGGGATCAGGTCCGAGCCCAGCAGCGCCTCGCGGGCCCGCATCCAGTTGCGGTTGCCCATGACGGTGTTGATCTCACCGTTGTGGGCGATGTAGCGGAACGGGTGCGAGAGCGGCCAGCTCGGGAAGGTGTTGGTCGAGAACCGCGAGTGGACCACGGCCAGCGCCGAGGCGACCCGCTCGTCGACCAGGTCGGGGTAGAACTGGTCCAGCTGCTCGGTGGTGAGCATGCCCTTGTAGGCCAGCGTCCGCGCCGACAGCGACGGGAAGTAGACGTCGGACTCGCGCTCGGCGCGCTTGCGCAGGCAGAAGGCCATCCGCTCCAGCCGCATGCCGGTCACCCGCTGCGTCGCGCCGGCCACGAAGACCTGGCGGAACGTCGGCATCACGCCGAGCGCGGTGGTCCCCAGCACGCTGGGGTCGATCGGCACCTCGCGCCAGCCCAGCACGGCGAGGCCCTCCTCGGCGGCGATCTGCTCGATCCGGGCGACCGTGGCGACCACCTGCTCGTCGTCACCGGGCAGGAACGCGGTGCCGACGGCGTACGCCCGCTGCGGCGGGAGGTCGAAGCCGAGCTCGGCGGTGACCTCGCGCAGGAAGGCGTCGGGCACCTGCATCAGGATGCCGGCGCCGTCGCCGGAGTCCGGCTCGGCACCCGCGGCACCGCGGTGCTCGAGGTTGCGCAGGGCGGTGAGGGCCTGGGCCACGATGTCGTGGCTGGCGACGCCGGTCAGGGTCGCGACGAAAGCCACACCACACGCATCGTGCTCGTGGGCGGGATCGTAGAGACCTTGGGGCGGCGGGAATGCGTGCTGGTAGGGCACCGGGTTCTCCCGTCGTCGTCGCCGCCGGGGAGGAACCCTGGTCGAGCTGGTCCGGGACCGGCGACTGCGGTGGAGCGGAACTTGAGTTCAAGCAGGGGACGACATTGGCCCACGCGAGGGGTCAGGTTATCACCGGTCGAGGGGTGTCGACGCAGGACGACGCCTGCCGGTCACCGGTGAGAGGACAGCCGGCCTCCGGAGCGCTCAGGCGCCCGGCTCGGCCACCGGCTCGCGGCCCGGCTCGTAGACCTGCTCCTCGCGCTCGCGGTGCCGCCGGCGCGACCAGACCAGGAAGGCGACCGCGACGACGAAGAGCACGATCGAGGTCCAGACGTTGAAGCGCAGCCCACCCACGTCGGAGAGCTCGACGTCGTCGATGCGCAGCGTCTCGATCCAGCCGCGACCCAGTGTGTAGAGCGCGACGTACGCCGCCAGCACCTGGCCGTGCCCGAGCCGGAAGCGGCGGTCGGCCCAGATCAGCACCGCGAAGGCGCCCAGGCCCCACAGCGACTCGTACAGGAACGTGGGGTGGAAGGTGGTCCCGACCTCGAAGCTGCGCCCGGGGGGCCAGTGCGACGGGTCGATCTCCAGGCCCCACGGCAGGTCGGTCGGGCGTCCGTAGAGCTCCTGGTTGAACCAGTTGCCCCACCGGCCCAGGGCCTGTGCGACCAGCACGCCCGGGGCCATCGCGTCGAGCACCGGCAGCAGCCTGATGCCCTTGAGCCGGGCGCCGATGATCACGCCGACGGCGCCCAGGGCGATCCCGCCCCAGATGCCCAGGCCGCCCTTCCACAGGTACAGCGCCTGCCAGGGGTCGCCGTCGTCGCCGAAGTACCGGCCCGCGTCGGTGGCCACGTGGTAGGCGCGCGCGCCGACGAGCCCGAAGGGCACCGCCCAGATCGCGAGGTCCTGGATGTCGCCGGCCCGCCCGCCCCGCGCCACCCAGCGCTTCTCGCCGATCCAGATCGCGGCGATGATGCCCGCGATGATGCACAGGGCGTAGCCGCGCAGCGGCAGCGGCCCGAGGTACCAGATGCCCTGCGAGGGGCTCGGGATCGACATCGGCAGCACCGACCAGGCAGTCATGCTCATGCTCAGCTCCTCGCCAGCAGGGTGTGGATGTCGTCGGCGAACTGGGCCGACGAGGTCTCCTGGCTCCAGTACAGCGGCGCGTTGTCGCTGCTGTCGATGGCGACCACCTGGGTGCTGTGGGTGTTGGGGTCGAAGCCGCCGCTCGGCAGCTTGGTCCCGTCGGTGACCCCGATGGCGATGGAGTCCCCGACCTCGACGATGTCGTCGAGGTCGCCGGTGAGGCCGATGAAGTCGGGGTCGATGCGGTCGAGGTAGGAGCGCATCGCCTCGGCGTCGTCGCGGCGCGGGTCGCTGGTCACGAAGACCACGTCCAGCTGCTCCCGGTCGGCCTCGTCGAGGCGGGTCATCGCGCTGGCGAGGTTGGTCAGCACCGCGGGGCAGATGTCGGGGCAGCGGGTGTAGCCGAAGAAGACCAGCGTCAGCCGGGCGTCGGTGTCCTCCGTCAGGGAGAACGGCTCCCCGTCGGTGTCGGTGAGCGGCGTCGGGGCCACCTCGAAGGGCGGCTCGACGACCTGGGCGCTCAGCTCGCCGGCGGCCGCGTCGTCCCCGCCGCCGCAGGCGCTGAGGAGCATCGCGGCCGCGAGCAGCACGGGGGCCCCGAGTCGGCGGGCCCCGGGTCGGCGGGCCCCGGGTCGTCGGGCCCCGGGTCGTCGGGCCCCGGGTCGTCGGGCCCCGGGTCGATGTGTCAGGTCAGGCACGTCGGACGCCCTCCGCGAGGTCGTGGGTGAGCGCGCGCAGGGCAGCGAGCCCGGCGGCGCGGTCGTCGGGGTGGTCGAGCAGGGTGCGCACGAAGGCGGAGCCGACGATCACCGCGTCGGCGTACGACGCGACCTCGGCGGCCTGGTCGCCGTTGCTGACACCGAGCCCGACGCCGACCGGCAGGTCGAGGCCCAGCGCCGCGACCGCGGACTTGGTGCGGGCCACCAGGGGCGCCCCGAGGCTGCTGCTGGTCTCGCGAGCGCCGGTCACCCCCATCACGGCGGTGGCGTAGACGAACCCGCGGCTGGCCTGCACGGTCAGGTCGACCCGCTCGGGCGTGGAGGACGGCGCGACCAGGAAGATCTTGTCGAGGTCGTGGCGGTCGGCGGCGGCGATCCACTCCGGCGCGAAGTCCGGCGTGAGGTCAGGGGTGATCAGGCCCGCTCCCCCGGCCTCGGCCAGCGCGGCGGCGAAGCGTTCGACGCCGTAGCGCTCGACGGGGTTCCAGTAGGTCATCACGACGGTCGGCGTGCCGGTGGCGGCCACGGCCTCGACGGTGCGGAACACGTCGTCGGTGCGGATGCCGCCCTCGAGGGCCTGCTGCGCGGCGCGCTGGATGGTGGGACCGTCCATCACCGGGTCGGAGTAGGGCAGGCCGACCTCGATGATGTCGCACCCGGCCTCGACCATCGTCAGCATCGCGTCGATGCCGCCCTGCACGTCGGGGAAGCCGGCCGGGAAGTAGCCGACCAGGGCGGCACGGCCCTCGGCACGGGTCTTCTCGAACGCGGCGCGCACGGTGCTCATCCGATCGGCTCCTCGGTGACCTGGTCGGGATCGGCGAGGCCGAAGTACTCGATGGCGGTGCCCATGTCCTTGTCGCCGCGGCCCGAGAGGTTGATCAGCACGGTGGCCTCGGGGCCCTTCTCGACGGCGAGTCGCTCGGCGACCCGCATCCCGCCGGCGATGGCGTGGGCGGACTCGATGGCCGGGATGATGCCCTCGGTCCGGCTCAGCAGCGCCATGGCCTGCATCGCCTCGTCGTCGGTGACGGGCAGGTACGCCGCCCGGCCGATGGCCGCGAGGTGCGCGTGCTGCGGCCCCACCCCCGGGTAGTCCAGGCCCGCGCTGATCGAGTGCGACTCGAGGGTCTGTCCGTCGGCGTCCTGCAGCACGTAGGTGCGCGCGCCGTGCAGCACACCGCGGTCGGCGGCGTGGATGGTCGCCGCGTGGCGCGGGGTGTCGACGCCCTCACCCCCGGGCTCGAAGCCGTAGATCGCGACGTCCTCGTCGTCGAGGAAGGCGGTGAACAGCCCGATCGCGTTGGAACCGCCGCCCACGCAGGCCGCGATCGCGTCGGGCAGCACGCCGTAGCGCTCCAGGCACTGGGCCCGGGCCTCGTCGCCGATGCCGCGGGTGAAGTCGCGCACCAGGCTCGGGAAGGGGTGCGGTCCGGCCGCGGTCCCGAAGAGGTAGGCCGTGTGGTCGACGCTGGCGACCCAGTCGCGCATGGCCTCGTTGATGGCGTCCTTGAGGGTGGCGCTGCCCGACTCGACCGGCACGACCTTCGCGCCGAGCAGGTGCATCCGGGCCACGTTGAGCGCCTGGCGGCGGGTGTCGACCGCGCCCATGTAGACGGTGCAGTCCAGGCCGAAGTAGGCGGCCGCGGTCGCGCTCGCGACGCCGTGCTGGCCGGCGCCGGTCTCCGCGATGACGCGGGTCTTGCCCATCCGCTTGGTCAGCAGCGCCTGGCCGAGCACGTTGCGGATCTTGTGGGCGCCGGTGTGGTTGAGGTCTTCGCGCTTGAGCAGCACCCGGCAGCCGGCCTGCTCGCTGAGCCGGGTGGCGTGGAACAGCGGGCTGGGCAGACCGGCGTACTCGCGCAGCACCGTGTCGAACTCGTGCATGAACGCGGGGTCGGCCATCGCGCCCTGCCAGGCCACGGTGAGCTCGTCGAGGGCGGCGATCAGGGCCTCGGGCATGAAGCGCCCGCCCCAGCCCTCCTCGGCCCCGCCGAACCAGCCCTGCGCGTCGGCGTCGTAGCGACCCGACGGGGTGGGGACGGGGCTGCTGGGGGTGTTCATGCCTGGACTCCTGTCATGCTCGCGACGGCGGCCCGGGGGTCGCCGTCCTTGACCAGCGCCTCGCCGACCAGCACCGCCCGGGCGCCCTCGCCCACGTGGCGTCGCACGTCGTCGGGGCCGAAGACGCCGGACTCGGCGACCTTGACCACGTCGTCGGGCAGCTGCGGCGCGAGCCGGGCGAAGGTGGACTGGTCGATCTCGAGGGTCTTGAGGTTGCGGGCGTTGACGCCGACCAGCGGCGCGCCCAGCGCCAGGGCCCGCTCGGTCTCGGCCTCGTCGTGGACCTCGACCAGCGCGGTCAGGCCCAGCTCGCCGGCCAGGTCGTGCAGGCGGCGCAGCTCGTCGTCGTCGAGCGCGGCCACGATCAGCAGCGCCAGGTCGGCGCCGGCGGCGCGGGCCTCCCACAGCTGGTAGTCGGTGACGATGAAGTCCTTGCGCAGCAGCGGTACGTCGACGGCCGCCCGCACCGCCCGCAGGTCGGCCAGCGACCCGCCGAAGCGGCGCTGCTCGGTCAGCACGCTGATCGCGGCGGCGCCGCCGGCGGCGTACTCGCCGGCCAGGACCGCCGGGTCGGGGATGTCGGCGAGCGCGCCCTTGCTGGGGCTGCGGCGCTTGACCTCGGCGATGACGCTCGAGCCGGGGGCGCGCAGGTGGGGCATCGGATCACGCGGCGCGTCGACGTCGGCGAGGGCGGCCCGCAGGTCGTTCAACGACGTGCCGGCCTGCCGCTCAGCGAGGTCGACCCGCACGCCGGCGACGATGTCGTCGAGGACGGACACGGGTACTCCTGGGACAGGGAGAGGGACGCTGTGAGTCTGTCACGAGGCCGGTCACGCCCCGCTCCCGGAGTCCTGGGTGGACCCCCGACGCACGAGCGGTCACTTCTGCACCACCGAGCAGTCACCTGTGCACCTCCGACCAGTCACAGGCCGCCACCGCTGTGTACGTCGGTGACCTCTCGGTGGTGCGGAAGTGACTGGTGGGTGGTGCAAAAGTGACTGCTCGGCGGTGGGCTCTTTACCTTCGGGCGCGTCGCGGGCGCGCCGGGGCCGGGCGGCGGTAGGTTCCCGAGCACCGACCCGCCGGGCGAGCCGCGCCCGCGGGACCTCTCCAAGGAGTCTCATGAGCTACTCCGAGCCGCCTCCCCCGCCCCCGCAGTACGGCACGCCCGCCTACGGCGGCCAGCAGCCCGGCAACCCGCCTGCGAACAACCTGGTCTGGGCGATCCTGACCACGCTGTTCTGCTGCCTGCCCCTGGGCGTGGTCTCGATCGTGTTCGCCGCGCAGGTCAACGGCAAGTGGCAGGCCGGCGACCAGGCCGGCGCCGTCGAGTCGGCCGAGAAGGCCAAGAAGTTCGCGATCTGGTCGGCGGTGGCCGGTGTCGTCGGGGCCGTCCTCTACATCGTCTTCGTCGTCATCGCGATGGGCGCCGGTGCCGGCTCGTCCTGAGCACCTGCTCGACGAGCACGTCGAGCGCGTCCCGGCCCCCCCGCGGGCGCCGGGACGCGCCTGGCTGCCCTTCCTGGCCACCGGGCTGCTGGGGCTCGGGGCGGTCGCCGTGGTCGCCGCCGTGGATCCGCACGAGCCGGGCCACTACCCCACGTGCCCGTTCCTGGCCGTCACCGACCTCTACTGCCCCGGCTGCGGCAGCCTGCGCACCCTCAACTCGATGGCGCACGGCGACCTGCTCGGAGCGCTCTCGCGCAACCCGCTGCTGCTGCTCGCGATCCCCTTCGTGGTGCTGGCCTACGTGCAGTGGGGGCGACGGCTCGCCGGGCTGACCACGTGGTCGCCCACGTCGATCCCGGCCCGCTGGATCTGGGGCCTGCTCGTCGGCGTGCTCGCCTTCTGGGTGCTGCGCAACCTCCCCGGCTGGGACTTCCTCTCCCCCGCCTAGGTGCACCCAGGCGTGCCTCAGGGAGCCAGCCAGGGCACCAGCGCGGTGTTGCGCAGGACCATGAACACGAACGCCGCCACGGCCACCGCGACCGAGGCCGCGACCACGGGTCCCCCGCCGCTCGCCGGTACGCCGCGCCAGCGGCGTACCCACCAGCGCGCGAGCAGGACGACCGCGACGGGGATCAGCAGCACCAGCAGCAGGTTGCTGGAGGCCGCTGCCCCCACGTCGCCGTGCGTCAGGTCGTTGACGGCGCGCAGCCCGCCGCACCCCGGGCACCAGAAACCCAGCGCCGCGCTCGGGCACAGGCCCCAGCTGCCCCCCACGTGCGGGTCGCGCAGGCGCAGCGCCAGCGTGAGCAGCGCGAGCCCGGCGATGGTGACCGTCGGCGCCCGCAGCCGCTCGCTCCGCGTCTGCGGAGCGGGACGGGGCGGCGCCCAGGCGGTCACGGCCGGGGGTGGCTCAGTGCCCGGACTCCGCGTGCAGGCCCATCTTGGCCATCACGACGAAGACGACGCCGGCCGCGGCCACGATGGCCACGCCGACCCAGAAGATCGGGTAGCTGATCGGGCTGAAGAGCAGCCCGACGCTGCTGACCACGAACCCGAGAAGTCCCACGACCACCGCGGTCCAGGCTGCGGGGGTGTTGCCGTGGTTGTTCGACATGCTGCTGCTCCTCGGGGTACGCGGGCTCGTCGCCGCCATCATAGTGGGGTGCTGGGGTCGCTCCCACTCCGGTCTGCGCCCGCGTCGTCACCGCCGTCCGTGCCCGAGGTCTCCTCGGGGACGTCGGTCGGGTCGTGCCCCTCGTCCAGGGCCCGCCACAGGTCCAGGTTGCTCTGCTCGGCCACCGGCCGGACCGCCGCGGCACCGACCGTCACCCCACCCGTGGGAGCGTCGTAGCGGCTGCCCATCTCGGGCCACTGCGGCACCAGCCGCACCGACGCCAGCGCCGCGAGCAGCAGCACCAGCGCCCCGACCACACCGGCGGCGTACCAGCCGGTGCGCGAGACCGCCGTCTCCCCCGCGCCCACCTGGTCGAGGGCCGTCCGCAGGTCGTCGGGCAGGCTCAGCCCGGCCACCACCGCGGCGACCAGCGCCCCCAGCGAGGCGAGCACGCCGAGCCCGGCGACCAGGCGTCGCACGAGGCCGCGACTGACGAGCACCACGCCCCACACGGCCAGCGCGACCAGGGCCAGCGAGGTGACCAGCGGCATGTCGTAGGCGGCCTGGGGGCCGGTGAGCCCGACCGCGGCCGTGACCCCCGAGCCGGGGTCCGCGTCGACGTCGACGCCGGGTCGGGTGCCGGCGACCGCGACCAGCGTGCCGGCCGCGAGCCCGACCAGGACCACGGGCGCGAACGTGCGCCGACCGCGGGACGGCTCAGCCACGAGCGGGTCCGGTGGTGAGCTGGTCGGCGTCGAAGCACGTCCGCTCACCCGTGTGGCAGGCGGCGCCGACCTGGTCGACCTTGACGAGGATGGTGTCGCCGTCGCAGTCCAGGCGTACGTCGACGACGTGCTGGACGTGCCCGGACGTGTCGCCCTTGACCCAGTACTCCCGGCGGCTGCGCGACCAGTACGTCGCGCGGCCGGTGCTCAGGGTGCGGGCCAGGGCGGCGTCGTCCATCCAGCCGAGCATCAGCACCTCACCGGTGTCGTGCTGCTGGGCGATGGCCGGGACCAGCCCGTCGGCGGTGCGCTTGAGCCGGGCGGCGAGGGCGGGGTCGAGCTCGTCGGTCATGGGCCCATCATCCCCCGGGCACCGGACCGCCCCGCGCCGGGGAACGACGCGGGGCGGACGGTGGGGGGCGGTGGTGGCTCAGCGGATGCGGAAGCTGACCGTCTTCTTGCCGTTGCGGATCTCGTCGGAGCCGCTGGTGAACTTCACCCGGACGGTGTGGAAGCCCTTGCTCAGACCGCGCACGACCAGCTTCGTGCTGCCGTCGGTGAGCGTCCTGGCGGCCAGGGTCTTCCGGTTCTCCTTCAGGGTGACCTTGCCGGGGACCGGGCTGACCCGGTCGGCCTGGACCCGGACCTTGAGGACCAGCTTGCTGCCCTTGGTCTTCTTGGCCACCTTGACCCGCGGCTTCTCCTTGCCGGCCGGCACGGCGGCGCCCACCGGTCCCACCGCGGTGGTGGTGCGGGTCGCGTCGCCGCGGCCCTCCTGCGAGTAGGTGACCCGGGCCGAGATCCTGGCACCCTGGTCAGCGGAGGTCAGGAGGTAGCGGGTGCCGATGGCACCCGGGATCACCTGCGCATCGCGCAACCACTGCACGGCGCGGGTGGCGCCCGCGGGGTCGGTGACCCCGGTGTCGACGACCAGCTCCTGGCCGACGACGGGACGCCCGGCGACCGTCGGTCCGGTCGTGACACCGACCGGCTCGACCGCCTGGGTGTCGATGGTGCGCGACAGCGAGACAGCGGTGACGCTCTCGGCGCCCCGGGTGGCGGTGACGGCGACCGCGACGGCCTTGCCGGCCATGCTCTCGGTCACCACGATGCTCGGCGACGTGGCGCCCGCGATCGGGGCCCCGTCAGCGCGCCACTGGTAGCTGAACGTCAACCCGGTGCTCGGGTCCCAGGTGCCCGTGCTGGAGCGCAGCGTGCCGCCCGGAGCCGCGGTGCCCGAGATGACCGGCAGGGTCTTGTTGGTGATCGGACCGGTGGTCACGGCCTCCGTGGGAGCCGACGTCGCGGTCCCGGACGTCAGACCAGCCTTGCTCGCGGTGACCCGCACGGTGATCCTCTTGCCGGTCTCGGCGTCGCTCAGCTGCTGCGTCGACCGGGTGGCACCGGCGATCGCGACGCCGTCGGCCAGCCACTGGTAGGCGAACGAGGTCGGCTCGTTGGTCCAGGTGCCGTCCGTGGTCGACAGGGTCTCGCCGACCCGCGGGGTCCCGGTGATCCGGGGCGCGGTGCGGTTCGAGACGGTCGTCGGGTCCGCTGCGACCGGGGAGGTCGCCTCGGAGGTGGCGGTGCCCGGGTCGGAGCCCTGGGGGACGCTGGCGCCCACCCGGACGGCGATGACCTTGCCCTCGTCGGCAGCGGTGGGCGTGTACGTCGTTCCGGTGGCGCCGGGCAGGACCTGGCCGGCCGCGAGCCACTGGTAGGTGAACGACGGGTTGGCGGCGTTCCAGGTGCCCGGGTCCGCGGTGAGCGGCTTGCCGATGAACGGCTGCCCCTTGACGCTGGGCAGCGTGGTGGCGCGCAGCGTGCCTCGCACGACCTTCACCGTGGCGGCCGAGACGACCACGGAGTCGGGGTCGTTGGTCGTCTCGGTCACCTTGAGCGAGATCTGCTTGCCCAGCTGGGCCGCGGTGAGCACCAGGGTGCTGGCCGTGGCGCCCGCGATCGCCTGACCGTCGGCGAGCCACTGCAGCTCGAAGGTGCCGCCCTTGCTCCACTCACCGGTGGTGCCGGTCAGGGTCTCCCCCACGGCCGCCCGGCCGGTGACCTGCGGGTCCTGGCGGTTCTCGGTCTTCGGGTCGGCCGGCGCGTAGAACGGCGAGGCCTGCGACTTGCCGGTGGGCTTGCTGTTGGCCGCCTCGCTGATCTCGCCGGTGGATCGGATCGCCGTCACCTGCACCTTGTAGTGCTTCGGCGTGAAGTCGCCCATGATGGGCAGCGGCGAGCGGCTGGGGATCGTGAACGTCTCCTGCGTGGCGCCGCCGATGGGCTGGAAACCGCTGGTGGCGTTGTCGGAGTGGAACCACTGGTAGGCGTAGGTGACGTCCGCTGCCGACCAGGTGCCCGGCCTGGCCGTGAGCTTGCCGCCCTCGACGGCCTGCCCGGCGATCCACGGCGCCGCCAGGTTGACGGGTGTGCCATCGGTCAGGCCGAAGTCGATACCGGTCACGGCGCTGGTCCCCAAAGCGATGTCGTCGGCGTCCTCCACGGTGTCGGTGGAGAGCCCGTCGACGGTGTAGAAGCCCTTGCTCGTGCCCTGGTCGACACCCACTCGGTAGGTGCGCCCGCGAGCCTTGAGCTCGTAGGACCCGTCGCTGGCGGTCAGCGCGTCGGTCGGCTTCAGCCAGCCGCTCAGGACCGGCGCGCCGTCCTGGATGTCCTTGACGTAGCGGTAGTGCGCGGTGACGGTCTTGTCGCGCGCCGGTGCCCCGGTCGTGGTCGTGACCTTGCCCCGGATGGCCGAGACGCTCGGCAGCGCGTACTTCTGGACCGTCAGGCTCTGCTCAGGGGCGAGCGTGACGTCGGGGGCCTGGTCGAGACCGACCAGACCCGGCAGGAAGCCCTGGTTGGCGTTCGTGAGGGTGGCCAGCAGCCGGTAGCTGCCGCTGGGCACCGAGACGGAGAAGCCGCCGGCCGTGAGGGTCTGCTCGGCGACCGGGCGCCACTCGGTGTGGGCCGGGCCGCCCTGCTCGCCGTTCTCGGTGTAAGAGACCTTGCGCAGCAGGGTGACCTTGCCGCCCTGGGTGTACGTCGAGCCGTCGGCCTCGGTGAGCGAGCCCGCGAGGACCGCCAGCGTCGGCAGCGTCGCGTCGCGACCGCTCAGCACCTCGTGCTCGGCGACGGAGAGGTTCTGGCCCTCGTCGGCCACGGTGGCCGCCGGGAACCACCGGGGCTCGCGACCCGGCTTGCTGAACTGCAGGCGGAACGGCTTCTCGAGACCCGCGTTCTCAACGGTGACTGCGTACCGGCCCGCCTTGTCGGTGATGGCCTGGCCGGCGTACGACGGCTTGGCGACCCACTCCTTCGTGGCCCTCGCGTAGACGACCGGCGTGACGTCGACACCCTGCAACGGGTTGCCGGCGTTGTCCCGCACCGTGCCGATGACCTGGGCGACGCGCTTGAGCGTGGCGTCGACGCCGGTCTTGGGCGTCACGAACGTGGCCTGCACCTTGTCGGCGGTGGCCTGGGTGGCCTTGGCACTGAAGTACTGCGTCTCGAAGCCCGGGGCGTGGAAGCCCACGACGTACTGGGCGCTGTCCACCGGCGGCACGTTCGCGGTGTAGGAGCCGTCGGCCCGCGTCTTGGCCTGCGTCGTCTGGACCTCGGTCCACACGGGCTTGCCCGAGGCGTCGGTGGTGCCGGTCTCCACGGAGACGGTCACGCCCTGAACCGGCTGCGTGGTCGTCCCGTTCAGGGTGTCGACGGTGCCAGTGATGGTCGTGGTGCTGGCGTTGCCGAGCTTGGCGTCGAGGCGACGGACGACCCCCTCCTCGATCTTGATCTCGGCCGCCTTCGAGCCGTCCGTGGTCATCGAGCCGTTGTCGAAGTAGTAGGTGCCGAAGGCCGGCGCCCGGACCTGGACGATGTAGGAGCCGAAGACCTGGTCCACCATCCAGCGCCCGTCGGTCCCGGTGGCGTCGCTGACCGCCGTGGTCTGGTTCCCGTCGGCATCGACCTGGGTGTCCGTGATCGCTCCGGTGTCGCCGTCGGCCTTGCGCCGCGTGTAGACCCGGATGTCAGCGTTCTCGATCGGCACGCCGCTCTGCGTGGTGACGATGCCGCCCATCTGCGAGCGCTGGAGGTCGGTCACGAAGCCGTGCACGTCGGTGCGGGTCTGCTTGTCAGCGAGGACGACCGACGTGGCCGCAGCCCTGTCGGGCGTGCTCTCCGAGGCGGAGCGGAAGTAGGACGTCCGGTAGCCGCTCTTGCCGAAGGTCACGGTGTAGCTGCCCGGCAGCACGTCGTCGATCTTGTAGGCGCCCTGGGCGTCGGTGGTGGCCGACCCCTGGACCGATCCCGATCCGGTGGACGGGGTCAGCGTGACCGTGACTGCCGAGAGCTTGTCGCCCTCGAGGCTGCCCTTGCGGCTCACGATGCCGCTGATCTCGGCGCTGCCCCGGGTCAGCTTGTTGGTGAGCCCGGTCCGCCCGCCGGTGATCGCGACCCTGCTCGCCTCGTCCAGGTTGGTGGTCGCGTCCGCGCCGGCCTTGTAGTAGGCCACGTCGTACCCCGGTGCCGTGTAGCGCACGAGGTACTCGTCCTTCGCGGCGTCGTTCACCGTCGCCGACCACGCCCCGTTCACGTCAGTGGTGCTTGCGGCGTTGACGAGCGGGTCGAACGACGGGCCGGCCTTCTCGCCGAGCTGGACGGTCACACCCTGCAACGGCGCACCGTCGCGGCCGAGGACCTTCCCGGCGACGGTGACCTCGGCCGCGAAGGCCGGCACCGAGAACGTGCCCACCACCAAGGCGATGACGGTGAGGAGCAGGAAGGGCAAGGAGAGCCTTCGAGCGGGGTGGCGGGACGTGAGCGAGGGCATGGAACACCTCTCCAGGTGGGGGACGCGGCACCGCCCGAGAGGGGTCGGCACGGCGTCAACCGTGAGACCCCCTGGGGTGTTACGGCTGGGGGTAAAGAAGACCCTCAGCCACCTCCGAGGACTAGACCTGGCGGTCCAGACCACTGGCGGTACCCGCCGCGTCTGATCAGGAGCTGCCCGGATGTCCCTGCTGGGCGACCCACGAGGCGTGCAGGCCGGCGTACACCGAGCCCTCCTGCGTCACCAGCTCGGCATGCGGGCCGCGCTGGACGATGTGGCCCTGGTCGACCACCACGACCTCGTCGGCAGCCTCGGCCGTCGACATGCGGTGCGCGATGGTCACCGAGGTGCGCCCGCTCATCAGCCGTTCCAGGGCCCGGCCGATGCGCATCTCCAACGAGGGGTCCACGGCACTGGTGGCCTCGTCGAGGACCAGCAGGTCGGGGTCGGCGAGGTGCGCGCGCAGCAGGGCGACCAGCTGGCGCTCCCCGGCCGACAGGGACTCGCCCCGCTGGCCGACCCGGGTGTCCAACCCGCGCGGCAGCCCGGCCAGCCAGTCCCCGAGACCGAGCTCGTCGGCGCTGGCGAGGATGTCCTCGGCCGTGGCGTCGAGCTTGCCGTAGCGCACGTTGGCGGTGATCGTGTCGTCGAAGAGGAAACCCTCCTGAGGCACCAGCACCACGCTTCGGCGCAGCGTCGCCTGGGCGATGTCGCGCACGTCCACCCCGTCGAGCAGCACGGCGCCCTCGCTGGGGTCCATCAGCCGCGTCAACAGCTTGGCGAACGTCGACTTGCCCGACCCGGTCTCGCCGACGATGGCGACCCGGCGCCCGGCGTCGATCGACATGTCCACGTCGCGCAGCACCGGTGGGCCACCGGGGTAGGAGAAGGTGACCTCGTCGAACCGGACGTCGATCGGTCCCGGCGGCAGGTCGTGGCCGGCCGGGCCGGGGTCGACGAGGTCGGCCGGGGTGTCGAGGATGCCGATCACCCGGCGCCAGCCCGCGATCGCGAGCTGGGCGTCGGTGAGGATCTGGGTGCCCATCTGCACGGGGCCCACGAAGAGGGTGACCAGGAAGGCGAAGGCGAGCACCTCGCCCGCGCTGATGTCGCCGGCGAGGCCGAGCAGCACGCCGATCACGATCACCCCGGCGTTGGCCAGGCCCGCCGAGACGCCACCGAGCGAGAACGAGAACGCCGTGAACCCCTGCGCCCGGGTGCTGGCGGCGCGGTGCGCGTCGACGGCCCGGTCGATGCGGTCCTGGGTCCGCGACTGCACGGCGTACGACCGCACGACGGCGGCGCCGACGACCGGCTCGGAGATCGCCGAGAGCATCACGCCGACCTGGTTGCGCACGATGCCGTAGGCCAGGGACAGCTTGCGCTGGAAGTACTTCAGCGACATGAACAGCGGGGCGAAGCACAACCAGACGACGAGCGTGAGCTGCCAGGAGTAGACGAGCATCACGATGGTCGCGATCACCACCTGGCCGATGCTGACCACGAAGAGCAGGCCGCCGAAGACCAGGAACTGGCTGACCTGGTCGACGTCGCTGGTGACCCGCGCCACGAGGGCCCCGCGGCGCTCGGTGTTCTGGGTCAGCAGCGGCAGGTCGTGGACGTGGCGGAAGGCCTTCGTGCGCAGCGTGGCCAGGCCGCCCTCGGCGGTGCGGAACAGCCGGCTGGTCATCTTGTACGAGGCCCAGGAGGTCAGCACGATCGCCAACCCGGCGACCACACCCATCCAGGCCGTGAACGCCAGGTCCGGACCGGCGTCGGCACCCAGGCCGCGGTCGAGGGTCTGCTGCACCGCGACCGGGACGACGACCTGGCCCGCGGAGGCCAGCACCGCGTAGGCCAGGGTGCCCCGGATGCCGATGGTCAGCTCGGGCGAGTGGTGCAGCCCGCGCCGGATGGTCTCCAGCGCGCGCATCTCCTCGCCGGTGTCGAGCTCGGTGCCCGAGCTCGAGGCGGCGCGGACGGCGCTCATGACGGCTCCCCCGTGGTGGCGACGGCACCGACCGCGTCGGGCTCGTCCTCGTAGGCGTTGACCAGGGCGGCGTACGACGCGCTGCGGGCGAGCAGCTCCGCGTGCGTGCCGCGGTCCGCGACGCGACCGTCCTCGAGGTGCACCACCTCGTCGGCCAGCCCGATGGTGGCCTTGCGGTAGGCCACCACCAGCAGGCTGGGCCGGTCGGCGCCGGACCCGGTGCCGCGCAGCGAGGCCAGGATGCGCGCCTCGACCTCGGGGTCGACCGCGGAGGTGGCGTCGTCGAGCACGAGCAGGCGCGGGCGGCGCACGAGGGCCCGGGCCAGCGAGATCCGCTGGCGCTGCCCGCCCGAGAGGGAGGTGCCGCGCTCGCCGAGGCGGGCGTCGAGACCGTCGGGCAGGGCGGCGACGAAGCCGTCGGCCTGGGCCGCGCGCAGCACCGCCCAGATCTCCTCGTCGCTGGCCTCGAGTCCGAGGGTGATGTTGCCGCGCACCGTGTCGTCGAAGAGGAACGCGGTCTGCGGCACGAGGGCCACGGCCGCCGCCAGCTCGCCGGGCGCGAGCTCGCGCAGGTCCTGCCCGTCGAGCACGACGCGCCCCTCGTCGGGGTCGACCAGCCGGCTGACCAGCGAGGTCAGCGTGCTCTTCCCCGACGCCGTGGCGCCGACGAGCGCGACCGTGCGGCCGGGCTCGACGGTGAAGCTGAGGTCGTCCAGCAGGCGTCGCCCGGGTTCGTAGGCGTAGGTCAGCCCGTCGATCTCCAGGCGCGCGCCGGCGACGTCGGTGCCCGCGAGCGAGGAGGCGCCGTACGTCATCTCACCGGTGGCGTCCAGGACGCTGGTGACCCGACGGAAGCCCACGACGCTGCGCGGGAACTCGCCGAGCAGCCAGCCGATCGAGCGGATGGGGAAGGAGACGATCGTGAGCAGGTAGGCGACCTGCACGACGTTGCCCGGGTCGGTGGCACCGGTCTGGACGCGCGCGACGCCGACCGCCAGGACGACGAGGACGCCGAGGTTCGGCAGCGCCGCCAGGGCCGGGTCGAACATCGCCCGGATGCGTCCGGCACGCACCAGCACACCGCGCAGCTCCTGCGCCTTGGCCGAGAAGCGCTCGGTCTCCTCGCCCTCGCGGCCCAGGGTCTTGACCACCATGGCGCCGTCGAAGGACTCGTGGGCGACCTCGGAGAGCTCGGCCCGCAGCTGCTGGGCGCGCGTCATCAGCGGCGAGCTGAGCCGCTGGAAGACGATGTTCGCGGCGATCACGCAGGGGAAGACGAGCAGGCCGACCACGGCCAGCACCAGGTCGGCCACGAGCATCTGGCCGACCGCGATCACCATCATCGCGACGGTGCCCACCGCCATCGGCAGCGGCGCCACCGGTCCCCAGGCGGCCTCGACGTCCGAGTTGGCGTTGGAGAGCAGCTGGCCGGTCGGGTGGCGCTGGTGCCACTCCATGGGCAGGGCGAGGTACTGCCGGGTCACGGCGCGACGGGTGTGGGCCTGCATGCGGTACTGCATGATCCCGGCGCCCAGCCGGCGCGCGACGATGCCCACCGCCCGCAGGATGGCCACTCCGAGGAAGAGCCCGAAGACGGCCCAGAGCAGGCCGGAGCCGATCTCACCGGTCTCGAAGGCCGGCAGCAGGACGTGCTCGGTCGACCAGCCCAGCACCCACGCGTCGGCGACCGTCAGGGCGCCGAAGAGGATGCTGCCCAGGGTCGAGACCGCGAAGACCCACGGCTCGCGCTTGATCGCCACCCACAGCACCGCGAAGCCGTCGCGGGTGGTGGTGGCGCGGCTGCGCGACGGGGTCGCGGGCGGTGCGGCGGGGCGCTGTCCCGGCTCGTCGTCCACGACCTCGTCCACGACCTGGCTCACCGCTGCCTGCCCTCTCCTGCACGTCCCTCCGACCGCAGGCAAACCCTGCGGCGGCCGCGGCTATTCCCGCTCGTCACGAACCTCCCACACTCCTCCTAAGGTGGCCTCATGGACGCCACCGGCCCCGCCGCTCCCGCCGCCCGCTCGGTGCTGCGCGGAGCCCGTCTGCTCGACCCCGGCACCCCGGGCCGGGGCGAGGCAGGCCCCACCGCCCTGGCCGTCGAGGCCGGCCGCGTGGTCGCGTGGGGCAGCGAGGACGACGCCGCGGGATGGATCGGCACCGGCACGGACGCGCCCGAGGTCGTCGACCTCCGCGGCGCACTGGTCACCCCGGCCTTCGTGGACAGCCACGTGCACACCGTGCGGACCGGCTTCGCGCTGACGGGCCTCGACCTGTCCGCAGCCACGTACGCCGCCGCGTCGGGGCTCGACGACGTGCTCGCCGCGGTGGCCTCGCACGCGGCGCGCCACCCGGACGACGCGGTGCTGGTCGGGCAGGGCTGGGACGAGACCCCGTGGCGCGCCGGCCGCCCGCCGACCGGGGACGAGCTGGAGCGGGCCGCGCCCGGGCGACGTACCTATCTCACCCGGGTCGACGGGCACTCCTCGGTCGTCTCCCCGGCCCTCGCCTCGCTGGTGCCCGGGCTGGTGGACCTCCAGGGCTGGTCCCCCGACGGCCGGGTCGAGCGCGATGCCCACCACGCGGTGCGGCACACGCTGGAGAACCTCATCGGGGACACCGAGCGGCTCGGTGCCGCCCGCGCCGCGTGCCGGGCGATGGCGGCCGTGGGGATCGCCGGCTTCCACGAGAACGCCGCGCCGCACATCGGGCCCGAGTCCGAGATCGCCCTGGTGCGTCGGGCCGCGGACGAGGTCGGTCTGGCCGCCACCGTCTACTGGGGCGAGCTGATGGCCGTCGAGACCGCGGCGCGGCTCGAGGTGGCCGGCCTCGCCGGCGACCTGGTGGCCGATGGTGCCTTCGGCTCCCGCACGGCGGCCCTGGGAGCGCCGTACGCCGACAGTCCCGGCTGCGGGCACGCCTACGTCAGCGCCGAGCAGGTGCGCGAGCACGTGGTGGTCTGCACCCGCGCCGGCATCCAGGCCGGCTTCCACTGCATCGGCGATGCCGCCCTCGACGCCGTCGGCGAGGGCTTCGCCGGCGCGGCCGCCGATCTCGGCGACGAGGCCGTGCGGGCCGCGCGACACCGTCTCGAGCACGTCGAGATGCCCTCCCGCGCGACCATCGAGGTGCTGGGCCGACTCGGCGTCACCGCCAGCGTGCAGCCGCTGTTCGACGGTCTGTGGGGCGGGCCCTCCGGCATGTACGCCGCACGGCTGGGCCGACGCTGGCGCGAGACCAACCCGTGGCACGACCTCGCAGCGGCGGGAGTCCCCCTGGCGCTCGGCTCGGACTCGCCCGTCACGCCGCTCGGCCCGTGGGCGGCGGTGCGCGCGGCGGTGCACCACCACGTGTCTCATCAGGGACTGAGCCCGCGCGTGGCACTGGCCGCGCACACCCACGGCGGGTGGGCAGCGGCGCGTCAGGGCCGGCGCGGCCGGCTCGCGCCCGGCTGGGTGGCCGACCTCGCCGTCTGGGAGACCCCGGCCGGCCTGGACGCCGACGGGATCCCGGTGCTCGATCCCGGCGCCGCCCTCCCCCGGCTGCTGCGCACGGTGGTCGCGGGCCGCACCGTCCACCAGACGGCGTGAGGACCGGGCGGCACTGCTACCAGCGCCCGGGCTCCAGGGTGGCGCGGTCACCGGGCGGAAGTGCGTTGTAGAGCCGCATCGAGCCACGGGGCGCGCCGTCCGCCTGGTCCGAGGAGTAGAACGACAGGACCGTCACCGACGCCGGCGACAGCTCCATGCGGTAGACCGCGTCCAGCGGGGCGTCCAGGGCGTGGGCGACGAGGGTCTTGATGGGCGTGACGTGGCTGACCACGACCACGGTGCGACCCGCGTGCTCGCTCAGCACCCGGTCGAGCCCTGCCAGCACCCGCTTCTGCACGGTGCGGAACGACTCGCCGCCCGGAGGCGCGGTGTCCATCGACGCCAGCCACGCGTCCAGACCCGCCCGGTCGCGCTCGGCGACCTCGGTGAAGGTCAGCCCGTCCCACTCGCCGAACTCCATCTCCGCGAACCCGGCCTCGATCGCCACGGGACGCTCCAGCCGGGCCGCGACCACCTCGGCGGTCTCGCGGGTGCGGCGCACGGGCGAGGAGACGACGGCGTCGACGCGCTCACCCAGGCCGGCCAGCCAGTCGGCGGTGTCGCGGGCCTGCGCCAGCCCCTCCTCGCTGAGGGCCGGGTCGTCGCCGCCGAGCCCGCCCGAGAACCGCTTGGCGGCGGTGTGCCGGGTGACCCCGTGGCGCACGAGCACCAGCGTGGTCGGGGCGGCCGAGGGGCCGGTCCAGCCGCGGTGCCCCGCCTGGTCGCGGGGCGCGTCGCCGCGGGTGGCCCCGGGCGACTCGATCTCCTCGATCAGCGACTCCTCGTCGGGGGTCCGGTCGGTGCGCTCCTCGGGAGGCAGCGGTGCGGCGCCGGCGACGACCACGCCCTCGCGCACCCCGTCGAGCGCCTCGTTGGCGAGCCGGTCGGCGTGCGCGTTGCGGGCGCGCGGCATCCAGGTGTACGTCGTGCCCTGCGGAGCCACCTCGCCGGCCTCGGCCGCCAGGGCCTGCATGTCCGGGTGCTTGATCCGCCAGCGTCCCGACATCTGCTCGACCACGAGCTTGGAGTCCATCCGGACCTCGACCCACGCGCCGGGGGCGTGGTCGACGGCCAGGCGCAGCCCGGCCACCAGCCCGGAGTACTCCGCCACGTTGTTGCTGGCGACCCCGATGGTGCGGGCGTCCTCGGCGATCACCTCGTCGGTCGCGGCGTCCTTGAGCACGGCGCCGTACGCCGCCGGGCCGGGGTTGCCGCGCGAGCCGCCGTCGGCCTCGACGACGACGCGCCGCGTCACAGGCCCGACTCTGCGGTGCGCACGAGGATGCGGCTGCACTCCTCACAGCGGACGACGAGGTCGGCGGGCGCCACCCGGATGACCGCGAGCTCCGCGTTGTCGATGCCGAGCTGGCAGCCGGTGCAGCGCCGCTGGTGCAGCTTCGCCGCACCCACCCCGCCCTTGGCGGCGCGCAGCTTCTCGTAGAGGGCGAGCAGGTCCTCGGGCAGACCCTCGATAGCGGGCTCGCGCTGGGCCTCGACCTCGGCGAGCTCGACGTCGATCTTGGCGACCTTCTCGTCGCGCGCGGCGAGGAGCTCTCCGAGCTCGGCGTCGGTCTGCTCGATGATCTTGGCGAGGGAGTCCAAGGTCGACTGGACCTCCTCGAGGCGCTCCATGACCTCGAGCTCGTCGTCCTCGAGGCTGGTGATCCGCCGCTCGAGGGACTCCAGCTCGTGGCCGAGGCGCTCCAGGTCCTTGGGGTTGCCGACCTGGCCGGTGTCCATGCGGTGCCGGTCGCGGGCGCGGCGGGCCTTGACCTGCTCGACGTCAGCGTCGACCTTCTTCTGCTCCGCGCTCAGGTCGTCGGCGACGATGCGCGCGTCGCGGGCCTGGTCCTCGAGGTCGGTGCGGGTGGCCTGCAGCTCCTCGATCTGGGCGATCTCGGGCAGGCTGCGGCGCTGGTGGCGCAGCTGGTCGGCCCGGGAGTCGAGCTCCTGGACGTCGAGCAGGGTGACCTGGGCGGTCGCGTCGGCTTTCAGTGGTCTCTCCTGGCATCTGGGTGCGGCACGTCGCCGCCGGTTCGGAAGGTCCACGGATCGGTGCAACGGGTGCTCACGCGGGCCTCCACCGTAGCGCCCCGGTCGGTGACCAGCGCGGCCCGGAGTCGCGCTTCGAGCGCAGGCAGCCAGGTCCACTCCGCCGCCCAGTGCGCCACGTCCACCAGCGCCGGCCCTCCGTGCTCCAGGAACTCCGACGCGGGGTGGTGGCGCAGGTCGCTGGTGAGGTAGACGTCCGCGTCGCCCTGCAGCACGGTGTCGAGCAGGAAGTCGCCGGCGCCGCCGCACACCGCGACCCGGCGCACCTCCCGGTCCGGGTCGCCCGCGACCCGCACCCCGTGGGCGGTCGGGGGCAGCACCTCGGCGACCCGGGCGGCGAGGTCCGCGAGGGTCGTGACGCCTCCAGCCACGACACCGGTCCGGCCGGTCCCCGTCATGGAGATCCCCGGGTCGGCGACCTGGACGACGTCGTACGCCGGCTCCTCGTACGGGTGCACCGCCAGCATCGCGCGCACCACGTCCGCGCGCCGCGAGGCCGGGAGCACCACCTCGATCCGCGCCTCGTCGACCCGCTCGTGCTCCCCGACCGTGCCGATGGCCGGGGAGGCGCCCCGCATCGGGCGGAAGCGTCCGTGCCCCTCCACGGTGAAGGAGGCCGCCTCGTAGTCGCCGAGACGGCCGGCTCCCGCGTCGGCGAGCGCGGCGCGCACCCGGTCGGCGTCCTCGACCGGCACCAGCACCGTGAGCTTGTCCAGCGGCGGCCGCTCGGCCGGCACGATCGGGCGCAGGTCCTCCAGGCCCAGGGCCAGCGCCAGCGACTCCGACACCCCGCCCACGGCCTGGTCGGCGTTGGTGTGGGCGGCCAGCAGGGCGCACCCGGCCCGGGCCAGCGTGTGCAGGGTGCGGCCCTTGGGGGTCTCGGTGGTGAAGCCGTGCACGCCCTTGAGGAACAGCGGGTGGTGCACGATCAGCAGGTCCGCGCCCCACTCCGCGGCCTCCTGCGCCACCGACGGGGTCGGGTCGACGGCCAGGAGGATGCGGCGTACCGGCTGGGCGAGGTCGCCGTGGACGAGCCCGACGCGGTCCCAGGAGTCGGCGGTGCCGGGCGGGTACCACCCGTGCACCAGGTCGACGACGTCCTTCAGCGTGATCTCGGTGTGCGCACTGGTCCCGGTGGTCGCGTCCATGCCGGGAGGCTATCGGCGCCGCCCCCTAGGCTGGCGCCATGCCCGTCGTGAAGATCAACGCCATCTCCGTCCCGCCCCAGGCCGGCCCCGAGCTCGAGAAGCGCTTCGCCGCCCGCGCCGGCGCCGTCGAGGGCTCCCCCGGCTTCCTGGGGTTCCAGCTGCTGCGCCCCACGGCCGGCGAGGACCGCTACTTCGTGGTGACGCACTGGGAGGACGAGGAGTCCTTCGCCGCCTGGCGCGACGGCGGCGCCCAGGCCGCCCACGCCGGCGAGCGGGCCAAGCCCGTCGCCAGCGGCGCGGACCTGCTGGAGTTCGAGGTCGTCCTGGACGTCCGCCCCTCCTGACCCGGCCCGGATCTCCCGCCGACCCGGCCCAGATGTCCCACCCAGTCGGCCCGGATGTCCCGTGCCACCTCGACGGGATGTCTGCGCCGTCTCATAGCGACATTCGAGCCGGGTCGCGGTGACATCTGGGCCGGGTCGCGGGTCAGTTGACCTGGCGACCCTGGTCCTCCCAGTACGGCGCGCGCAGCTTGAACTTCTGCAGCTTGCCGGTGGCGGTGCGGGCCAGCTCGTCGCGGATCTCGATCGAGGTCGGGGCCTTGTAGCCGGCGGCACGCTCCTTGCACCAGGCGATCAGCTCGGCCTCGGTGGCCTCGGCGTCCTTCGAGAGCACCACGAGGGCCTTGATCGTCTCGCCCCACTTCTCGCTGGGCACCCCGATGACCGCGACCTCCTCGACGGCCGGGTGGGAGAAGAGGACGTCCTCGACCTCGATCGAGGAGACGTTCTCGCCGCCGGTGATGATCACGTCCTTCTTCCGGTCGCTGATCGTGAGGTAGCCGTCCTCCCCGATCCAGCCGCCGTCACCGGTGTGGAACCAGCCGTCGGCCAGGCAGCGCTCGGTCTCCCCCGGCTGCTCCCAGTAGCCCTCGAGGCACACGTTGGAGCGCGCCAGCACCTCACCCTCGTTCTCCGGGTCCTCCGAGATCGCGAGGCGGACCCCCAGCGCCGGCGCGCCGGCGCGGGTCAGCCTGGCGGCCCGCGCCTCGGCGTCGAGGTGGTCCCACTCGGCGCGGGTGCGGTTGATGGTCAGCAGCGGCGAGGTCTCGGTGAGCCCGTAGATCTGGATGAACTCCCACCCCAGCTCCTCCTCCACGCGCGCGACGGTCTTCGTCGGCGGCGGTGCGCCGGCCATGATGATCCGCACCCGGTCACGCCCGGGGATCGGGCCCTCCCAGTCCTGGGCCGCCTCGAGCACCGCGGCGGCGACCGCCGGGGCCGCGCACAGGACGGTCACACCGTGCTCCTCGACGCGACGCAGGATCTCGGCACCGTCGATCTTGCGGATCACCACGTGCTGGGCACCGGCCTGGGTGGCGATGAACGGCCAGCCCCACCCGTTGGCGTGGAACATCGGCAGCGTGTGCAGGTAGACGTCGCGGTCGCTGACGCCCGCGTGCATGCCGAAGGTGACGGCGTTGGTCCAGATGTTGCGGTGCGTGATCTGCACGCCCTTGGGTCGCGCGGTGGTCCCGGAGGTGTAGTTGATCGTGGCGGTGGCGTTCTCGTCGGGCTCCCAGGGCTCCGGGACGCTGCCCTCGGGGGCGTAGAGGAGGCTGTCGTCGCCGATGACGAAGCGGTGCTCGGCGGTGACGTCGCGCAGCTCCTCGTCGATCTCGGGGTCGACGATCAGCACCCGCGCACCCGAGTGGTCGACGATGTACTGGACCTCGTCGGGGCGCAGCCGGAAGTTCACCGGCACCAGCACCCGGCCGTAGCCGGCCACGCCGAAGAACGAGGTGAGCAGCCGGGCGCTGTTGTGGCTGACCACCGCCACCCGCTCCCCCACCCCGATGCCGAGCTCGTCGAGGCGGGCGGCCTGGCGCGCAGCCAGGTCGGCCATCTCGCGATAGGTCAGCTGCCCCTTGCTGCCCAGCGGCGTCGCCGGCTGGGCCGGCTCGTCGACCACGCCGATCCGGTCGCCGTAGACCTGCACGGCTCGGTCGATGAAGTCGGTGATGCTGAGCGGGACGAACATGGCTCCTCCAAGCGGTCGCGTGACGAGCACCACTGTAGGCACCGCCCACGGCCCGCCCGTACGTCGTGCCGTCCCGGTCGCCGAGCGGCACCGACGCGGCGACGAGCGGTCCCGGTCGGGCCCGGCTGTACCCTGGCCCCGCCCGAGCCGGAGTCCCGGGCACCCACCACGCCGGACAGCACCGGAGGCCGACATCGCGAGCGCGGAGCACCTGTCCCGCCCCACGAGCGCGTTCGTGTGGGCGCGCGCGGCGGTCCTCGGCCTCGTCGTCCTGACCTCCGGGACCGTCTCGCACGTCGCCGCTGACGGCCTGCTGCCGCCTCCCCCGGTGCTCGTGCTGCTGCTGGTGGTGTGCCTCGCCGCCGCAGCCCTGTTCCTGCGCAGTCGCGCCACCGCGGTCCGACTGGTCACCCTCGTCGTCGGCGGCCAGGCCCTGACCCACCTCGTCCTCTCCGCGACCGCCGGTCACACCGGCTCCGCGGCCGGCCCCGTGGCGTCGGCCGCCGGCGGACCGGCCCTGCAGGTCGCCTCCGAGAGCGGTGGTCGCCGGGTCGGCTCGTTGGCCGACCACTTCGAGACCGCCTCCGCCGCGGGCGGCCGGGCCGTCGACGCGGGTGTCCCCACGGACGGGCTGGGCACCACCGTGAGCCACCTGGTCGAGCACACCGTCGCGCAGGGGCCCCTGATGCTGGTGGCCCACACCCTCGGCGCGGTCGCGCTGGGCCTGTGGCTGGCCGTCGGCGAGTCCGCGCTGTGGCACCTCGTCCTGCTGGCCGGGGTGCGGGTCCGGATCGCGCTCGTCGTGGCCGGCGCCCTCGTGCGGGTCCGGGTCTCCGTCCTGGGGGCCCTCGACGCCGCCCGCCGCCTGCCGGTGCCCGTGCCCGTCCGCCTGCCGCTGCCCGACACCCTGCCCCACCGTCTCGTCGTACGTCGCGGTCCGCCGGCGCTCCTCGCCGCCTGACCCCTGCGCCCGGCCGTCCGGCCCCGGCGCCCGCGCGCTGCTGCGCGCCACCACGACGTACCCCTGAGGAGACACCCATGAGCACCCCCACCCGCATCCGTCGCGCCCGCCGTCTCGTGCCCGCTGCCGCTCTCGCCCTCGCGCTCGGCGCCGGCCTGGCCGCCTGCGGCGGGGAGGACGCCGAGAGCGCCCAGGAGACCCGGGACGACTCGTCGACCGTTGCCGCATCGGGCGCCGAGATCACGATCGGCGACGCCTGGGTGCGCGCCACCGCGGGCGCCGAGGACACCTCGATGTCCGCGGCCTTCATGACCATCGACAACCGGGGCGACGAGGACGTCAGCCTCACCGGTGCGAGCACCGACGTCGCCGGCACCGCCGAGCTGCACGAGATGAGCATGGTCGACGGCGCGATGGCGATGCAGGCCATGACCGACGGGCTGGTGGTCGAGGCCGGGCGCGGCAAGGTCCTGGAGCCCGGCGGCTACCACGTCATGCTGATGGACCTGCGCGAGGACCTGGCCCCCGGCGACGAGGTCGACCTCACCCTCGAGTTCTCCGACGGCAGCACCCAGGACCTGACCGTCCCCGTCAAGGAGTTCACCGAGGAGGAGGGGCACTACCACGCCCCCGGCACCGGTGAGCACGGCCACGACGAGGACAGCGAGGACGGCGCGCACTCGTGACCGGGACGCCTCACGTCAGCCGACGCCGCCTGCTGGGCTACGTCGGCACGACCGGTGCCGGCGCCGTCGCCGGTGCCGGCCTGGGGGCCGGGGTGGTGCTGGCCGCCGACGCCGGGAACGACCCGCCCGCGGCCTCCGCGCCGCCCGCCCCGGGGCGCACCATCGAGCCCTGGGGCGCCCACCAGGCCGGCGTGGCCACGGCGCCCACCGAGGTCACCGAGCTGGTCGCGCTCGACCTGCTGCCCGACGTCGACCGCGAGAGCCTCGGGCGACTGATGCGGTTGTGGACCGGTGACGTGGAGGCGCTCACCGCCGGCCGGGGCGCACCCGGGGACCCCGCGCCCTGGCTCTCCCAGCCGGCCGCCGACCTGACCATCACCGTCGGGGCCGGACCCGGAGCCTGCCGTCCGGGCCTCCTCGGTCCGGGTCCGACGGGCTTCGCCGCCATCCCGGTGATGCGTCGCGACCGGCTGCAGGACCGCTGGAGCGGGGGCGACCTGCTCGTCGTGGTCGCCGGACGCGACGGCACCACCGTCGCCCACGCCGTGCGCCGCATGGTCGCCGACGCCCGGCCGTTCGCGCGGCTGCGGTGGCGCCAGGTCGGGTCGTGGAGCCCGACCGACCCCGCCGGGCGCCCGCAGACGGGTCGCAACCACTTCGGGCAGGTCGACGGATCCGGCAACCCCCGCCCCGGCACACCGCTGTTCGACTCGACGGTGTGGGTCCGGGAGGGCCCCTGGGCGGGCGGCAGCACCCTGGCGGTGCGCCGGATCCGGATGGACCTCGACACCTGGGAGGAGCTGACCCGCGACGAGCAGGAACGCTCGGTCGGGCGTCGGCTCGGGGACGGTGCGCCCCTCACCGGCGGGATGGAGATCGACGACCTCGACCTCGCCGCCCGGGCGCAGGGACGTCTGGTGGTGCCGCGCGACGCGCACTCGCGGCGCGCGCACCCCAGCCTCAACGGCGGCCGGCGGATGTTCCGCAAGGGCGTGAACTACACCCGGGAGGTCGAGACCCGGGACGGGGTGCGGGTGGAGAGCGGCCTGGTGTTCCTGGCCTACCAGGCCGACCTGCTCGACCAGTTCGTGCCGGTCCAGCGCTCGCTCGACGAGGCCGACCGGCTCAACGAGTGGACCACCACCGTCGGCTCGGCCGCGTTCGCCGTGCTCCCGGGCTTCGAGCAGGGCTCGTGGCTCGGCGAGCAGCTGCTGGGCTGATCCGGACGGGTCGGCGGGCGCGGCTCAGCGCCGCCAGACCCGCACCCGGCGCCCGGTGAGCGGCTCGACCACCGGCGACTCGGTCTGCGCCCACACCCGGCGCCACGTCGCGACGTCGGGCCCCGACGGGTCCGGCGTGGCGCCCGCCGCCCGCCGCTGCTGCGCCTCCCACCAGGTCGTCTCGTCCTCGTCGAGCAGCGCCGCCACGGCCTCGCGGATGCGGGGTGCGAACTCGCGCACCGACTCGCCCTCGGCCGCGCGCAGCGGCTCGCCGAACCGCACCGTGAGGGGACGGCGGGCGCCGGCGTCCTTGCCCGGCCACCCGGCCCCCCGGGGCATCGCCGCGAAGGTGCCCCGGTGGGCGACGGGGACCACCGGCACGTCGTGGGTGTGCGACAGGTAGGCCGCGCCCATCCGGAACGTGCTCGCCCACCCGTCCTTCGAGCGGGTGCCCTCGGGGAAGATCACCAGGCTCCAGCCGTCGGCGAGCACCTCCCCCGGCGTCGCGGACATCGATCCGCCCCGCCGGTCGATCGGGAAGGTGTTGAAGAGCAGCGAGGAGCCCACCGCGCGCCACCAGGTGTCGAAGAAGTAGTCCGCCGCCGCCGCCACCGCGGTGCGCCGGCGCCACTCGTCCGGCAGCGAGAGCAGCAGCAGCGGGGTGTCGAGGTGGGAGGCGTGGTTGGCCACGAAGATCACCGGGCCCGGCGTGCGCGCCAGCACGTCGAGCCCCTCGACGCGGGTGCGGACCTGGGAGCGGAAGACCGGTGCGAGACCGACCTTCTGGGCGACCTCGCGCGCCGCCACCGCCGGCCGACGCCGGGCCCAGTCCGAGCCGAACACCTGCGCGCGGGCCGGCACCGTCGACGGCTCGGCCGAGCGCGGCACCTGCGAGCGCCTGCCCCAGCGCCAGCCGCGTGCCGTGCGGCGTACGTCGTCGACGCCCTCGCGCACGAATCCCATGGCCGGTCCCCTCTCAGACCCGCACGTCCGCCAGCAGGTGCGGCGGGTTGTGCAGGTAGGTGATCGAGGGGCTGGTGCCGACGCTGCCGGACGCCATCTCGAGCGCGTCGGCCAGCGTGCTGGCCGCCCGGAACCCGAGCCGCGCGGCCACCCGCCGGTCACCGCCGACCCAGATGACGTCGCCGACGTGGTCCATCGCGTGCGCCGCCCAGTACCACATGTAGAACGGGTGGACTCCGTGGTAGGCGTGCGAGGTGCGGTACAGGTGGCGGTACCACGGGTCCTCGGCGAACTGGCGCTCGTAGGTCGCCCCGATCACGGCCGGGTCGGTGGTCTCGGCCAGCACCTCCTCGTAGAAGTCGACGTACGACGGGTGGTGCAGCTGGTTGAACCCCTCGTCGAGCGGGTGGTAGAGGATCACCGCGCCGCCGCGACGCACGAGGGGGTGGTTGAGGTAGGAGTTGAAGTAGTAGCCCAGTCCCATGCAGGTGGCCAGGATCGGGTTCATCGAGCTGTTGACGTTGTAGGGCCCCAGGTAGGGCACCCCCAGCACCAGCACGTCGGAGGCGCCCTGCACCTCGACCTTCTGCTGGCGGTGCACCCGCTCCAGCGTCCGCTCGTGCACCGCCTCGACCTCCCCTGCCGCGATGCCCGTCAGCCCGTAGGGCGCGCGCAGGTCGTGGAAGAGCTTGTGGCGCAGCTTCTGCGGCGCCAGCGCCAGACCCCGGCGCACGGCGAGCATGGACGCCTGGTCGCGCACCGACCACTCCCACTCGCGCTTCATCAGGAACTCGTAGGGCGCGGGGAACACGTCGTTGTTGAGCGTGGTCTCGACCTGGAAGACGTTCACGGTGTCCTTGATGACACGGCCGATGCGCCAGGCCGAGTGGTGCATCGCGGACCTCTCGTGGTCCATGAACGAGCGTGACGCCACCATGGTGTGGGCGTTGTGGTGGTGGCGCAGGCTCTTGTAGGAGGCCAGGCCGATCCCGACCGACTTGTGCCCGCCGTCCATGGCCACGAGGTTGACGTTGACGTAGACCAGCAGGTCGGACTCCGCGGCCCGCTTGCTGATCTCGATGTCCTCGCCCAGCTCGGTGGTGCCGAGGTGGGCCAGTGCGTCGCGGTCCTCGGCGTCGAAGTTGTAGAGCCTGCCCTGGGGGTGGAAGGACCGGAAGACCCGCTCCCCGACGATGTGCTCCAGCTCGGCGGGCGTCATCCGCCGGTGCAGCGCGTTGGCCGCGATGATCTCGACGTCGTCGACCCCGGCCTCGGCCGCCATCGTCAGCACCTGCTCGATGACGCGTTGGCGGATGTCGGGTCGCCGCATGCTCGGCAGCGGCAGCGACACGTCGTCGAAGGCGATCGTCAGCCGCATCCCGGCGAAGAGCCGCTCGGGCAGCGGGTCGCTGTCGACGGGGTGCAGCAGCGCGTCCCGGATCGCGGCCTCGACGTCGCGGATCGCCGGCAGCGACTCGGGCGGGTAGATCACCCGGGTCCCGAGCGGGAAGTCCTCGAGGCGGAAGCCGAGGCCCTCGTGGACCACCAGCGGCGGGGTGCGGTCGTCGACCTCGAGGACGAGTCCGGGACGGGTCACGGGGACCTCCTCATTGCGTTCTCCTGGGGTCGAAGGCCACCTTCACGGTGCCGAGGCGTCCGGTCGAGTGCGCATGGTCGAGCGCCTCGCGCCAGCGGTGCAGGGGGTAGGCGGCCACGCCCGCCGCGACGGCGGCGAGGGCGGGATCGCCGACCAGGTCGAGGGCGAGGTCGAAGGCGCTGCGCCCGCCGGGCTCCGTCTGCGCCGAGGCGTAGCTGCCGACCACGTCGAGCTCGCGGAACCACGCGGCCGAGAGGTCGGCCGCGGCCGGCATCCCCGAGAGCACCACCCGGCCCCCGGCCCGGGTCGCGTGCAGCGCCGTCTCCAGCGACCGCCTGCTGCCGACGGCGTCGACGGCGACGTCGACCCCGCCGAGCAGGTACGGCGAGGACAGCTCGGGCCGCAGCTGGAAGGCACCGGTCGAGCGTCGGACCCGCCGCAGCGCCTCGCCCGGAGCCACGACGTCGCTGGCGCCCAGCGCGAGCGCCAGGTCGCGCTGGTGCTGGTGCTTGGCGACGACCACGATCTCGGCGGCCGGGGTCAGGCGGCGCAGGGCCAGGGTGGCGAACAGGCCGACGGCCCCCGCGCCGCTGACCAGCACGCGGTCACCCGCTGAGACCCCGGCACGCAGGGCGGTGTGCACCGCGCAGGCCACCGGCTCGACGAGCAGGGCCTGCTCGTCGGTGAGCCCGCCCGGGACGGGGTGCAGCTGGCTGCGGTGCGCCGTCAGCTGTTGGCCCCACCCGCCACCTGTGTCGTGGCAGAAGCCCGTCTGCAGGCCCGCGGACACGTCGCCGACCGTGATCCGTGAGCAGCGGTTGGTGGCTCCGCGCGCGCAGTCCGCGCAGGGCTCGATGCCGCGGGCGGCGCAGGTCAGCACCGGATCCACGACCACCCGGGTGCCCGCCGGAAGGTCCTCGCAGTCCTCGACGAGGTCGGCGACCACCTCGTGGCCGGGCACGAACGGCAGCGACACGACCGCGGAGAAGTAGAGGCTGGTGCGTCCCGAGAGCATCCCCAGGTCGGAGCCGCAGATGCCGGAGAGGCGGGTCCGCAGCCGCGCCCACCCGGGGCGCTGCACGACCGGCGCGTCGAGGGTGACCAAGCGCAGCGGGGCCGCGAAGCCCGAGAGCAGCCCCGGCACCCGCGCCCCCACCGCGCGGCCCGCGACGGTGCGGGGCAGCGAGCGGAACATCTCGAGGGCGAGGATCATCGGCGCATCCCGGCGGGGTCCAGCCCGCGGCTCGCCGAGGCCGCGCTGGCCCAGTCGACGATGGTCCAGTGGTTCTTGCGGGCGTGGCGGAACAGCGCCACGTCGGGACGCACCGCCACCGGGTGGCCCGCCGCGGCCAGCAGCGGCAGGTCGGAGTGGGAGTCGGCGTAGGCGTAGGAGAGCGACAGGTCGATGCCGTTGCGGGCGGCCCAGTCGCGCATGAACGCCGCCCGGGACTCCCCCACCACCGGTGAGCCGGCCAGGTGGCCGGTGCACACCCCGTCGTGGTCGGTGGCCAGGTCCGCGGCCTCGATGTGGTCGAAGAGCGGCGCCAGCGGCCGGGTGAGCGGACGCACCGCGCCGGTGATGAGCACCGTGCGGTGGCCGGCGCGCCGGTGCTCACGGATGCGTCGTACGGCGGCCGGGGCGAGGCGCGAGAGCACGTGGTCGGTCAGCAGCTCGTCGGCCACGGCGTCGAGGTCGGCGAGCCGCGCACCGGCGTACTCGCGGTAGACCGCCCTGAGGAAGGCGCCCCGGTCGCGCCGCTCCGCGCGCACCAGCGCGGGCACCCGGGCCGCCACCCGGGCCAGCTCCACGAACCGGTCGCCGCCCTCGAGCTCCTGCAGCCGCATCCACAGGTAGGTCTCGATCACGTTCGACGACAGCAGGGTGCCGTCCATGTCGAAGAACGCGGCGACCTCGCTCCCCTCGCTCGTCCCGAGGTCCCGCAGCCGCGACCCGCCCGCGGTGCGGCCGGGGCCGGCGGCCCGGCGACGGGTGCGCAGCTCGTCGAGCCGGCGCACCGGCGCAGTGACCGCCGGGCAGTGGATGTCGCGCAGGTAGACCCGCCAGTCGACCGCCGCGGTGTCGAAGGCGAAGGTGCGCTGGTCCTCGGGCGAGAGCCGGCCGCGCAGCGCCGAGGTGTGGTCGTCGGAGAACCGCAGCTCCGCCTGGGCATACTCCTGGTACAGCGTGAGGTAGCGCCGCAGGAACTCCAGGCGCCGCCCCTGACGGTCGAGCTTGCGGGCCAGCTCGCGGGTGCGGTCGCTGCGCGGGACGCGCTCGACGACGTAGTCGGCGACCTTGAAGGCACGCTCGCTGGTCACCAGCAGCCGTTCCACCGAGGCGGCCCCGGGGAAGCGCCAGTCGGGCAGCCGGGCCGCGCCGCGCTCACCCGCCTCGAAGGGGTGCTCGTCGAAGTAGCCGCGCACGTGGTCGTACAGCTCGTGGAAGCTCAGCGGGTTGCGGTCCCCCGAGCTGATGTGGAAGTACGCCGCTGCGCCGGGCTCCGGCGGGTGGGCCAGGATCGCGACGATCGCGGCCACCACGTGGTCGACCGGGACGATGTCGACGATGGTGTCGCCCGCCGCGGGGAACTCCGGCAGCTCGCCGCGGCCGTAGGCCAGGATCAGCGGCTCCGCCATCTTGAAGCCCTCGATCCAGCCCGGGTGGGGGCGGACCAGGGCGGACTCGATGATGCTCGGGCGCACGATCGAGACGCGGTGACCGGCCGCGGCGTGCGCCTCGACGACCCGCTCGCCCATGGCCTTGGTGAAGGTGTAGCAGTCGGTCCAGCCCAGGCTGCGCGCACGTTCGGTGCCCACCCGCACGAGCTCCTGCTCGACCCAGTCCTGGCGGCCCCGCTCGGTGGCAGCGGCGGCGTTGAGCAGCCCGGCCCTCGAGTGCGCCCTCTCCGCCTTGCGGCGCTCGGCCTCCAGCACGTCGGCGCTGCGGCTGCGGTGCTCGATCTCACGGCGCTGGCCCAGCCCCCAGGACAGCTCGGCCTCGAGATCGACCTGGTGGTCCACGGGCGCCTCGGGCACGTGTCCGCGGCGCCGGCCGGCGACGTAGGCCGTCGAGACGTGCAGGTAGTGGATCTCGCGCCCTCCGGCGTGACCGGCCTCCGCGACCCGGGCGAGGAGGTCACGCGTACCGACGACGTTGGTCCGGAAGGCCTCGTCGACCGGCGGGTCGAAGCTGACGTCCCCGGCGCAGTGCACCACGGCGTCGAGGTCTCCCGGCAGCGCAGGGACGTCCGTGAGGTCGCCCTCGACCACCGGCACCCGCGTCTGGAGCAGTGCCTCGACGCCGCCGGCCGCCTCGACGGCCTCGGCGAAGATCGGCTTCTCCAACAGCTTCGCGACGCGGGCGCTGCCCCTGGTCGCTCCCTTGGGGCGCACCAGGACGCTCACGACGACTCCCGGCACCTCGCTGAGCAGCAGGTGCAGCAGGGCCTCACCCACGAAGCCGGTCACCCCGGTCAGCAGGACGTGCCGGCCCTCGAGCCTGTGCACCACCGACCCGGACGGTGCCTGCGTCATGGAGCCCTCCTCGCCGCGAGGGCCCCTCGAGCGCCCGCACCAGCACCGTACCCACGACGGGGCGTCTGCGGGAGGGGCCCGGCGGGTCGGGTTCCGCCGGGCCCCGGTGCCTCAGGTGGGCCAGGTGGCCGAGGTGACCTCCCCACCGCGGACCTGGACCGTGAGGGCCACGTCCTCGGTGCCCGGGTGGTAGAGCCGGTAGCCGCCCTCGACCAGGTCGGGGAAGACGACCGAGGGCCGGGTGCCGCCCGGGGTGCGTCGCGGTACGACCGCGACGTGCGCCCGGTGCGGGTGGCCGTGCCCGTGCCCGTGCTCGTGGCTGTGCTCGTGGCTGTGCTGGTGCGGGGGGTGGTCGCGACCGTCCGCGGGGTCGATCTCGACCTCGTGGCCGACCAGTGCGATCGGCATGTCGACGACGAGGGCCCCCACGTCGCCCCCGATGTCGAGCAGCACCGATCCTTGGCCGGCCCAGGGGTTCTCGTCCAGGTTCGCCTGCAGGTGGTGCGGCAGGACGCCCCCGTCCTGGTCCACGGGGCCGCTCCCCGGCACGGTCGCGACCCCCGTCACGACGCCTGCGTCGTGCCGGGCTCGGTCTGGTACCCGCCACCGGGGAGACCGAGATAGGGGAACTCGCCGAGCAGCGGCGAGTTGGTGTACTCCGAGCCGTCCTCCACCGCGGCCGCGGCGTCGTCAGGTGTGTAGGAGGGATCGACGAGCGGGATGGTCAGGCCGGCGATGGCCCGGAGCTCGATCGTGGTGACGTTGTCCTCGAGCCGGCGACCGTTGGGGAACCCGGCCGGGTCACCGCCCACGAGGCCCAGCGGGTTGGGCTTGTCGCTGGGCGGGATGGCCACGTTGAGGCGCAGCATGTCCGAGGGCACCGGGCCGGTGTAGTTCTGGAACCCCGGGACCACGCCCTCGGGGATGCCCGTGAGCAGGATCGCGTGCAGGTCGGCGCGCTGCTTGTCGTACGCCGCCAGCTTCGGGAAGACGCCCGGGTAGAGCACCGGCAGCAGCCCGGCGAGCTCCGGCTTGTAGACGTACTTCTGGTACTTGCTGTCGCCCGAGGGCTCGCGGCTGTTCCACAGGTCCTTCTCGGCCATCGGCACGACGACCTCGTTGAACAGGGGGTTGCCCAGGCGCGAGACCTGGCGCCACTTGCCGAAGTCGCGGTAGGTGCCGGTCTTCTTGTTGAAGACCCGCGAGGTCCGACGGCTGGCCGTGGCCCACACCCCGATGGTCGACGTGGCGCCCATCGGGTCGGACGGCGTGGAGCCGTCCCGGGTCAGCTCGTCGATCGGGACCTCGATCGCGATCGTGTGCACGTTGAACGACTGCACCGAGTTGATGCCGTCCATCGCCCCCATCGGGATCAGGTGCGCCTCGTTGAAGGGGCGCAGGGCGCCGAGGTCGAAGATGCTGCCGAGGTCGACCCAGAAGGCGTCGGCGCGCTGGCCGGCGAAGACCTTGCGACCGCGCGGCAACCGGTGCACGGCCTGGGCGGACAGCGCGGCGTAGTCCGGTGTGGAGCGCTTGCCCACGTTGACCGGCGGGCACGGCAGGTTGCTGCCCAGGGTGGTCGTGTCGTTGCCCTTGACCCGCTTGACCGTGTAGCTCTGCGGCCGGTTCCAGTTCTCGTCGTCGATCTTGGAGATCGGCCCGGTGTTGTAGAGGAACGTGCGGTCGTTGCGCACCTTCGTCTTGAACTTGAACTGGTAGGTGACGTCGGCCTGCGCGGTCCCCTTGTTGGAGACGTGGATCTCGTAGAGGACGTCGTCGCCGAACTCGTAGAAGTTGGGACCGGAGTCCGGCTTCTGCAGCGGGATGAAGTTGGCGATCAGGACCACGTTGCCGGGGTTGGCGGGACTCCGGAACGCGTAGACGTCCGTGCCGTCGGCCACGGGGTCCTTGGAGATCTCAGGTGCTTCGCGGTGGGAGGACATCTCACTTGCCTCCCATGGCCGCGAGGAGCCGGGTGACGAGGTCGCGGTCGCGCACGACCACCTCGTCCTCGCCGATCATCAGGGTGACCCGGTCGGACCGGTGGTCCTCGACGTAGGCCACGAGCGGCTCCTGGGCACTGATCGAGCGGCTCCGGGCGGACGCCGAGGTGGCGCTCCCGCCCACGAGGGCTGCTGCCCCGACGGCCGCGGCTCCGACGCCTGCCGCGGCGATCATGCTTCTCCTGCTGGTCTCACTCATCAGGTTCCCTCCAAGGGGACTGCGGTTGCCGCCCTGGTGGGGCGGGTCACAGTGCCTTCGTCGCAGAGGACGTCCCGGATTGGTCCGGGAGCGGACCGGTTCCTGCGGACCCGACGGGACCGTGGCAGGGAGCAGCGGGTGGGCGCAGAGGGGATCGAACCCCCGACCACCTCGTTGTAAGCGAGGGGCTCTACCGCTGAGCTATACGCCCGGCGCCCGGACGCAGCAGAGCACGGGCGGGCCACAGACTAGACGCTCCTGCACCCGGCTCAGAAATGAGTCGAGCCGCTGGCGTCTCGGGTCACCAGCGGCTCGACGACTCGTACGTTACGGCTCGGTCCGGCGCAGGGGGAGAACTTTGCGCGAAAACGCCCCGGCATTTTGCTTTGCCGGGCCGGCCCAGGGGCGCCCCGTGGCCCGCCTGGCGGCTCAGGCCAGTGCGGTGAGCTGGGCCAGGTGCTCGTCGAGGTCCCGGCCCTCGGGGTTGTTGTTGTGCACCGCCCAGCGCACCAGCCCCTCCTTGTCGACGACGTACGAGGAGCGGCGGGGGGCGCCTCGCGACTCGTCGAAGACGTCGTAGGCGCGGGTCACCGCGCCGTGCGGCCAGAAGTCCGAGAGCAGCGGGAAGTTCAGGCCGTCGGAGTCGGCCCAGGCGCGCAGCGAGAACATCGGGTCGCACGAGATGGCGAGGACCTCGGTGTCGAAGGTCATGAACTCGGCGAGTCGGTCGCGCACCTCGGCCATCTCGCTGGTGCACACGCCGGAGAAGGCGAAGGGGTAGAAGAGGATCGCGACGGCCTTGGAGCCGATGTACGACGACAGGGTCACGTCCTGTCCGAACTGGTCGCGCAGCGTGAAGTCGGGGGCGGGGCCGCCCAGGGTCAGGCCGTGCTCGGTCATGCGTCCTCGTCCTGCTTCTGGTCGTGGCGGTCGGCGCTCGTCAGCTCGCGCTTGAGGACCTTGCCGGTGGCGTTGCGGGGCAGCTCGTCGAGGAAGACCACGTCGCGCGGCACCTTGTAGCGGGCCAGCTGCTGCTTGACCCAGGTCTGCACTCCGTCCTGGTCCAGCTCCGCGCCGGCGCGCACGACCACGAAGGCGCGCAGCCGCTTGCCGAAGTCGTCGTCGTCGACGCCGACGGCCGCGACCTCCACGACGTCGTCGTGGCGCGCGATGCAGTCCTCGACCTCCTGCGGGAAGACGTTCTCGCCCCCGGAGACGATCATGTCGTCGTCGCGACCCTCGACGTAGAGCCGGCCGTCCTCGCCCAGCCGGCCGACGTCACCGGTGCACATCAACCCGTCGACGACCTCCTTGGACCCACCGCCGGTGTAGCCCTCGAAGAGCATGCCGTTGCCGACGAAGATCCGACCCGACCGTCCCGCCGCGACCTCGTCGCCGGCCTCGTCGAGCACCTTCAGGACCGTCGCGTACGGCGCCCGCCCGGCCGTCGAGGGCGCCTCGCGCAGGTCGGCGGGTCCGGCGACCGCGGCGTAGGCGACCTCGGTGGAGCCGTAGGTGGAGTACAGGTGGTCGCCGAAGCGGTCCATCCACGTCAGGGCCAGGTCTCCGGGGAGCGCCGAGCCGGACGAGGCGACGACCTCGACGTGGGAGAGGTCGTGGGCCTCGAGGACGTCCACGGGCAGCGCGAGGATCCGCTGGAGCATCACCGGGATGACCACGACGCTCTGGCAGCCCTCGTCGGCGATCGTGCGGAGCGTGTCCTCGGGGTCGAAGCGCCGGCGCAGCACCAGGGTGGAGCCCAGCAGCATCGCCAGGGCCATGTGCGCGAAGCCCCAGGTGTGGAACAGCGGCGCCGCGACGTGGGTGCGCCACCCGTGCCGCAGCGGGATCGCGGAGAGCAGGGCGACGGCGGCGTCGATCCCAGCCTCGCTGCGCGGGGCGCCCTTGGGCGTGCCCGTGGTGCCCGAGGTCAGGATGACGGTCCGCCCGTGGCGACCCGGCGGGTCGAGGTCGGCGTCGTCGTGGCCCGCCACCAGCTGCTCGAGCGTGCGCGTGCCGACAGGCAGGTCGCGGTCGTCGTCGACCCAGGCGACGATGCGCGGCACGTCGGCGGTGTCGGCGAGCAGGGGTCCGAACTCCTGGTCGTGCACCACCACGGCCGGGCGGTCGCGCTCGAGCACCTCGACGAGCTGCGGGCCCGCGAAGGCGGTGTTGAGGTAGAGGACGTCGGCCCCGAGCTTGGCGCCGGCGCAGGTCGCGTCGAGGAAGAAGCGGTGGTTGCGGCACATCACCGCGACCGCGTCGCCCTCACCGACCCCCTGCTCGCGCAGCGCCCTGGCCAGGGCGTTGGAGCGTCGGTGCAGCTCGCGCCAGGTCAGGTCGCCGAGCTCGTCGACGACCCCGACCGCTGCCGGGGACCGCGCCGCCATGGACATGAAGCCCCCGGCGGGCCCGGTGCCCCAGTCCCGCAGGATCCGGGCCAGGCGCAGCAGGGTCGTCGGCGGGTACGGCCGCAGCACGCCGGCCTGGGCCAGCACCCGGAGACTGGTGCCGGCGGTGCCCGCGCCGGTGAGGAGCTTGGCGATCACGGGACGTCCGATCTGACGGGGCGCCGCCGCGGCGCCGAGGTTCCGGGGCGGCGGCAGGAGCCATGGGGCCGGGAGGAGGACTGCGGGCGGAGGGGCTCAGCCAGGGGTCTTGGGTGTCTCCAGCCGCGTGGCGGCCCAGTCCTTGCTCACCGTCGCGGTGGTCGTCTGGGCCAGTCCGGCGATGGGAGCAGCCTCGGCGATGTCAGCGGGGTCGACCGATCCGGGGCGCCCGATGCGCGGGGTGAGCAACCAGATGACGCCGCCGCCGACGAGGTCGGTGAGAGCGTCGACGAGCGCGTCGACCAGGTCGCCGTCGTCGTTGCGGTACCAGAGCAGCGCCGCGTCGACCACGTTCCCGTAGTCGCCGTCGACCATGTCGGCGTCGATCGCATCCTCGATGGCCACGCGCAGCGTGTCATCGGTGTCGTTGTCCCAGCCGAGCTCCTGGACCACCATCCCCTGGGCCAGGCCGAGTCGCTCGGCCGGTCCTGAGGGGGTGCCTGTCTGGGTGGACCCGCCACCCGCGGTCGAGCTCACTAAGACCTCCACGTCACCGTCGCGCCCGCGGTACCGCACCGCAGGTCGTGGGACAGTCCAGCGGAGTTGGCCCAGCGACGCAACCTCTCGCGGGCCTCCGCGGGACCACAGGCGTCTCTCCCGTCCCCGTCCGGCGGCCCCGACCGGGCCGGGGGACCCACCTGCAGGACGGCGGCGGCCGCATACAGGACATACCGGCGGGTAGATTTCGGTTCCCAGAATCGCGTGCCACGATGGAAGCGTGACCGACGACTCTTCCACCGTGACAGGTAAACCGGCGCCCACCCCCGAGGACTCCCCCGCCGGGTCCGCCGAGACCTCCCCGACGCGCGTCGGCGGCACCCGGACCGTCATCCACGAGGGACTGCCCACGCAGCTGCCGGACATCGACCCGGAGGAGACCCAGGACTGGATCGACTCCTTCGACTCGATGCTGGCCGAGCGCGGCCGCGACCGGGCGCGCTACGTGATGCTGCGGCTGCTGGAGCGCGCACGCGAGACCCAGGTCGGCGTGCCGGCGCTGCGCAGCACCGACTACATCAACACCATCCCGCCCGAGCGCGAGCCGTGGTTCCCCGGTGACGAGGAGACCGAGCGCCGCATCCGGGCGTTCATCCGCTGGAACGCGGCCGTCATGGTCTCCAGCGCGAACCGCAAGGGGCTCGAGGTCGGCGGGCACATCGCCACCTACCAGTCCTCGGCGAGCCTGTACGAGGTCGGCTTCAACCACTTCTTCCAGGGCAAGGACGCCCCCGGCGGCGGCGACCAGATCTACATCCAGGGCCACGGCTCCCCCGGGGTCTACGCCCGCGCCTACCTCGAGGGTCGGCTGGACGAGCAGCAGCTCTACCGGTTCCGCCAGGAGGTCCAGCACGGTGCCGGCGCCGGCCTGCCGTCGTACCCGCACCCGCGCCTGATGCCGGACTTCTGGGAGTTCCCCACGGTCTCGATGGGCCTGACCGGCATCAACTCCATCTACCAGGCCCGCTTCAACCGCTACCTGCACCACCGCGGGCTCAAGGACACCTCGCAGCAGCACGTGTGGGCCTTCCTCGGCGACGGCGAGATGGCCGAGCCCGAGTCGCTGGGCGCGATCGGCGTCGCCGCCCGCGAGGAGCTCGACAACCTGACCTGGGTCATCAACTGCAACCTGCAGCAGCTCGACGGCCCGGTGCGCGGCAACGGCAAGATCATCCAGGAGCTCGAGTCCCAGTTCCGTGGTGCCGGCTGGAACGTGATCAAGGTCGTATGGGGCCGCGAGTGGGACGACCTGCTCGCCCGCGACGTCGACGGCGTGCTGGTCAACCAGATGAACACCACCCCCGACGGCGCCTTCCAGACCTACTCGGTCGAGGACGGCGGCTACGTCCGCGACAGCTTCTTCGGCAGCGACCCGCGCCTGCGCCAGATGGTCGAGCACATGAGCGACCGCCAGATCCAGAAGCTGCCGCGCGGCGGTCACGACTACCGCAAGGTGTACGCCGCGTTCGACGCCGCGACCAAGCACGTCGGCCAGCCGACCGTGATCCTGGCGCACACCGTGAAGGGCTGGACGATCGACGCCCTGGAGGGCAAGAACGCCACCCACCAGATGAAGAAGCTGACCCAGGCCGACGTCAAGAAGTTCCGGGACCGGCTCTACCTGCCGATCTCCGACCGCGACCTCGAGCGCTCCTACGAGGAGACGGGCGCGGCGCCTTTCTTCCACCCCGGCGCCGACGCCCCGGAGATCCGCTACATGATGGAGCGTCGCGCCGCCCTCGGTGGCGCCGTGCCGCGCAGGATCAACCGCTCCAAGGCCCTCAAGCTGCCCGGTGACAAGGTCTACGCCGAGCTCAAGCAGGGCTCGGGCAAGAACTCCATCGCCACCACGATGGCCGTGGTGCGGTTGCTGCGGGACTGGATGAAGGACCCCGAGATCGGCCAGCGCCTCGTCCCGATCGCCCCGGACGAGTACCGCACCTTCGGCATGGACTCGATGTTCTCGTCGGCCAAGGTCTACAACCCCGCGGGCCAGCTCTACGAGTCGGTCGACCGCAGGCTGCTGCTCGCCTACAAGGAGTCCCAGCAGGGTCAGCTGCTCCACGAGGGCATCTCCGAGGCCGGCGCCATCGCCTCGGCCACGGCCGCGGGGTCGTCGTACACCACGCACGGCGAGCACATGATCCCGTTCTACATGTTCTACTCGATGTTCGGGTTCCAGCGCACCGGCGACGCGATCTGGGCGATGGCCGACCAGCTGGCCCGGGGCTTCCTCATCGGTGCCACCGCGGGTCGCACCACCCTGACCGGGGAGGGCCTCCAGCACGCCGACGGCCACTCGCCGCTGCTGGCGGCCACCAACCCGGCCGTCGTGCACTACGACCCGGCCTTCGCCTACGAGGTCTCGCACGTCATGCGCTCGGGCCTCGAGCGGATGTACGGCTCCAGCGAGCAGCACCCCGACGGCGAGAACGTGATCTTCTACGTCACCGTCTACAACGAGCCGACCCCGCAGCCGCGCGAGCCCGACGACGTCGACGTCGAGGGCATCCTCAAGGGCGTGCACAAGGTCTCCACCGCCGAGGGCGAGGGACCGCGGGTGCAGCTGATGGCCTCCGGCATCGGCTTCCCCTGGGTCGAGCGGGCGCGCGAGATGCTCGCCGAGGAGTGGGGTGTGCAGGCCGACACGTGGTCGGTGACCTCCTGGAACGAGCTGGCCCGCGAGGCCGTGGCCGCCGAGGAGCACAACCTCCTCAACCCCGGAGCCGAGCCGCGCACGCCGTGGGTCAGCACCAAGCTCGGGGGCCATGACGGGCCGTTCATCGCGGTCAGCGACTACATGACGGCCGTGCCGATGCAGATCGCGCGCTGGGTGCCCGGTGACTTCTGCGTGCTGGGCGCCGACGGCTTCGGCTTCGCCGACACCCGGCCGGCGGCTCGACGGTTCTTCAACATCGACGCCGAGTCCGTCGTGGTGCGCGCACTCCAGGCCCTCGCCGACGCCGGCGAGATCGACCCCGCCCAGGTCGTCAAGGCCTTCGAGCAGTACCGCATCGACGACCCCACCGCCGTGAGCGGGGTCGAGCAGGAGGGCGGCGACGCCTGAGGCGTGCGCCGGGCGTCACGCGCCCGGCGCAGCCTCGGCGAGCTGCAGCGCAGGCGCGGCGGGGGCCACGGCTCCGGTCGGCGCCTGCGCGAGCAGTCGACGCCAGCGGGAGCGCGAGTAGCTCGCGGGCTGGGTGCGGCGCACGAAGTCGTGCACGATCTTGGCGAAGCGCTCGGGGTGGTCCTTGTGCGGGAAGTGGCCGCTGTTGGGGATCACCTCGACACGCGCCCCCGGCGCCAGCGCGGCGGCGTTGTTGGCGTGCCGCACCGGGATGACCTGGTCGTTGCGGCCCCACACCACGCACATCGGCATGGCCTGGGTCAGGTAGGCCCGGTCGGCCATCGTGACGATCTGGCCCTTCCAGTCCACGACGGCGCTCACGACGTGCCGGATGGCCGCGCGCGCGTGCGGGTCCTTGAAGGAGTCGTAGATGTCGGCGACCTCTCCCAGGTCGCGGGTCGCGGACGTCGGCAGGGCGGCCAGCCGGCGCAGGCCGGCGACGCCGAGGTGGCGCACGCCGGGCAGCGTGAGCAACCCCATGGCCTGGTGGAAGCCCGGCGTGGTGATCGCGCGGATGGCCGGCGAGACCTCGGGGCCCAGGCCACCGGACGCGACCAGGACGAGCCGTTCGGTGCGCTCGGGGAACTGGTAGGCGAACTGCATGGCGATGCCGCCGCCGAAGCTGTGCCCCACGACGGTGACCTTGTCGACGCCCAGCACCGTGAGCAGGTCACGCATGCCGTTCGCGTAGCCGCCGACGCTGTAGTCGGCGCGCGGCTTGTCCGAGAGCCCGTGCCCGAGCAGGTCGGGAGCGAGGACGGTGTAGCGGCGGGCCAGCGCGTCGATGACCGGCGACCAGGTCGTGTGGTCGCACCCGAGACCGTGCAGGAGCAGCAGGACGGGGCCCTGGCCCACCTTGACGTAGGCACGGCGGTGCCCGTGCACGGTGGCGTACTGGACGTCATGACGGCTGGGGGGCACCGTTCCTCCTGTCGTGGCGAGCATCGTGACCGGGTCACCATGTCGCAGAATCTCGTTGCAGGTAAGGCTTCCCGCGGTTATCGGCCCCAAACTTGACCTTCGGCGACCCGCTCCGGGGCCGCCGCCGACTAACCTGGCCACGTGGCCGGTCCTGCTCCTGCGTCGCGCACCCGCGCCGCCCAGACGCTCCTGCGCTCGACGGGCGCGCTGAGCACCGCGGCCACGGGGCGCATGGAGACCACGCTGCCGTGGTTCCGTGACCTGGCGGCGGAGCACCGTTCGTGGGTCGGGCTGATCGTGCAGGCCGGCGTGCGCCACTTCGTGGGCTGGTACGCCGAGGACGGTGACAGCATCCCGTCCGGCGAGAGCGCCCTGGCCTCCTCGGTGTTCGGGGCCGCGCCTCGTGCACTGGCCGGCGTGATCAGCCTGCAGCAGACCGTCGACCTGGTCCGGCTCACGATCGAGGTCATCGAGACCAGTGTGGACTCGCTCATCGAGCCCGAGGACGCCGCCCAGGTCCACGGCGCGGTGCTGCGCTACGCCCGCGAGGTGGCCTTCGCCACCGCGCAGGTCTACGCGCGGGCCGCCGAGTCCCGCGGCGCCTGGGACGCCCGCCTGGAGGCGCTCGTCGTCGACGCCGTGCTGCGGGCCGAGGCCGACGAGACGATCGCCTCGCGCGCCAGCGCCCTGGGCTGGCGCGGTCGCGGACGGGTGGTCGTGGTGCTGGGCGGCGTACCGGCGCGGCGCACCGAGACCGACCTGTTCGAGGAGGCCCGCCGGATGGCGCACGCCGCGGGCATGGACGCCCTGGGAGCCGTGCAGGGTGACCGCCTGGTCCTGCTGCTGGGCGGCGTGGACGACCCGCGGGCCGCCGCCGAGAACGTCCTGGACGTGTTCGGCGACGGTCCGGTGGTCGTGGGACCGGTCGCCGACGGGCTGGCCGACGCGCACCTCTCCGCCCGGGCGGCCGTCTCCGCCCACCGGGTCGCGGCCGGGTGGCCCGGCGCGCCCCGCCCGGTGCGCACCGATGAGCTGCTCCCCGAGCGGGTCCTGGGCGGCGACGGCCACGCGCGTCGCCACCTCGTCGAGGAGGTCTACGTGCCGCTGCTGCGCTCGCGCGGCACCCTGACGGACACGTTGACCGGGTACTTCGAGTCCGGCACCTCGATCGAGGCCACGGCCCGCGCCCTGTACGTGCACGCCAACACGGTGCGCTACCGGTTGCGCCAGGTCAGCGATCTCGTCGGCCTGGACCCCACGGTGGGTCGTGATGCGTTCACGCTGCAGATCGCGCTGGTCCTCGGCCGCCAGTCCGGACGCTCCGCCCACGGATAGGTCGCCGGTCCGGGACATTTGTGGGAAACCCACAAAGTTCGTGAACGAATCATGGCCGTCAGCACCCCGGGGTGGAGAGACCGGCTGAGGCACAGTGGAGTCGTGCTCGTCATCGTCGCTCCCGGTCAGGGAGCCCAGTCCCCCGGTTTCCTCACCCCCTGGCTCGAGGACCCGGCCTTCGCCCGGCGCTTCGAGTGGCTCTCCACGGTCGCCGGGCTGGACCTCGTCCACTACGGCACCCGGGCCGACGCCGACGCGATCCGGGCGACCGAGGTGGCCCAGCCGCTGCTGGTCGCCACGGGTCTGGTCGCCGCACTGCAGCTCTTCCCGCACCCCGGGGACGCCTTCGAGCGGATCGGCGCAGTCGCCGGCCACAGCGTCGGGGAGATCGGCGCCGCCGCCGGCGCCCGCGTCATCACCGCCGAGCAGGCGATGGTGCTGGTGCGCGAGCGCGGCCTGGCCATGTCCCGCGCCGCCGCCATCACCCCGACCGGCATGACCGCCGTGCTGGGCGGCGACCGCGAGGAGGTCCTGGCCCGGATCGCCGAGCACGACCTCACCGCCGCCAACGACAACGGCCCCGGCCAGGTCGTGGCCGCCGGGACGCTCGAGCAGCTCGCCGCCTTCCAGGCCGACGCGCCCACCAAGGCCCGCCTGGTGCCGCTGCCGGTCGCCGGCGCCTTCCACACCCAGCACATGGAGCCGGCCGTGGCGCACCTCGGCGCCCTCGCCGGGTCGGTCTCGACCCACGACCCGCGCACCCGCGTCATCTCCAACCGCGACGGGCAGGTGGTGCACGACGGCCGCGAGGTCCTGCGGCGCATCGTGGGCCAGATCGCGCACCCGGTGCGGTGGGACCTGTGCCTCGAGGCCATGGAGGACCTCGGCGTGACCGGCATCCTCGAGATGCCGCCCGCCGGCACCCTGACCGGCATCGCGAAGCGTGCCCTCAAGGGCGTGGAGACCTTCGCCCTGAAGACCCCTGACCAGCTCGACGACGCACGCGACTTCTGCGACAAGCACGGTGAGTCCGCCGGGCTGAACCTCACCCCGACGTGGCGGATGGTGGTGTCGCCGGGCAAGGGCACCTTCCACCGCTCGGAGCAGGCCGCCGCCAGCACGGTCCTCGACGCCGGCGCGGTGGTCGGCGACGTCGCCAGCACCCGCGACCGCGTGAGCGTCACCGCCGCGCACGGAGGCCAGGTGGTCGAGTGGCTCGTCGAGGACGGCGACCTCGTCTCCCCCGGCCAGCCGCTGCTGCGCCTGCACCCCGAGGGAGCCGCCTGATGACCGCGATCCAGGCCTCCACCGGCGCACCGCACGCCCGCATCCTCGGGATCGGTGCCTACCGGCCGTCCCGCGTGGTCCCGAACTCCGAGGTCATCGAGGGCATCGACTCCACCGACGAGTGGATCCGCCAGCGCTCCGGCATCGAGGAGCGCCGCTGGGCCACCGACGAGGAGACGCTGCGGATGATGACGGTCGCCGCATGCCGACAGGCCCTGGAGCGCTCGGGCGTCGAGGCCGCGCAGGTCGACGTCGTCGTCGTCGCCACCGTCAGCCACCTCATGCAGACCCCGGCCCTGGCCACCCTCGTCGCCCACGACCTCGGCACCGACCACGCAGCGGCCTTCGACATCTCCGCCGCCTGCGCCGGCTTCTGCCACGCCATGTCGTTGGCCGCCGACATGGTGCGGGGCGGCAGCGCCCGGCACGTGCTGGTGGTCGGGGCCGAACGGCTCTCGGAGCAGACCGACCCCACCGACCGCGGCACCGCCTTCATCTTCGCCGACGGTGCCGGCGCGGCCGTGGTGGGCCCGAGCGAGGAGCCCGGCATCGGACCGGTCGTCTGGGGCTCCGACGGCGAGCAGTACGACCTGATCCGCTCCCGCGAGGACTGGCGCGACGTGCTGGCCTCCGACGAGCCCCGGATGCCGTACCTGGTGATGCAGGGCAACAGCGTCTTCCGCTGGGCGTCCTTCCAGATGGCCAAGACCGGCCTCGAGGCGCTCGACCGGGCCGGTCTGGGGGTCGAGGACCTCGACTGCTTCGTGCCGCACCAGGCCAACAACCGGATCACCGACACGATGGCGCGCGCCATGAAGCTGCCCGACACGGTGGCCATCGCCCGCGACATCGTCCACCAGGGCAACACCTCGGCAGCCTCGGTCCCGCTGGCCCTGGACCGGATGATCGCCGACGGCGAGGCCCGTTCCGGTGACACCGCGCTCCTCATCGCCTTCGGCGCCGGCCTGGCGTACGCCGCCCAGGTCGTCGTCCTGCCCTGAGCCACCCGGCTCGAGCACCACCCGCACGACCCGCACGACCCGCCGCAGCACACCCACGAGAAACAGGAGACAGCCGACACATGGCCACCACCGAAGAGATCCGCACCGACCTCGCCGAGATCGTCAACGAGGTCGCCGGCGTCGACACCAGCGACGTCCAGCTCGACAAGTCCTTCGTCGACGACCTGGACGTCGACTCGCTGTCGATGGTCGAGGTCGTCGTGGCCGCCGAGGAGAAGTTCGGGGTCTCGATCCCCGACGACGAGGTCAAGAACCTCAAGACCGTCGGCGACGCCGTCGCGTTCATCGAGCGCGCCCAGGCCTGAGCCTGATCGTCGGCGGCCGCTGCGCGGCCGCCGACGACCCACTCTCCACCCCCGCACCCGCCTCCGCCCTCCCACGTAAGGACACCCACGCATGTCGTCGAAGCGAGTCGTCGTCACCGGTCTCGGGGTCACCTCCCCGGTCGGAGGGGACGTCCCCAGCACCTGGGACGCTCTCGTCAACGGACGTTCCGGCGTCCGACCGCTGACCCAGGACTGGGCCGAGACCCTGCCGGTGCGCATCGCCGGCTCGGCAGCGGTCGACCCCGCGGGGGTCCTCGAGCGCGTCAAGGCCCGTCGGTGGGACCGCTCCACCCAGCTCGCCATGGTCGCGGCCACGGAGGCCTGGGCCGATGCCGGTCTGAGCGACGCGGAGGGCCTCGACGGCGACCGCGTCGGTGTCGCCTTCGCCTCCGGGATCGGTGGCGTCACGACGCTGCTCAGCAACTACGACCTGCTGCTCGAGAAGGGGCCGCGCCGGGTCTCCCCGCTCGCGGTCCCGATGCTGATGCCCAACGCTCCCGCGGCCAACATCAGCCTGACGTTCGGTGCTCGTGCCTTCGCGAGCACGCCCGTCTCGGCGTGCGCCTCGGGCAACGAGGCGATCTCGCTGGCCGTGGACCAGATCAGGCTCGGCCGCGCCGACGTCGTGCTCGCCGGGGGCGCCGAGGCCGCCATCCACCCCCTCAACATCGCCGCGTTCGCGAACATGATGGCGCTGTCGAAGAACGACGCCGACCCCACGACGGTCTCGCGGCCCTGGGACACCGGCCGCGACGGCTTCGTGCTCGGCGAGGGATCGGGCGCCCTGGTGCTGGAGTCCGAGGAGCACGCGCTCGCACGCGGTGCCCGGATCTACGCCATCGTCCTCGGCGCCGGCGTCACCGCCGACGCCCACGACATCGCCCAGCCCGACCCCCGCGGGCGCGGCGGCACCCGGGCCATCGCCCGGGCCCTGCACGAGGGCGGTGTCGACCCCGCGGACGTCAAGCACGTCAACGCGCACGCCACCTCCACCCCGCAGGGCGACATCGCGGAGGGCCTGATGCTCCACGCCACCCTCGGCGCCCACGTCAGCGACGTGGTGGTCACCTCCACCAAGTCCATGACCGGGCACCTGCTCGGCGGCGCCGGCGCCCTGGAGGCGGTCGCGACCGTGCTGGCCCTCCAGCACCGCGTGTCCCCGCCCACCATCAACCTCGACGACCAGGACCCGGCTGTCGACCTCGACATCGCCACCACCGCGCGCGACCTGCCCGCGGGCGACATCGTGGCGCTCAACAACTCGTTCGGCTTCGGCGGCGCCAACGTCGCGGTCGCCTTCGGCAGCGTCTGAGACCAGGAGACCACCCTCACGTGACCACCGCCCCCGCCCCGGCCAAGCCCCAGAAGCTCCCCCGCGAGCAGGACCCGCGCAACCCCCTGCACCGGCTGCGGGCGCTGCTCGACGAGGGCTCGATGGAGCTCATCACCCCCGATGACGACTCGGGCATGCTCGCGGCGGTCGGCACGGTCGAGGGCACGCCGGTCGTGACCTTCTGCTCCGACGCCACGGTCATGGGTGGGGCCATGGGCGACCACGGGTGCCGCGTCGTGGTCGACGCCTACCACCGCGCCCTCACCGACCGCGTCCCGATCATCGGGCTGTGGCACTCCGGCGGGGCCCGGCTGGCGGAGGGCGTCCTGAGCCTGCACGCCGTGGGCAGGATCTTCCAGGTGATGACCCAGGCCTCGGGCCGCATCCCCCAGGTCTCGGTGGTCCTCGGACCGGCGGCCGGGGGCGCGGCGTACGGCCCGGCGCTCACCGACGTGGTCATCCTGGGACCCGAGGGACGCATCTTCGTCACCGGGCCCGACGTCGTGCGCTCGGTGACCGGCGAGGACGTCGACATGCTGCGCCTGGGCGGCCCCGAGCCGCACGGGCGACGCTCGGGCGTGGTGCACGTGCTGACCGACTCCGAGGAGGAGGCGCTCCAGCGGGCGCGCACCATCGCCACCCTGCTCGGCGCCCAGGGCAGCCTGCGCGTCGCCGACGTGGAGGACCGCGACCTGGCCGCGGTGCTGCCCGAGTCGAAGAAGCGCGCCTACGACGTCCACCCGCTCGTCGAGCAGGTGCTCGACGAGGGCACCGGGCAGGAGCTGCACGCCCGGTGGGCCCCCAACATCGTCACCGCCCTGGGCCGCTTCGGCGGTCGCACCGTGGGCGTGGTGGCCAACAACCCCCTGCGCCTGGGCGGTTGCCTGGACTCGCTCTCGGCCGAGAAGGCCAGCCGGTTCGTGCGGATGTGCGACGCGTTCGGCATCCCGCTCATCGTGCTGGTCGACGTGCCCGGCTACCTGCCCGGCGTCGGCCAGGAGTGGGACGGCGTCGTACGACGCGGCGCGAAGCTGCTGCACGCCTTCGGGGAGTGCGTGGTGCCGCGTGTGACGCTGGTGACCCGCAAGACCTACGGCGGCGCCTACATCGCCATGAACGCACGCTCGCTCGGCGCCACCAAGGTCTTCGCCTGGCCCGGTGCCGAGGTCGCGGTGATGGGAGCGGTGGCCGCCATCCGCATCCTGCACCGCCGCAAGCTGGCCGAGGTGTCCCCCGAGATCCGCCCTCAGCTCGAGGCCGAGCTGGCCGCGGAGCACGAGCGGATCGCGGGCGGCGTGGACAAGGCGGTCGAGATCGGCGTGGTGGACGAGGTCGTCGAGCCGTCGGCGACCCGCTCGGCGATCGCACGGGCCTTCGACGACGAGGTGCAGAGCGTCGGGGTGCGCCGGGGCGCGCACGGCAACATCCCACTCTGACCGGGTAGGTACTTCTTGCGGACGCCGGATCCGTCGAGCCTCAGACGGTCGGCGCGCGCGGCCGCGCCGTAGCCGGGAGGACCGAAGGGTCCTTGACATGCATCCGCTCCGCGGAGACCTTGCGCTGTCCGACCGTTCGGTACTTCCGACTACGAACCCCGTCCTCGGCGTCGAAGAGGATGCAACGAGCTCGGCCCGCGCTGATGTGCCGGTCTGCACGCCGTCGCTGCCAAGGATGTCCCACGTACCGCTCGTAAACCGCCCCGAAGGCCTCGACACCGATCTCGAACGTCGTCCCACGCGACCCGACGGGGCCTCGAGGTCGTCGTTGGTGCCGGCCCCCGTGCGGGGCCGGCACGTCGTCTCAGGGCAGCCGTGCGGTCACACGACCTGGTGCAGCCACCGCACCGGAGCGCCGTCACCGGCGTGCCGGAAGGTCTCCAGCTCGTCGTCCCAGGGCTTGCCCAGGAGCCGGTCGATCTCGACCAGCAGCGTCGTCTCGCCGAGGGCAGCCTTGACCACCGCGGCCTTGAGCCGGTCCTCGGGGATCATGATGTCCCCGTGCAGCCCGGTCACGGCGTGGTAGACGCCCAGCTCGGGGGTGTAGGAGTAGCGCGAGCCCTCGACGCCGGGGCTCGGCTCCTCGGTCATCTCGAAGCGCAGCTGGTTCCAACCACGTAGTGCCGAGGCGACCGATGCGGCTGAGCCGACGGCACCGCTCCAGGAGAGCTCTGCCCGGTAGCTGCCGCTCTGGGCGGGCTGTGGCGTCCAGTCCAGGCTGACAGGCATGCCGAGGACCCCGCCGACGGCCCACTCGATGTGGGGGCACAGCGCGGAGGGCGCTGAGTGGACGTAGAACACGCCCCTCGTCGCGGTGCGGGTGGCAGTTGTTGCGGTCACCGTGACCTCCTTCATCTCCGGCGCGAGGTACGCCTTCCCCAGCGGCCTCATCAGGAGTGTCGAAAGATCAAGTGACACGTATGTGGTTTGGGCCCATTGTGGCCCATGAGGCGCTCGAGCACCAGTCCCCACCCCGGGGCGGTCAGGCCGGCGCCTTGACTGCCCGGCGTCGGCGCGGACCGAGCTGGACGAGCGCGGTGAGCATCTCCTCCACGTTGCCCAGCCCACCGAGGTGGCACTGGCCCTCCATCGCCGTCATCGTCGCGTCCGGCAACCGGTCCACGACGTGCTGTCCGTGGCGCAGCGGCACGATGTGGTCGTCGGACCCGTGCCACCAGTGCACCGGCACCTGCACGTCCGCGACCTCGAAGCCCCAGTCCCGACAGAAGAGCAGCAGGTCGCTCAGTGGCGCGGACGACTGGAACCTGTTGCCGTTGAGGATGTCGTCGATGAACATCGCGCGGAAGTCCGGGCGCCCGAGCAGCGTCTTGTCACCCGGTGGCTGGAAGGCGGCGTACAGGTCGACGCAGGACCCGGCCACCGGTCGCACGACCCGGATGAGCTGGTTCACCACGAGGCCCAGCGGCACCCGCCCCACCGCGATCAGGGGAGCAAGCCGCATCGCCAGCTGGATGGGGCCCCCGTCGACCGCGTCCGGACCCGTGGTGGGGGCGACGCCGCCGAGCACGGCGACGCCGTGGACCCGCTCCGGCAGGGCGGCACCTGCCGCGAGCACGTACGGTCCCCCGCCCGACATCCCGACGAGGTGGCACGTGTCGACCGCGAGCGCGTCGAGCAGCAGGGCGAGGTCCTCGGTCCAGTCGAGGAGGTGGGGGTAGAGGTGCGGTGTCGAGGACCCGATCCCCGGGCGGTCCACGCCGATCAGGCGCAGCCCCTGGTCCTGCGCCATGCGACGCGACTCCAGCGGGATCTGCCTCCGGGCCCCCGGGGTGCCGTGCATCCACACGATCGGCCGCCCCCGGGGCGACCCGTGCTCGGCGAAGCTCAGCCGGCGCCCGTCCCGCACCGCCACGCTGCCCTCCAGGGTCGGTCGCTTGACGTCCATGGCGCCATGATGGCAGAGATCAGGCCGAAACGAGAACACGTTCTACCTAGCGACGCGGCAGACCACCCATGCCCTAGGCTCCGGGCATGCCCGAGTCCAGCAGCACGTCGGGGCTCGGCGTGGTCCGCGGCCGGCTACTGACCCGCGCAGCCCTGGCGCTGCTCGTCGCCTCGACAGCCCTGCTCGCCTGGTGGTTCGTCACCAACCCGCCCCCGCTCCCGTCCGCCGAGGGTCACGTCACCGCCAGCACCACAGCCGGGCGTCCGGTCTACGTCGGGGTGTGGACCACACCTGCGGACTTCGCGCGGACGCTCGACCTGGCCGGGGTGCACCTGCGAGCCGACGCCACGGTGGACGTCACGCTCGAGCCACTGCTCTGCCGCGGCGGTTCGATCGGCGTCACCACCGATCCTGCACCGTTCTGCCGGGAGCTGGTCGACCCCGCCGGGGCGACCCTGCGCGCTGGGGACTCCCTGATCATCAAGGCCGAGGCGAGCGAGCCGGGCGCGGTCTACGTCGACCTGCCCACCGTCGCCTTCCGCGAGGGTCCCCGCTGGGGCCACAGCCGGGCAGGGACCAAGGCCGTCATCGCCGTCGTGAAGCCCTGAGCGCACCCGCGTGCGACGACGGTCAGTCGCGCTGGGTCTTCTCCAGGATCGCAGCCCGCTCCGCGGCGTCGGTCAGCTCGTCGCTGTCGACGGCGTCGGTGCGGTGGAACCAGGCCAGGGCGTCCGTCGTGCGACCGGCTGTCTCGAGGGTGTCGGCGTAGGCGTACCGCAGGCGGACGACCCACGGGGCGCGGCTCTTGGACTGCAACGGAGCCAGCTCCAGGGTCCGCAGCGCGGCATCCATCTGCCCCATGTCCCGGCGCGCACCGGCCTCCACGATCGTCATCTCAGCCCTGGCCTCGGGCTCGAAGTTCGCGACCGAGGGGCTCTTGGCGAGCTTGAGCGCCTGCTCGGGCTGGCCGAGCGCGCGGTGGCAGTCGGCCATGATCGGCAGGTAGGCCGTGGCCCCGCTCATCCGCTTGGCAGCCCGCAGGTCGGCGAGCGCCTCGGCGTAGTGGCCGGCGGCGTAGGCCGCCTCCCCCGCCGCCTCGCGCACGACGGCGAGACGTGGCGCCCGGGCGCGGGCGGCCAGCGTGTGCTGGTAGGCCGTCTCCGGGTCGTCGTCGATCAGCTCACCCGCCGCCACCAGGTGGCGGGCCACCCGGGACGCCAGCTTCTCCGGCAGGGTCTTCAGCTGGGCGAGCACGTTGTGCTCGAGCTCCTTGCCGGTGATCTCCGCGGGCAGCTCGGGGCCGTCGTAGACGGCCTGGTCGGCGGAGCGGGGCGCTTCCTTCTCGACGTAGCGGCCACCACCGGCGCCCTGGGGGCCGTAGGACTTCTTGGCACGCGGGGCGCCGCCCCGGCTCGAGGAGTCCGAACGACCCCGCGAGTCACCCCGGGAGTCGCTGCGGGGTCCGCCGCGCGAGTCGCTCCGCGAGTCCCCACGGGAATCGCCACGGGAGTCGCTGCGCGGGCCGTCCTGGCGACCGCCACGGTCGGGACGACCGCCGCGCTCGGAGGAGCGGGAGTCCCCGGACCGCGGGCTGGAGGGGCGACCGCCGCCGGTGGGACGACCGCCGGAGGGACGCTGGTTGCGACGCTGCTCGGCCACGGTGTTGCTCCTTCACTGCCCTGCACGGGATGGGGACAAATGCACGTAGGGGCCACCTTGCGGTGGCCCCTACGGAGTGTATGTCCGGCGGCGTCCTACTCTCCCACAACCTCCCGGTTGCAGTACCATCGGCGCTGAAAGGCTTAACTTCCGGGTTCGGGATGGGACCGGGTGTTTCCCTTTCGCTATGGCCGCCGTAACTCTTGCGGTACCAGCCCAGACGGGTGTGTTCACCGTCTGGTGTGGCTGGTTACCAAGCCATTATTCACATGTGATCATACACGTGTTGTCTGTGTGTGTGGATTCGTGGACGCGAGACTTTGTAGGTTCAGCTGAGTGAGTGTAAGACAAGCCCTCGGCCTATTAGTACCGGTCGGCTAGGCATTGCTGCTGTACACCTCCGGCCTATCAACCCAGTGTTCTGCTGGGGGCCTTACCCGGTTAACCCGGTGGGAAACCTCATCTTGAAACGTGCTTCCCGCTTAGATGCATTCAGCGGTTATCACTTCCGAACGTAGCCAACCAGCCGTGCCCCTGGCGGGACAACTGGCACACCAGAGGTTCGTCCATCCCGGTCCTCTCGTACTAGGGACAGCCTTTCTCAAGTTTCCTGCGCGCGCGGCGGATAGGGACCGAACTGTCTCACGACGTTCTAAACCCAGCTCGCGTGCCGCTTTAATGGGCGAACAGCCCAACCCTTGGGACCTACTCCAGCCCCAGGATGCGACGAGCCGACATCGAGGTGCCAAACCATCCCGTCGATATGGACTCTTGGGGAAGATCAGCCTGTTATCCCCGGGGTACCTTTTATCCGTTGAGCGACGCCGCTTCCACATGCCGACGCCGGATCACTAGTTCCGACTTTCGTCCCTGCTCGACATGTCTGTCTCACAGTCAAGCTCCCTTGTGCACTTACACTCGCCACCTGATTGCCAACCAGGCTGAGGGAACCTTTGAGCGCCTCCGTTACTCTTTAGGAGGCAACCGCCCCAGTTAAACTACCCATCAGGCACTGTCCCTGATCCGGATGACGGACCTAGGTTAGACATCTAGTACGACCAGAGTGGTATTTCAACGTTGACTCCACACTCACTGGCGTGAATGCTTCACAGTCTCCCACCTATCCTACACAAGCCGAACCAAACACCAATACCAAACTATAGTAAAGGTCCCGGGGTCTTTCCGTCCTGCCGCGCGTAACGAGCATCTTTACTCGTAGTGCAATTTCGCCGAGTCCACGGTTGAGACAGCGCCCAAGTCGTTACTCCATTCGTGCAGGTCGGAACTTACCCGACAAGGAATTTCGCTACCTTAGGATGGTTATAGTTACCACCGCCGTTTACTGGGGCTTAAATTCTCCGCTTCGGTGTTACCACCTAACAGGTCCTCTTAACCTTCCAGCACCGGGCAGGAGTCAGTCCGTATACATCGTCTTACAACTTCGCACGGACCTGTGTTTTTAGTAAACAGTCGCTTGGGCCTGGTCTCTGCGGCCCTTCCCGCTCCCACCGCAAGGGTGTTCACGTTCCGGGCCCCCTTCTCCCGAAGTTACGGGGGCATTTTGCCGAGTTCCTTAACCGTGGTTCGCTCGATCGCCTTAGTATTCTCTACCTGATCACCTGAGTCGGTTTGGGGTACGGGCGGCGCATAGCTCGCTAGAGGTTTTTCTCGACAGCATAGGATCATCCACTTCCCCCATACGGGGTCCCCATCACATCTCAAGCTCGACATCGAAGTCAGCCATCCGGATTTGCCTAGATGACGCCCTACATGCTTAGCCGTACACAACCATCGGTACGGTTGGACTACCTTCCTGCGTCACCCCATCGCTTGACTACTACCAGTTCGGGTCCCACGCTACGCACCCGCGTCTCGCCCCGAAGGGTCCGATCATGGATGTTTCAGATGGTTAGCATCACCAGGTTCGTCATGGGCGCTACTTTGCCGGTACGGGAATATCAACCCGTTGTCCATCGACTACGCCTGTCGGCCTCGCCTTAGGTCCCGACTTACCCAGGGCAGATTAGCTTGACCCTGGAACCCTTGATCATTCGGCGCACGTGTTTCTCACACGTGATTCGCTACTCATGCCTGCATTCTCACTCGTGTCGCGTCCACACCTGGATCACTCCGGCGCTTCACTCGCGACACGACGCTCCCCTACCCATCCACACACCTGAACACCCCTCAAGGGGATGCTGGGCTCGCATGAATGCCATAGCTTCGGCGGGTGACTTGAGCCCCGCTACATTGTCGGCGCGGAATCACTTGACCAGTGAGCTATTACGCACTCTTTCAAGGGTGGCTGCTTCCAAGCCAACCTCCTGGTTGTCACTGCGACTCCACATCCTTTTCCACTTAGTCACCGCTTAGGGGCCTTAGCTGATGGTCTGGGCTGTTTCCCTCTCGACTACGGAGCTTATCCCCCGCAGTCTCACTGCCGCGCTCTCACTTACCGGCATTCGGAGTTTGGTTAACGTCAGTAACCTTGTAGGGCCCATTAGCTATCCAGTGCTCTACCTCCGGCAAGAAACACGCGACGCTGCACCTAAATGCATTTCGGGGAGAACCAGCTATCACGGAGTTTGATTGGCCTTTCACCCCTATCCACAGGTCATCCCCTCAGTTTTCAACCTAAGTGGGTTCGGTCCTCCACGCGGTCTTACCCGCGCTTCAACCTGCCCATGGATAGATCACTCCGCTTCGGGTCTTGATCGTGCTACTAAGTAGCCCTATTCGGACTCGCTTTCGCTACGGCTTCCCCACACGGGTTAACCTCGCAACACAACGCAAACTCGCAGGCTCATTCTTCAAAAGGCACGCCGTCACCCCGTCACACAAAGTGTGAGCAAAGCTCCGACGGATTGTAGGCACATGGTTTCAGGTACTATTTCACTCCCCGCCAGGGGTACTTTTCACCTTTCCCTCACGGTACTTGTCCGCTATCGGTCATCAAGGAGTATTTAGGCTTAACGGGTGGTCCCGCCAGATTCACACGGAATTTCAGGGGTTCCGTGTTACTTGGGATACCGCATCACAGCTCACGACTTACACTTACGGGGCTATCACCCTCTACGGCGCCACTTTCCAATGGACTTCAACTTCAACGTGAGTTTCTTACTGTGTGGAAGACCGGCAGATCCTCCCATACGGTCCCACAACCCCACATACACAACCCCTGCCGGGTATCACATGTACATGGTTTGGCCTCATCCGATTTCGCTCGCCACTACTCTCGGAATCACTTTTGTTTTCTCTTCCTGTGGGTACTGAGATGTTTCACTTCCCCACGTTCCCTCCACACGCCCTATATATTCAGGCGCGGGTAACTGGACATGACTCCAGCTGGGTTTCCCCATTCGGACACCCCCGGATCACAGCTTGGTTGCCAACTCCCCAGGGCTTATCGCAGGCTCCTACGTCCTTCATCGGCTCTTGATGCCAAGGCATCCACCATGTGCCCTTCATAGCTTGTCTCACAAACACTCAACAAAAACTACAAAGACTAGACTTAATTACACATCTAGAAAGACACGACCAACACCCCCACCCCACACAAGAGGAGAGAGCCTTCATCGCGTCAGATGCTCGCGTCCACTATCCAATTCACAAACAACCAGCCCACCAACACCCCCACACCCACCAACAGACGGGACGCGGAGCAAAGGAGGCACAGAGCAAACCAAACCCCCTCGCCACCAGTCAAAGACCGGCCCGAAGGGAATCTGATCCCTCAAAGCTCAACAGTGTGCCAGTCCCCCACCTCCCAGCAGGCTCCTCCGTTCCACGCCCCCCACCCCCGAAGAGATGAACGACAGTACTAAGACAACCCCCACCAACAGGTGAAAGAAACATCATCGACGATTCCACTAGTGAACACCACCATACGTGCCAGAACATGCGTCTGACATCGGGGCGTGTGCTCCTTAGAAAGGAGGTGATCCAGCCGCACCTTCCGGTACGGCTACCTTGTTACGACTTCGTCCCAATCGCCAGCCCCACCTTCGACGGCTCCCTCCCACAAGGGGTTAGGCCACCGGCTTCGGGTGTTGCCGACTTTCGTGACGTGACGGGCGGTGTGTACAAGGCCCGGGAACGTATTCACCGCAGCGTTGCTGATCTGCGATTACTAGCGACTCCGACTTCATGGGGTCGAGTTGCAGACCCCAATCCGAACTGAGACCGGCTTTTTGGGATTCGCTCCCCCTCACGGGATCGCAGCCCTTTGTACCGGCCATTGTAGCATGCGTGAAGCCCTGGACATAAGGGGCATGATGACTTGACGTCATCCCCACCTTCCTCCGAGTTGACCCCGGCAGTCTCCCATGAGTCCCCGGCATAACCCGCTGGCAACATAGGACGAGGGTTGCGCTCGTTGCGGGACTTAACCCAACATCTCACGACACGAGCTGACGACAGCCATGCACCACCTGTACACCGACTAAAAGGGGCTACATCTCTGCAGCTTTCCGGTGTATGTCAAACCCAGGTAAGGTTCTTCGCGTTGCATCGAATTAATCCGCATGCTCCGCCGCTTGTGCGGGCCCCCGTCAATTCCTTTGAGTTTTAGCCTTGCGGCCGTACTCCCCAGGCGGGGCGCTTAATGCGTTAGCTGCGGCACGGAATCCGTGGAATGGACCCCACACCTAGCGCCCAACGTTTACGGTGTGGACTACCAGGGTATCTAATCCTGTTCGCTCCCCACACTTTCGCTCCTCAGCGTCAGGTAATTCCCAGAGAACCGCCTTCGCCACCGGTGTTCCTCCTGATATCTGCGCATTTCACCGCTACACCAGGAATTCCGTTCTCCCCTGAATACCTCTAGTCTGCCCGTATCGAAAGCCAGCACCGAGTTAAGCCCGGTGTTTTCACTCCCGACGCGACAAACCGCCTACGAGCCCTTTACGCCCAATAATTCCGGACAACGCTCGCACCCTACGTATTACCGCGGCTGCTGGCACGTAGTTGGCCGGTGCTTCTTCTGTGGGTACCGTCACTTGCGCTTCGTCCCCACTGAAAGAGGTTTACAACCCGAAGGCAGTCATCCCTCACGCGGCGTTGCTGGATCAGGCTTCCGCCCATTGTCCAATATTCCCCACTGCTGCCTCCCGTAGGAGTCTGGGCCGTGTCTCAGTCCCAGTGTGGCCGGTCACCCTCTCAGGCCGGCTACCCGTCGAAGCCTTGGTAGGCCATTACCCCACCAACAAGCTGATAGGCCGCGAGCACATCCCCCACCGAAAAACTTTCCACACAGAACCCATGCAGGTCTGTGTCGTATCCGGTATTAGACCCCGTTTCCGAGGCTTATCCCGAAGTGAGGGGCAGATTACTCACGTGTTACTCACCCGTTCGCCGCTCGTGTACCCCGAAGGGCCTTACCGCTCGACTTGCATGTGTTAAGCACGCCGCCAGCGTTCGTCCTGAGCCAGGATCAAACTCTCCGTTGAAAAACAACACCACACCTTCCCCCTTGAGGGCCGATGCAGCAAAAAGAGATGCCCCCGACAAGAGAACAAAACTGACAATTGCCAGAATCATCGTCTTACCAAAGAAACCATCAACCACACCCACCCCAAAAGGGCTTCGGTGATCGACGGGGCATAACAAACTAATTCGTCGACTATGACACACTGTTGAGTTCTCAAGAATCAGACGCACACCGTCCTCGTGCCTTTCAGCGCGAGCGGCGGGGCTCTGGGTGAAACTTAGCGACCCGGTCCTCGCGGCGCAAATCCGCGTTTCTCGGCGCTTTCCACTTCATTCGACGAATGAATCCTGGTCCGACCGGATGCCTGGAGCACCTCGATCTTCACAGCTCTTCACGAAGAGGTGATGGTCGACCTGGGGCCGGGAGCCCGACCAGACCGGTCTTGCTCCCCGCCGCTCCCTGGCGACATGGAAAACATTAGGGGAACTCTCGCCACTACGCCAAATCAGGTCGGGGTGACGCGGCGCACATCCGCGTTTGCGCAGGTCAGAGGCGGTTCAGGCCGTCGTTGGCGGGCGGGGCCAGGAGATCGCGGGTGTCGGCGACCGACCGGCACCCCGCCAGGCGCATCGCCTCGCCGGTCTCGGCGCTCATCGCGGCGTGCCACCGGGCCACCCCGGCCTCCCCCTCGACCAGTGCGTGCAGGACCGGTCGGCCGACGAAGACGGCGTCGGCACCGCTGGCCAGCGCGCTGAGCACGTCGATCCCGTCGCGCAGTCCCCCGTCGACGTACACCTCGGCCTCGGCGCCGACGGCGGCACGCACCTCGAGCAGCGCCTGTGCCGTGGTGAGCACCCGGTCGAGCTGGCGGCCACCGTGGGTGGACACCCACACGGCGGCCGCTCCGGCCTGGACACAGCGGCGGGCGTCGTCACCACGGAGGACCCCCTTGACCACCACGGGCAGGCCGGTGCGCTCGCGCAACCAGTCGATGTCGTGGGGCCCCAGGTCGAGCGCCTTCTCCGTGCCCGGCTGGCCCTCGTGCCCGGGCCCGAAGTTCACCCGCGTCCACGCGGGGTCGGCGAGGTCCCAGATGAGTCCTTCGGTGGGGTACCAGGTGGCCACGACCGGGGTGTCCACGGTGAGGACCACCGCTCCCGCCCCGGCCTCGACCGCTCGGTCGAGCAGCGGTCCGACCAAGGTCCGGTCGGAGGGCAGGTACACCTGCAGCCACCAGTCCACCCCCGTGGCGGCGATCTCGGCGAAGGTGCTGCCGGCGTTGCTCGACACCACCATCAGCCCGCCCGCGGCCGCGGTGGCCCGAGCAGTGGCGACCTCCCCGTCCGGGTGCACCGCGCGCTGGAGCGACGTCGGGGCCACCCCCCAGGGCAGGCGGCTCGGCCGTCCCAGCAGGGTGACCCCCAGGTCGACGTCGGTGACGTCGCGGAGCACGTGGGGCCGCAACCGCAACGACCGCCAGGCCCGGGTCGCCTCGCCGGTGGTGTGCCCCTCCCCGCTGCCGTGCTCCACGTACTCACGCAGGGGCGTGCTCATGGACCGGGCCGCGCGGGCCTCGAGCCCGGAGAGCCAGCTGCCCACCCGCTCCCCCACCTCAGACGACCTCGACGCCCTTGAAGCTCTTCTTGCCTTTGCGCAGCACCAGCCAACTGCCGCCCACCAGGTCTGCGCGGGACGGCACGTGCTCGGGGTCCTCGACGCGCACGTTGTTGATGTAGGCGCCGCCCTCCGCGACCGTCCGCCGGGCGTCGCCCTTGCTCTTCGCCAGCCCGGTCTCCACGAGGAGGTCGACCGCCGTCGGCAGCGACTCGGCGCCCTCGACCCGCAGCACGCCCGCCTGCCTCAGCGCCGCGCCCAGGGTCTCGGGGCTCAGCCCGTGCATGTCACCGCCACCGAAGAGCGCGGCCGAGGCGGCCTGGATGCGCGCCGTCTCGTCGGCGCCGTGCACCAGCGAGGTCACGTGCTCGGCCAGGACCTTCTGGCCGGTGCGCAGGAACGGCTTCTCCGAGTGCGAGGTCTCGATCTCCTCGATCTCGCTGCGGCTGAGGAAGGTGAAGACCCGGAGCAGCTCCCCGATCTTCTCGTCCTCGACGTTGAGCCAGAACTGGAAGAAGGAGTAGGGCGAGAGCATCTCGGGGTCCAGCCAGAGCGCTCCCCCCTCGGTCTTGCCGTACTTGGTGCCGTCGGCCTTGGTCAGCAGCGGCGTCGCGAAGGCATGCGCCTTGCCCCCGTCGGCGCGCCGGATCAGCTCGACACCGGCAGTGAGGTTGCCCCACTGGTCGGAGCCGCCGAACTGCAGGGTGACCCCGCGGTCGCGGTAGAGGCTGAGGAAGTCGAAGGACTGCAGCAGCACGTAGGAGAACTCGGTGTAGCTGATGCCGCTCTCGAGCCGCTTGCGCACCACGTCGCGCGCCAGCATCCGGTTGACCGGGAAGTGCTTGCCGACGTCGCGCAGGAAGTCGAGCGCCGAGACGCCCTGGGTCCAGTCCAGGTTGTTGACCATCCGGGCGGCGTTCGGGCCCTCGAAGCTCAGGAACGGCTCCACCTGGGCCCGGACGCGTCCCACCCACTCGGCCACGGTGTCCGCCGAGTTCATCGTGCGCTCCCCGGAGTCACGGGGGTCGCCGATCATGCCCGTGGCGCCGCCCACCAGCGCGTGCGGGGTGTGCCCTGCTTCCTGCAGGCGCCGCGCCGTCAGCACCTGGACGAGATGTCCCATGTGGAGACTGGGCGCGGTGGGGTCGAACCCGACGTAGAACCGCACGCTCTCCGAGCCGAGCGCGGCACGCAGCGCGTCGCGGTCCGTCGAGTGCGCGATGAGGCCGCGCCACTCGAGGTCGTCGAAGAGGGTCTGGTCGATGCTCACGTCGCTGCCTTCCGGGCACGCGGGGTCCGGACACGGGGTCCGACGGTCGGCGCCCAGCCTGCCTCATGGCGTCGTGGCCCAGCCAGGCGGTTCCCGCCGTCACCTGACCCCGGTGGCGCAGGAGACACCGCGTACGGCGCCTATCCTCGGGCGCATGGAGTGCGAGCAGGCGTGATCGCGGGCAGGTACACCCTCGAGCGGGAGATCGGGCGCGGCGGCATGGGGGCCGTCTGGCTCGGCCGCGACGAGATCCTCGGGCGCGCCGTGGCGATCAAGCGCCTGGGAGCGGTTCCCGGCCAGGACCCCGACGCCCGCGAGCGGGCCGAGCGGGCTGAGCGCGAGGCACGGTTGGCGGCCCGCCTGAGCCACCCCCACGTCGTGGCCGTCTACGACCTCGTCGAGGACGGCGACCAGCAGTACCTGGTGATGGAGCACGTCGACGGCACCAACCTCTCGGGCTACCTGCGTGCCGAGGGGCCGTTGTCCCCGGACCGTGCGGCCCGGATGCTCGGTCAGGCGGCCGACGCCCTGGCGGCCGCGCACCACGACGGCATCGTGCACCGGGACGTGAAGCCGTCGAACATGCTGGTCACGGCGGACGGGCAGGTGAAGCTCTCCGACTTCGGCATCGCCCGCTCCGACGCGGACCCCTCATTGACCCGGACCGGGCTGGTCACCGGGTCACCGGCCTACCTGGCTCCCGAGGTCGCGTCCGGCTCGACCGCCACCGCGCGCAGCGACGTGTGGTCGCTGGGTGCCTCCCTCTTCCACGCCTTGGCCGGCCACCCGCCGTACGAGGTGGGCGACAACGTGCTGGGTGCGCTGTACCGGATCGTGCACGAGGACCCGCCGCGCCTCGACGACCCGGGCTGGCTCGGACCGCTGCTCGAGGCCACCATGTGCCGCGACCCGGAGCAGCGCTGGGACATGGCCACGGTGCGCGACGTGCTGCTGAGCGGGCCGGCGCACGCGGCAGCGGGTGCCGACAGCACCCAGGTCCTCGAGCGCGTGCAGGACGCGCCGGCCCTCACCACCGCCGGCGTCCCGACGGTGATCCCGACGGCGGTCGGGACCGGGCGCTCCCAGCCCCCGCCCGCCGACCCGGCCGGACCGGGCAGGGACCGACGCCGGCTCCTCGTGCCGGTGCTGCTCGCTGTCTCCGCTGCGGTGGTGCTCGTCGTGATCGCCCTGGTCGTCGGGGTCGGGCGCGACGCCGGGACGGACCCCGAGGCCGGGGCGACTCCCACCGCCAGGCCCTCCGAGACGACCGAGCCCGAGCCGGATCCCGGACCGAGCGCCGAGGACATCGAGCAGTTCGCGGCCGACTACGTGCGCACCGCCGTCGCCGACCCCTCCCAGGGCTTCGCCCTGCTGACGCCCGCCTACCAGCGCGCCAGCGGTCGGCTCGAGGGGTACACCGGCTTCTGGGGCAGCGTGCAGGAGATCCGGGACTTCCAGATGGTCGAGGCGGACCCCGAGGCCGGCACGGCGACCTACACCTACACCTACCGCCGCGACGGCCGCTCGGTCACGGAGACCGTGGAGCTGACCCTGCAGCCGCAGGCCGGGGGCGGGTTCCTCATCTCGGGCGCCCGGACGGTGTGAGCCCGCACGAGCCGCGTCCTCTGCCCAGCGCCGGCCCGGTCATCGCGCGGTTCGTCCGCCTGGGACCACCGACCGTTCTATCGTGGGGCCGGGACGGGGAGGTGGGATGAAGCCGCAGGATCTGTACCGCGACATCGTCGAGCTCGCCCCGAACGGGATCTGGGTCATCGATCTCGACGGTCGCACCCTCTACGCGAACGCCGCCATGGCGCGCCTCTACGGCGTCGACCACGACGAGATGCAGCACGTGCCGATGCAGGACTCGCTCGACGAGGTGGGGCGCGGCCAGCTGGAGCAGCACCTCGCCGAGGTCCGCGCGGGGCACCTGAACACGAGTACGGTCGAGGTCCAGCTGGTACGCCGCGACGCGAGCGTCCTGTGGGTGCTGGTCCGCGAGAGCCTCCTCCACGACGCGGAGGGCAGCCTGACCGCGCTGCTGATGACGTTCGACGACTACACCGAGCGCCGCGAGACGGTGCAGGCGCTCGAGGAGAGCCAGCACCGCCTGCGCGAGGCCCAGCAGATCGCGCAGATCGGCAGCTGGACCTGGGACCTCGAGACCGACGAGATGACGGGCTCCGAGCAGCTGGACGTGCTGTTCGCGGTCAACTCGACCACCGCGCCCTGGACCTTCGAGGGGTTCCTCGGGCGGGTGCATCCCGAGGAGCGCGACCTGGTCCGGGACCTGGTGCTCCGGGGCATCGGGTCGGGAGAAGGTTTCGACCTCACCGCACGGGTGCAGGTCGAGGGCGTCCACCGCTGGGCCCGGGCCCGCGGGGTGCTGAGCCAGGAGGGCTCCCGCCGCTGCCTGACCGGGACCCTGCAGGACGTCACCGAGACCAAGACGACCGAGATCGCGCTCGCCGACCAGGCCGCCCAGAACAACCTGATGCAGACCGTGGCGAGCGCGGCCAACGACGCGTCCTCCTTCGACGAGCTCCTGCGCCAGGCCCGCCACCTCGTCCTGCTGCACGACGACTGGGAGCGGGCCCGCGCCTTCGTCGTGGCCGACGACGACGTGCAGCCCCTCTACGTCGACGAGGCGAGCGCCGCCGAGGACCGTGCCGCTCCCGGGTTGGCCTCGTCCGAGCTGGCCCTGGCCCGGACCGTGCTCGAGGAGCGGACGGCGGTCTGGGACGAGGCCCGCCTGACCATCGCCTTCCCGGTGCTGCTGAAGGACGAGGTCTGGGCGGTGCTGACCATCACCTCGGCACCGCCGTTGTTCCGCCACGACATGATCGAGCAGATGGCCGCGCACGTCGGCGACCAGATGTCGCGTGTCGCCTGGCGCCAGCGCACCCTCGCGGACCTCGCCGAGGCCCGCGACCAGGCGATGGAGGCCTCCCGGCAGAAGTCGGAGTTCCTGGCCACGATGAGCCACGAGATCCGCACCCCGCTCAACGGGGTCATCGGGCTCAACGACCTGCTGATCCGCACCGCGCTGACCACCGAGCAGCAACGCCTCGCCGCGGGCGTGCAGGTCGCCAGCCGGGCCCTGCTGGGGGTCATCAACGACATCCTGGACTTCTCCAAGATCGAGGCCGGGCGCCTCGAGCTGGAGGTGCTCGACTTCGAGGTCCGCCCCGTCCTGGACCAGGTCGTGGGCGTGCTCGCGGGATCGGCGCGTGCCAAGGGCGTCGAGCTCTCCCTGTCCTGCGCCGCCGAGGTGCCGCGGGTGGTCGCCGGCGACCCGACGAAGCTGGCGCAGGTCCTGACGAACCTCGTCTCCAACGCGGTGAAGTTCACCGAGCACGGCCGCGTCGACGTGGAGGCGAGCACCGGGGCCCCTGACCCGTCCCTTGACCCCGACGACACCGTCCTGGTGGTGTCGGTCACCGACACCGGGATCGGGATCCCTCCGGAGAAGCGCGCCGGGCTCTTCGACCCCTTCACCCAGGCCGATGCCTCGACCACCCGGGTGTACGGCGGCACCGGGCTGGGGCTGGCCATCTCGCACGAGATCGTCAAGGCCCTCGGGGGGCGGCTCGAGCACACGCCCAACCCCCGGGGCGGAGCCGTCTTCACCGTCACCGTCCCCCTGGGCGCCCCCAGCGGCGAGGTCGTCGACGCCGGGGACGAGCGGGCCCGCGAGCTGCTGGCCGGGCGCCGGCTCCTCGTCGTCGACGACAACCCCGACAACCGGCTCATCCTCGTCGAGCAGCTCGGGTGGTGGGGGCTGAACCCCGACAGCGCCGCCTCGGTGACGGAGGCGCTCGCCGCCGTCGACGCGGCGACGCGGCGGGGAGCGGCGTACGACGCGGTGCTGCTGGACATGGCGATGCCCGAGCGCGACGGGCTCGACCTGGCGCGCACCCTGCGCGCCGACCCCGCCCACGACGCCACCGCCCTGCTGATGCTGACCTCGATGACCCATCTCGAGGGGGCCGAGCTCCGCCGCGCCGGGCTCGACGACTGCCTGGTGAAGCCGGTGCTGTCCGGGGTGCTGCGCGGGGCGCTCCTCCAGCACCTCTCCGAGGCGCCCGACACCTCCACCGCCGACGTGGTGGCGCCTTCCGAGACCCGGCACCGGGTGCTGGTCGTCGAGGACAACCCCGTGAACCAGATGGTCGCCGCCGGGCTCCTGGAGCACCTCGGCTACGAGCACGGGACCGTCGACGACGGCCAGGCCGCCGTGGAGGCGGTGGCGCGCGGCGGCTGGGACGCAGTGCTGATGGACGTCCAGATGCCCGTGCTCGACGGGTACGAGGCGACCCGGCGGATCCGGACCGCGGAGGTCGACGGAGCGCGGCTGCCGATCATCGCGATGACCGCCGCCGCCATCGAGGGCGAGCGGGAGCGGTGCAGCCGGGCCGGCATGGACGACTACCTCACCAAGCCCGTCGACCCGGCAGCGCTCGCCGCGACCCTGGCCAGGTGGCTCGACGGCCCCACGACCCACCTGGCACCCGCCCGCGCGGGCACCGACCCCGAGAGGACACCCATGAGCGACCCCGGCACGGAGCAGGGCGCCACCCCGCCCACCGACGACCCCGCCACGGCGGGCCTCGACCTGGACCGGCTCGAGATGCTGCGCGAGATCGACGAGGACAACACCGACTACCTCGACCGGGCCATCGGCAACTTCATGCGCAACTCCGTGGAGGGGCTGCGCACGATGACCGAGAACATCGAGGCCGGTGACGCAGCAGCGCTGCGCCAGTCGTCGCACAAGCTCGCCGGCGGCGCGCTCAACCTCGGCGTGACCTACGCCGGCGAGGCGGTCCGGGCCATCGAGCTGGTCTCGGACTCCGGCTCCGTCGAAGGGGCCGCCGCGCTGCTCCCCGCGGCCGAGGAGGCCCTCGACCGCGGCCGGACCGCGCTGGGCGCCTACCAGGAGTGGTACCGGGGCCTGCACGGCTGAGGGGACCCTCAGCCGACCGGGTCGGCCGCGTCCCCCACGTCGGGCTCTCCGGCTTCGAGCTCGTCGAGGTCCGCACCCGTGTAGGCGCAGGAGTTCTCGGTGTTGCGGGCCCGGTCGGGGTCGGCCTTGCGCACCGAGCGCTCGGGCGGATCCAAGGCCTTGGCGACGGTGGCCCGCACGAAGTCGTAGTCGGGGTCGCCCGAGGAGAACCGCTCCGAGGGCTTGAAGACCACCGAGCGGACCTTGGCGTCCTTCATCTCCAGGCCCAGCTCGACGAACGCCGGCAGCAGGGAGCGCGGGATGTCGGTGGTCACGATGTCCATGCCTGCCTCGGCGAGGTCGGTGTAGCGGCGCAGCAGCGTCATCGGGTCGGCGGCGTCGATGATCGCGTCGACCGCGCAGCGCTGCCGCTCCATGCGCCGGTAGTCGTCCGAGCCGTAGCGCCCGCGTGCGTACCAGAGGGCGTGGAAGCCGTCGAGCTCCTGGTCCGGGCCGGGCTCGATCCAGCCGGTGGGCGGGATCCCGGCGTCGGTGTTGCCGTTGATCGCGACCGGCTCGTTGACGTTGACGGTGATCCCGCCGATGGCGTCCACGACCTGCTCGAAGCCCCGCAGGTTCACCAGCACGTAGTAGTCGACGTCGAGGCCCAGCGAGCCGCCGACGGCCTGCTTGAGCGCGTCGGCCCCCTCGTCGGAGCTGTCCCCGAGCACGCCGGGGTGCAGGGCCGGCACCTGGCCGTAGACGGCGTTCAGCATGTACGCCGCCGGGTCGCCACCGCCGGTGAAGCCGTCAGGGTAGAGCGCGTGCAGCGGGCTGTCCTCGGGGAACTGGGCGTACATCAGGTTCCGCGGCAGCGAGAACATCACGGTCTTGCCGGTGGCGGTCTCGATGCTGGCCAGGATCAGGCTGTCGGTGCGCACCCCCGTCCGGGTGTCCGACCCGTCTCCCCCGAGCAGCAGCAGGTTGACCCGGTCGCGGCCGCCCCAGGGGTCCGCCTCGGTCACGTCGCGCGGGATGGTCGCGCTGCGCGGCGCCTCCTCGAAGACCGTCTCGACGAGGTCGGCCTGCACGCTGGCGTAGCGCGCGGCCATCCCCAGCGGGGCACCGACCAGCACGACCAGGAGCACCACGAAGCCGTTGCCGGCAGCGGTGGCCCAGCGGGAGCGGCGTACGGGGCGGGCTTGGCGGTAGGTCAACCAGACCAGCACCGCCCAGACCAGCAGCCCGACGACGGCGAGGACTGCGAGCGTCTTGAGCCTGGTGGGGTCCAGCGCGAGGTCGAGGAGGGTGCGCAGGTCGGCGACGCCGCGGCTGAGGTACCCCACGACGTAGGCCAGCGCGCCGAGGGTGGGCAGCAGCACGACGAGGCCGAGGAGACGACGCCCGGTCCACACGAAGCCGGAGCCGGGCAGCACCGCACCCAGCAGCGTCACACCCAGCGTCCCGGGCAGGCCCTGGGCGCGGCGCCGCACCGGCAGCCGTCGACGTCGACGTCGACCGCGAACGCGGCGCCGACCCAGGCGCGGGGCCGGGAGGGGCGGCGCGTCGTCGGGCGGGCTCGAGTCGACCACGGGACCTCGTCGGATGGAGAAGTGCGGGCGCTGGGAAGGTACCAGCCGGCGCCGGGGGCTCGGGGACCTCGGCCCGCTCCGACCGTCGGGCCCGGCCTCACCCCGCGGGGTCCTGGGGAGGTGTCCGTGTCCTGGGTAGCGTCGTCGCCATGGAATCGAACGCACATGCGAACGACATCGACCAGGCCGAGGTGCTCGGCGCCGAGGCTCCCGACCCCAGCGGCGCGGAGAAGGACCCCCAGGACTGGGTGAGCGGCGACGAGCCCGCCACGGGTGCCCAGAAGAGCTACCTGGACACCCTCGCGCGCCGCGCGGGCGAGACGCTCTCCGCCGACCTGACCAAGGCCGAGGCCTCCCAGCACATCGACCGGCTCCAGGGTGACCAGGCGGACTGAGCGGCGCGGCGTACGCCGGCGCAGCGCGGCGCGCCGCAGGATGTGGCCATGACGCCGGAGCGCCCCGGGGACGGGAACCACGCCGACGACGCCGACCGCGCCCGCGGGAGCACCGACGGTCCGCTGGAGGACGAGCTCGAGGACGCTGTCGACCGCCAGCTCGACGAGGGCGTCCAGCGCCTGGGCCGCGGCGTCGTCGAGACCACGGTCACCGGGTTCTTCGGCGGCTCGGAGGTCGCGTTCGGCGTGCTCGCGATGGTCGCGGTCTACCACGAGACGGGCAGCCACCTGCTGGGCGGCCTCGCGTTCTCCCTCGGGTTCGTGGCGCTGCTCCTGGGGCACTCCGAGCTCTTCACCGAGGGCTTCCTGGTCCCCGTGGTCACCGTGGTGGCCAAGCGGGCCCGGATCCGGTCGCTGCTGCGCCTGTGGGGGTTGACGCTTGCGGGCAACCTCCTCGGCGGCTGGCTCATCATGTGGCTGGTCGTGCAGGCCTTCCCCGACCTGCACGGCGACCTGGTCGAGGCAGGTACGCACTTCGTGGAGGCCGGACTGTCCCTCGAGACCTTCTCGCTCGCCGTGCTGGCCGGCGCCGCGATCACGCTGCTGACGCGGATGCAGAGCGGCACCGACGAGATGACCGGCAAGATCGTCGCCGCCGTGGGCATCGGCTTCCTGCTCGCCGGGCTGCAGATGTTCCACTCGATCCTGGACTCGCTGCTGGCCTTCGGCGCGCTGCACACCGGCGACGCCGGGTTCGGGTACGTCGACTGGGCGCAGTGGTTCTCCTGGACCGTCGCCGGCAACATGGTCGGCGGCCTGGGCCTGGTCACCCTGCTGCGCCTGGTGCGCAGCCGGGAACGGTTCGCCCAGGAACGGCGGGACGCCACCGCCGAGGGGCGCTGAGGGCTATGCGGGCGTGGCCCGCACGCCGCCACCCGGCGTCACCTCGGCCTCGCCCGAGATCGCTGCTCGCAGGCTGGGGGTGGCCTGGAGGGCGATGATGTCGGCCGGCATCTCGATGCCGGCGTCGTCCAGGGCTGTCTTCACGGCCCGGATCGCAGCATCGACCGCCAGCACCACGTCGTGCTGGTCGGGGCCGCACCAGAAGCGGGCCTCGATGTCGACGGTCGAGACCCCCAGCTGGGTGACGACGGCGTCCGGCTGCGGGGTGTCCTCGAGCCGGGGCACCTGCTCGGTCAGGGCGGTGCGGATGACCCGGCACGCCTCGGCGGTGTCGTTCTCGTAGGCGATGCCCACCACGAAGGCCATCCTGCGGCTCGGGAAGTGCGTACGCACCGTGATGACGGCCTTGTAGACGTCCCGGTTGGGGATGAGCACCAGCTGGCCGTCGAAGGTCTTGAGCCGCGTCTCGCGGATCGTGATCGCCTGCACGGTGCCCGAGACCTCGCCGACGCTGATCTGGTCCCCGGAGCGGAACGGCTGGCGCAGGATCAGCAGCAGCCCGGAGAGCAGGTTCTCCAGGATGTCCTGGAAGGCGAAGCCGGCCGCCACCGAGAAGAAGCCGAGCCCGGCGAGCATGTTCACCGGCTTCACCGATGGGAAGACCACCACCAGCGCCGCCATCACGGCCAGCGAGAGCAGCAGCCAGCCGGCGAGCTTGCTCATCACGGCGGCGAAGCTGGGGGTCCGGCGCACCCGCAGGAGCCGGAACAGCACCCACCGCAGGCCCCTGGAGACCAGGTAGCCGACCACGACGACCGTGAGTGCGACCAGCACCCGCGGCCCGGCGTCGAGGAGCGCGTCGAGCAGGTCGGAGGCCTTGGTTCCCATGCGTCGCAGGGTAGCCGCGCCAGACGCCTGGAATTGCAGACTTCTTCATGTGCTGTAGAGTGCAATCCCGACGGAGAGAAGGCGTCTTGAGCAACGACATCCCCCTGTACCAGGCCAAGGCCGAGCTGTTCCGGACCCTGGGCCACCCCGCCCGCATCCGGGTGCTCGAGCTGCTCCAGGACGGCCCACGACCGGTCCACGAGCTCCTGAGCGAGATCGGGGTCGAGGCCTCGAGCCTCTCCCAGCAGCTCGCCGTCCTCCGGCGCGCCGGCCTGGTCCGCTCCTCCCGGGAGGGGTCCACCGTGCTGTACTCGCTCGCCACCGCCGACGTGGCCGGGCTGCTCCTCGCCGGACGCCGGATCCTGGCCGCCCTGTGGACCGACCAGCAGGAGATGCTGGTGGGTCTGCGCGACTCCTCCGCGTCCGGGTGAGCACCGCCTCGACCTCGCGCCTCTCCCCCGCGATCACCACCGCCGTCACGGCCGCGCGCCGCTCCTCGCAGCGGCTGCGCGCCCTGCTGCCCGGACGGGCCGACCTGGCCGCCGTCCGCCGCCACCCGCGCCAGGACCTGGTCGCCGGGCTCACGGTGGCGGTCGTGGCCCTGCCCCTGGCGCTCGCCTTCGGTGTCGCCTCGGGGCTCGGCGCCCAGGCCGGGCTGGCCACGGCCGTCGTCGCGGGCATCCTGGCCGCCGTCTTCGGAGGGTCCAACATCCAGGTCTCGGGACCCACCGGCGCGATGACGGTGGTGCTGGTCCCGGTCGTCGCCCAGCACGGCACGAGCGGCGTGCTGATGGTGGGGCTGCTCGCCGGCCTCGTGCTCGTCGCCCTGGCGCTCTCCGGGCTCGGCAGGTTCGTGCGCTACCTGCCGGTCTCCGTGGTCGAGGGGTTCACGGCCGGGATCGCGGTGGTGATCTCGCTGCAGCAGGTGCCGGCCGCGCTCGGGGTCGCCGACGCGACCGGCGACAAGGTGTGGGCGGTCGCCGCGGACGCCGTACGCCGCTTCGTCGAGCATCCCGCCCCCGCACCGCTGCTCGTCGCCCTGGGGGTCGCGGCCCTGATCCTGGCCGGTGGGCGCTGGCACCCCCGGGTGCCGTACTCGCTGGTCGCGATCACCCTCGCCACCGTGGTGGCGCGGCTGGGCGGGTGGGACCTCGTCACGCTCGGCCACCTGCCCTCCACGCTGCCAGCGCCCTCTCTCGGGTTCGTGGACCTCTCCGCCGTCGACACCCTGGCCACCGCCGCCCTGGCGATCGCGGCGCTCGCCGCGCTCGAGAGCCTGCTCTGCGCCACCGTGGCGGACGCCATGACCGTCAACGAGCGCCACGACCCCGACCGGGAGCTCTTCGGGCAGGGCGTGGCCAACATCGTGGCCCCGATGTTCGGCGGCATCCCCGCCACCGCAGCCATCGCCCGCACCGCGGTCAACGTGCGCGCGGGAGCCGGGTCGCGACTGGCCGCGGTCAGCCACGCACTGATCCTGCTGCTGCTCGTCTTCGTCGCGGCACCCCTCGTCTCCGCCATCCCGCTGGCGGCGCTGGCCGGGGTGCTCTTCGCGACCTGCGTGCGAATGGTCGAGGCGAGCTCGCTGCTGGCGCTGCTGCGCTCGACCCGCTCGGACGCCCTGATCGTGGTCCTGACCTTCACCGTGACGGTCGCCCTCGACCTGGTGACCGCGGTCGGAGTGGGTGTCGCGGTCGCTGTGGTGCTGGCGCTGCGCACCGTCGCGGCCAGTGCCCGCCTCGACGAGGTGGCGCTCGACGGGGACCTCGGCGACGACCACAGCGACGAGGAGCACGCCCTCCTGGCCGAGCACGTCGTCGTCTACCGCATCGACGGCCCGCTGTTCTTCGCCGCCGCCCACCGGCTGCTGCTCGAGCTGCCGGACCTGGTCGAGGTCGACGTCGTCATCATCCGGATGTCACGCGTGAGCAGCATGGACGCCACCGGCGCGCACGTGCTCGGCGACACCATCACCCGGCTCGAGCGTCGCGACATCGCCGTGCTGCTCTCCAGCCTGGCCCCCGAGCACGAAGAGGTCCTCACCTCGCTCGGCGTCGGCGGCCCGCTGCGCACCGCCGGGCGGATCCTGCCCGACACCCCGAGCGCCATCGCCGTCGCCCGCCGGCTCCTGGCGGCGAGCAGATGAGCCACGGGTGCTGGGTGGGGCGGGTGGGGCTCGAACCCACGACCCAAGGATTATGAGTCCTCTGCTCTGACCGACTGAGCTACCGCCCCTCGGGGAGGAGACTAACCGCGCGCGGACGCCGTACGGGCCGCGGGGCGGGCTCGCTCGCCCCCGGATCGGGGGGTGCGGGACGCGGCCGGGCGTGCCACTCTCGGCAGATGTCCTCCTCACGCCCCGAGCAGCCCGCACCCTTCGAACACCTCGACGAGACCTGGCAGCGGATGCTGTGCGTGGTCGCGCACCCCGACGACCTGGAGTTCGGCGCGGCCGCCGCGGTGGCGCGCTGGACCGGGCAGGGCAAGGAGGTGGCCTACTGCATGGTCACCAGCGGGGAGGCCGGCATCGACGCGCTGCACCCCGACGAGGCCCGTCCGCTGCGGGAGCGGGAGCAGATCGACAGCGCGCACGTCGTCGGCGTCGACGTCGTGGAGTTCCTCGGGCTGCCCGACGGGGTGCTGGAGGAGGGCGTGGCCCTGCGCCGGGTGATCGCCGAGGTCGTGCGCCGCCACCGGCCCGACGTGGTGCTGACCGGGAACTTCCGCGAGACCTGGGGTGGGCGCAACCTCAACCAGGCCGACCACATCGCCGTCGGCAGGGCCGTCGTCGACGCGGTCCGCGACGCCGGCAACCGGTGGGTCTTCCCCGAGCAGCTGACCGGGGCCCGCTCGGTGGGTGCGCTGGAGCCCTGGGGCGGGGTCCGCGAGGTCTGGGCCTTCGGCTCCCCGCAGGCCACGCACGCGGTCGACACCACCGAGACGTTCCGCGCCGGGGTCGCCTCCCTGGAGGCGCACCGTGCCTACATCGACGGGCTGGGCTGGAAGGACTTCGACGCCGCCGAGTTCCTCGAGGGCGGGGCCCGGGCGGCCGGGCAGCGCCTCGGCACCGCGATGGCGGCGCCCTTCGAGGTGTTCCCGATGGGCTGGGGCGAGTAGCGGCCCACAACGCCGGAAGGGCCCGCTCGCGACATCGTCGCGAGCGGGCCCTTCCGTTCTCTGCTCCCCCGGCTGGACTCGAACCAGCAACCCTCCGGTTAACAGCCGAATGCTCTGCCAGTTGAGCTACAGGGGATTGGTGCAGCGCGCACACATTAGCAAGGCCGCACCGGCGTGAGAAATCGAGGTCCTCAGGCGCCGTCGACCTGCTGCCGCGCCAGCGCGAGAGCCTCCCGCGCGACGTCCTGGACGACCGGGTCGTCGGGGTCGACACCCTCGTCGTACTCGTAGAACCAGCGCACCTCACCGGTGCCGGCCGGCGCCCGGCGGGCGACCACGCGCAGGCCGCGGCGCGGACCCAGCGCCACGTGGCGCTGGTAGACCACGCTGGCCGTGACCCGCTCGCGCACCAGCTCGAGGAGGCGACGGGCCTCCGCGAGGACGAGGTCGTGCTCGACGCGCTGCTCCCCCCAGGAGCCGACCTCGCTGACCCGCAGGGTGTCGGTCTCGGCGTCCCAGTCGGCCGCCTCGACCTGCTCCCAGGCGAGCCGGCGCACGGGCTCGTCGGGGCGTGCCAGGTAGAGCGCGTCGCGGGTGCCGCCGACGACGGTGTCACCGGACGACGCCCAGGCGAGCAGCCGCTCCCCCGGGGCGACGCCGAGGTCGGGGCGGCGGGGGCGACGGGGTCGTCCGCCGAGGCGGGGCGGCCTCATGCGCCGATCACCCGGTCCCGCAGCGCCCGGCGGTGCTGCTCGAGAGCCGCGAGCTCGCCGAACATCCGGTTGTAGGACTCGGGCTCCTCGACGGGGTTGGTGCGCTGCAGACGGGACTTGACCTCGGTGATCCGGCGGGCCGCCGTCAGCTCGAGCAGCCGCAGCACGTGGTGGCCGACGTACGCCGCGTCCGGCTGCTTGTCGGTCAGCAGCGGCTCGACGGCCAGCATCGACAGCGCCGCCAGCACGTCGGGGTCGGTGGCGGCGTCGCGCAGCCGGCCGGCCCAGCCGGCATCGCCCGCGCCGGCGGCCGGGCCGCCGGCTCCCGACACGACCTCCCACACCCCGCGGTAGGTCGGGTGCACGAAGTCGTCGGGGCCGATGTCGGCGGTGCTGCGCCCGATCGCCATCGGGTGCTGGACCACCAGCTTGAGCGTCTCGCGCTCCAGCTCGAAGCGGGGGTCGCGCAGGTCGGGCAGGGCCGGCCGCACGGGCGCCGCCGGCGGCTCCTCGGCCCCGGCCGGCACCGCCGAGCGGCGCACCGGGCGGGCGGTGTCCTTGGCGGGCCGGGCCGAGGCGCGCCGCACCTCGGCCAGCACCGTGTTGGTGTCGATGTCGGAGCCGACCATCTTGGAGATCTCCTGCGCGAACGCGGTGACCTTCGACTGGTCGCGCACCGACGCCACGATCGAGGCGGACTCGCGCACCGCGTCGATGCGCCCGTCGGCCCGGTCGAGGTCGTACTTCTCCACGATGTTGCCGAGCACGAAGCGGTACAGCGGCACCCGCCGGGCCACCAGCTCGCGCACCGCGGCGTCGCCCTGCTGGATGCGCAGGTCGCAGGGGTCGAGGCCGCCCGGCTCGACGGCGACGTAGGTCTGGGAGACGAAGTTCTGGTCGCCGCCGAAGGCGCGCAGCGCCGCCTTCTGGCCGGCGGCGTCGCCGTCGAAGGTGAAGATCACCTCGCCGCGGAACTCCTCGTGGTCGTTGAGGAAGCGGCGCAGCACCTTCGCGTGGTCGTCGCCGAACGCGGTGCCGCAGGTGGCCACGGCGGTGCCGACACCGGCGAGGTGGCAGGCCATCACGTCGGTGTAGCCCTCGACGATGACGGCCTGGCTGGAGCGCCCGATCTCGCGACGGGCCAGGTCGAGGCCGTAGAGCACCTGGCTCTTCTTGTAGATCGGCGTCTCGGAGGTGTTGAGGTACTTCGCGTCGATGCGGTCGTCGTCGAAGATCCGCCGCGCGCCGAAGCCGATGGTGTCGCCCGAGGCGTCCCGGATCGGCCACAGCAGCCGCCCGCGGAACCGGTCGTACGGCGACCGGCCCACCGCGACGAGCCCGCCGACGGTCAGCTCGTCGAGGGTGAACCCCTTCTGGCGCAGGTGCGTGAACAGGGCTTCGCCGTCGCGGGGCGCGAAGCCGATGCCGAAGGTCTGCGCCGCGGTCTGGTCGAAGCCGCGCTCGTCGAGGAACTGGCGGGCCACGAGGGCGTCCGGCGTGCCGAGCTGGTCGGCGTACCAGGCCTGCGCCTCCTTGTGCGCCTCCACCAGACGGCCGCGCTGCGGCCCCTTGGGGCCCTCGTAGGCGGCGTCGCTCTCGTCGCGCTGGAGCTGGACCCCGGACTTGTCGGCGAGCCGTTCGACGGCCTCGCCGAAGGACAGCCCGTCCATCTTCATCACGAAGCTGATGACGTCGCCGCCCTCCTGGCAGCCGAAGCAGTGGAAGAAGCCACGGGAGGGCGTGACGTGGAAGGAAGGGGACTTCTCGTCGTGGAAGGGGCACAACCCCTTCATGGAGCCGCCACCGGCGTTGCGCAGGGTCACGTACTGCGAGACGACCTCGTCGATCCGGGCCTTCTCGCGCACCTCGGCGATGCTCTGCTCGCGAATCCTGCCCACCACGTCGGCGATCCTACGGGCGGGGGCGCGGGCTCAGTACGCCCCGGTCATCTGGTTGTGGAGAGCCTCGCCCGCGGCGTACCTCTCGAGCTGGGCGCGCACCAGCCGGTGGGCGCGCGGCCACATCGCCGAGGTGGCCCCACCGACGTGCGGGGAGACCAGCAGCCCGGGGGCGTCCCAGAGCGGGTCGTCGGCCGGCAGCGGCTCGGTGTCGACGACGTCGACGGCCGCGAGGAGGCGGCCCGCGTGCAGCTCGGCGAGCAGGTCGGCGGCGACCACCACCGGCCCGCGGGCCATGTTGACCACCAGCGCGCCGTCCTTCATCCGGGCCAGCAGGCCGGCGTCGACCAGCCCCCGGGTCTCGTCGGTCAGCGGCACCACGAGGATCACGACGTCGGCGTCAGCGACCAGGTCGGGCAGCTCCTCGAAGCCGTGCACCGGGCCACGGTCGCCGTCGCGGGCGGTGCGGGCGGCCCGGGTCACCTCGCACTCGAAGGGCAGCAGCCGGTCCTCGATCGCCCGACCGATGGAGCCGTAGCCGACCAGGAGCACCTGCTTGTCGGCGAGCGCAGGGCGCCACCGGGTGTTCCAGCGGCGCTCGTCCTGGTCGCGCACCATGCCCGGCACGTCGCGCAGCGAGGCCAGCAGCAGCGTCAGCGTCAGCTCGGCGGTCGAGGTGTCGTGGATGCCGCGGCCGTTGCACAGCGTGACGCCCTGCGGCACCTGGGAGCGGACGTTGTCGACGCCGGCGCTGAGCACCTGCACGACCTCGAGCCCGCTCATCTGCGGCAGCACGTCGCCCACCGCGGGCCCCATGGCGTACGGCGCCACGTAGAAGGCCACGTCGGCCACCGAGTCGGGCACGTGCTCACGGGGATCCACGACCTCGTAGCGCAGCCCGGCAGGCACCTCCCCCAGCTCGGCGGGATCGAAGGGCAGCCACACCAGGGGGTCCAGCGAGTCGCTCATGGGGTGAGGCTAACCCGGGCCGGTCGCGGCGCCGGACCCGCGCAGGTGCTCCCAGCGCGCGACCGCGCTGGCGTCGGTGAGCGAGGCGACCTGGTCGACCACGACGCGCAGCCGCCCGGCGTCGTCGGCGGCCTCGTGCCAGTCGTCGGCGAAGGCCCGGTCGAGCCCGTCGGGGCCGCGCTCGACCAGCAGGGAGACCAGCTCGGCCATCAGCTCGCGCTGGCGCACCATCACCGCGATCCGGTCCTCGGCCTGCATGACGTAGTGCGCGGCGACACCCTTGAGCACCGCGATCTCCAGCCGGGTCCGCTCGGGCACGACGAGGTCGGCGCGGTAGCGCACGAAGGGCCCGTCGGCGGCCGCGAAGGTCGCCGCCTGCACGTCGCCGCAGAACCGGCCGATCAGGTCGCTGGTCAAGTTCTTCAGCGCCGCGAGGCTGCGCCGCGAGGCGTCGTACGACGTCACCGGCCAGGACCCGATCGTGCGCAGGCCCGCGAGGACCTCGTCGAGCAGGTCGTCGTCGGCCTCGGGGACGTACCACGCGCGCACCGTGGCCCACACGGCCGCGGTGTCGAGCCGGGTCAGGTCCACGCGCCCGGCCACGGTGCCGTCCTCGACGTCGTGCACCGAGTAGGCGACGTCGTCGGCGAGGTCCATCACCTGCGCCTCGAGGCAGCGACGGGTCCCGCCGCCGGGCACCCGGTCGCGCAGCCAGTCGAAGACGACGAGGTCGTCGGGGTAGACCCCGAACTTGTGCACCTCGCGCGGCGAGCCGTCGGCGTGCACCCCGCTGGGCAGCTCGGCCTCGGGGCGCGCCCAGGGGTACTTGGTGCAGGCGTCGAGGGTGGCCCGGGTCAGGTTCAGCCCGACCGAACGGCCGTCGGCGTCGACCGACTTGGCCTCCAGCCGGGTCAGCAGCCGCAGCGTCTGCGCGTTGCCCTCGAAGCCACCGCAGTCGCCGCTGAGCTCGGCCAGCACCCGCTCGCCGTTGTGCCCGAACGGCGGGTGGCCCAGGTCGTGGGCCAGCGCGGCGGTCTCGGCGATGTCGGGCAGGCTGCCCAGGGCCCGGGACAGGTCACGGGCCACCTGGGCGACCTCGAGGCTGTGCGTGAGCCGGTTGCGGACGAAGTCGTCGCTCTGCGGACCGACCACCTGGGTCTTGGCCGCCAGGCGGCGCGAGGCCGCGGCGTGCACCACGCGGGCCCGGTCGCGCTCGAACGGCGTGCGCTCCGGGGCGTCGACCCGCTTCGGGGGTTCGGGCACGAGGCGCTCGCGCGCGTGGTCGTCGTACAGGCTCGAGGGGTCCATGGCTTGACCAACCCTAGACTCGCGCCGTGCAGCAGCCCCTCGGTGGACCCGACCCCGCGACCTGGGACGCGCTGGCGCTGCGCGCCCGCAACCTCTTCGCGACCCACGCCTGGGCCAGCACCTGGTGGGCGGAGTACGCCGACGGCGCGACCCCGCACGTGCTCGCCGACGACCCCGTGGCGCCGCGGGTGCTGCTGCCGCTGCACGCGCGCGGACGACTGCTGCGCCAGGTCCGCTGGATCGGGCACGGACCCGCCGACCTGCTCGGCCCCGTGTGCGACCCCGCCGACCTGTCCCTCGCCGCTCCCCTGCTCCGCTCGGCCCTCGAGAGCGGTGACCTGCCCGCCGACGTGGTGCTGCTCCAGGACTGCCCCCTCGACCGGGCCTGGTGGGAGCCGCTGGACGCGCGCCCGATCAGCACCGAGGTCAGCCCGGTGCTGCGCTTCGAGGAGGGCCGGACCTGGTCGGACTGGCTGGCGGGCAAGTCCAAGAACTTCCGGGGGCAGGTCAACCGCAAGCCCCGCACCCTCGAGCGTGACCACGAGGTCACGGTGCGCCTGGCCACCGCCAAGACCCTGGAGCAGGACCTCGCCGACCTGTTCGCGCTGCACGCCGCGCGCTGGGAGGGCGACAGCCCGCTGCTCGACCCCCGCCAGCACCGGTTCACCGCCGCGTTCGCCGCGCTCGCGCTGGAGCGCGGCTGGTTGCGCCTGTGGTCCCTGGACGTCAACGGCCGGTGCGTGTCCTCGCTGCTGACCTTCGCCTTCGGACCCGACGTCTACTGCTACCAGTTCGGGCGCGACCCGGAGATGGATCGTGAGTCGGTGGGCTTCGTGCTGCTCGTGCACGCGGTGCGCGACGCGCTGGAGTCGGGCGCCCGCGAGTTCCGCTTCCTGCGCGGCAACGAGGACTACAAGTACCGCTTCGCCGACGCTGACGCCCCGGTCGGGACCTGGGCGGTGCCCCGCGGGGTGCGGGGAAGGGCCGCGGTCTCCCTGGCGGCCCGGCGCCGGGCGGCCGGTTCGGTCGCCGGAACTCCCTGACCGGCCCTGCTTGTTGGCCTTCTCCAGCACTTGATGGGTGTTGCAACCCCCATCAAGTGCATGAGTCCCCGGTCGACCGGGGACTCATGCAGGGCACGGAGCAGCGGCTCAGCGCGCCACGACCTCGAGCATCGCCGAGGCCGTGGCGGGCTCGAGGAGCCGCGGGCCGCCGCCGGTGAGCCGGCGCGCCAGGCGCGAGGCGAAGTAGGCCACCACCAGGGGTTCCGCGAGGCGGTCGGAGCCGGTGGCAGCGACCACGCAGCGCCGGTGCCAGTCGCGGGCCTGCTCGAGGAACGGCTCGTCGTGCCACGCGGCGGTGAAGGTCTCCACGACGTGCTGCTGGGACCAGGCGCGCAACGCGACGCCGTGCTCGACCAGCGCGACGGCGGCGTGCAGCGCGTCGTACCCGGGCAGACCGGCGACGCGGGCCTCCTCCCAGTCCACGAGCCCCGCGAAGCGGCCGTCGGCCCCCACGAGCCAGTTCTGTGCGGACAGGTCGTGGTGCTCCAGCACGGCGGTGTCGAGCCCGGCCAGGTCGCGGCGCGCCGCGTCGACCCGGCGGGCCACCGGGGAGGAGACCGCCTCGGTGGCGCGGACCAGCTGCTCGGCGAGCGCCGGCTGACCGGCCCGGTGGGCGGTGTGCCCGGCGACCTCGACCAGTGCCTCGCCCAGTCCCTCGAAGGACCGGTCGTACCCGGCCGACCACCCCGGCGCTCCGGGTGCCAGCACCCACAGCGGCATGCCCGGCAGTCCCTCCTGGACCAGCAGACCGGCCACCGCCGGCAGCTCCCGGGGCGCCACCCCGGTCCCGGCCACCTGGGCCAGCGCCGTGGACTCGGCCGTGGTCGAGGCGCTCGGCGGCTTGAGCAGGAGCAGGGGATCCGGACCGTCGCCGAAGACGAACACGAAACGACCGGCGCTGCGCCTCAGCGCGAGGAACGTCATCCGGGGTGCCCGCCGCGGCAGCCGGTCGGAGGCCACGGCCAACCGCGGCCACGCGTGCTCGAGCGCGGTCCGCAGCGTGGCCAGGTCGGCGCCGGCGCGCCGGGGGGCGAGCCGCAGCGCCCGCGCTCCCACCTCGACCGGCAGCCCGCGACGACCCAGCACGGCCCACGCGCGGCCGCCGCGGCGCCGCGCGGGCATCCCGTGGTTGAGCGTGTGCGCGTTGAGCCGGACCAGGTAGCGCGCCGGGTGCGGCGAGTCCAGCTGGACCAGCGCGCCCCTCGGCAGCCAGGGGGCCGCGTAGGTCGCGCTCACGACGCCTGCTGGCGCCGACGCTGCACCAGCCCCATCACGACCTGCAGCTGCTCGGGGGCCAACCGGCGCACGAGGACCAACCAGACGGCGAGGTAGACCACGCCGCCCAGCGCGAGCTCGACGAGCAGCGGGAGGGGCGAGAGCACGAGGGCGGCCAGCAGCACCACCGCGGCGACGCCGGCCGAGGTCAGCGGGGTCAGCAGGGCCGGGCGCTCCCCCAGCCTGCTCAGCCCGGTGAGCACCACGAGCACCTGCACCAGGTAGGCGAACGTCGTGGCTGCCGCGGCACCCACGGCACCGAACTGCGGGATCAGCACGAGGTTGAGGACCAGGTTGATCAGCAGTGCCGCGCTCGAGGCGAGCAGCATGACCCTGGTGCGCTGCAGGGCCAGCAGCACCGAGGTGGCGAAGCTGGCCATCGCCAGGAACATCGGGGCCGGGGCCAGCCAGGCGAGCACCGGCGCCGCGGCAGCGGCGTACGACGCCCCGAAGAGGAGGTCGATCACCGCCCGGCCCTCGACGAGGCTGACGACCACGAACGGCAGGTAGACGAACGCCGCGACCGCCACCGCCCGCTCGTAGCCCAGCCGACGGGTGGTGCTGCTGTCGGTGGCGCTGAGCACCGGGAGCACCGCGTAGTTGATGGCGTAGGTGACGAAGAGGACCGTCTCGAGGAGCCGGTAGGCCACGGAGTAGACCGCCACCTCGCCGGGGCCCTCGAGCACGCCCAGGATCAGCACGTCGACGCGGAAGAGGAGCATCAGCACCAGGCCGCTGAGGCCGATGAGGAACGTCCCGTGCACCGCGTCGGCCAGGTCGGCGCGGCGCAGGTCGAGCGCCGACCGACGGACGTCGAGGCGGCGCAGCGCCAGCACGTGGGCACCCCAGCCGGCGGCGCTGCCGAGCAGGAAGCCGAACGCGACGCCCTCGGCGCCGGCGCCGAGCGCCAGGGCGACGAGGACCGCGGCCGCGGTGGCGATCCGTTGCAGGACCAGCGCCGCGGAGATGCCGGCCGAGACCTGCCGCGCGGCGGCGGTCGAGCGGACCGTGTGGCTCCACAGCTCCGTGAAGCCCGCCAGCAGCATGAACGCCAGCACCGGCCAGGAGCCGATGGCCGGGCTGCCCGCGAGGAGCACGCCCGCCACCAGGAACACCGGCGCCGCGAGGGCGGTCTTCCACACCTGGGTGGCCCGGTGCAGCCCGGGCAGCGCATCGGGCTCGGCGCTGCCGCGCCGGGTCAGCCCCGAGTCGAACCCCCACGCGGCCAGCGAGCTGAGCACCAGCATGATCGTCATGGCGTACGAGATCGTGCCGAAGTCCTGGTTCGACAGCATCCGGGCCGCGGCGACGGTCCAGGCCAGGGTCGCGACCTTGCCGAGCACCTCGGCGACGGCCCGCACGACGGCGTTGCGCGCGGCGCGGTGGGTGGTCGCGCTGATCAGCTGCTCAGCCACGGGAGCGGCTGCGTTCTCGCGCGAGCAGCCCGCGCAGGCACCCCACGGCCTTCGAGACGTCCTTGAGGGCGACGACGACCGGCACCAGTGCCCAGGTCCCGGGCACGACGTCCACGTGACGTCCCCTGAGCGCCGGCAGCGCCAGGTAGCCCGCGGCCCCGGCCAGCACGGTCGCGCGGGTCCGGGGCCCGCCGCCGGCGAGCAGCGCCGGCCCGGCGGCGTACGCCGAGGCGCGCACGAGGTCGCGGCTGACCAGCTGCCACGAGCCGGCCCGTCCGCCCCACTCGCCGTACCTGGCGTACATGCGGGCCATGTCGACCAGGTCGCCGGTCTGGCCCCAGGTGACCCGGGCGTCCAGGGCCAGGGCGCTGGTGCCGCCCGAGGCGAGCACCGCGTCGCCGAACACGGCGTCCTCCGAGCTCTGCAGCCGGGCGTCGAACCCGCCGGCGCGCTCCCACGCCGGCACCGCGCAGGCCATCGAGCGCCCGTCGAGCCGGCGCGCGGAGAAGCTGCGGCCGGTGACCCTGCCGGCCAGCCGGGTCAGGACACCCGGACGCCGGGCCTCGTCGACGGAGGGGAAGAGCGCCACCCGGGCCGCGTCGCGCACCGGGTCCCCGCCGTCCACGTCGTAGACGCCCACGACCAGGTCGACCGGGGCGGGCTCGGCGAAGGCAGCGCGCAGGCCGGCCAGCCAGTCGGGGCCGGGCGCGCACCCGGCGTCGGTGCAGGCGACGTGTCCGTGGCGCGCCTCGGCGAACCCGGCGTTGCGGGCGACCGAGAGGTTGACGCCCGGGCCCCGCAGCACCCGCACGCGGCGGTCGCGCGCGGCCCAGTCCGCCAGCTCGACGCCGGTCTTGTCGGTGGAGCGGTCGTCGAGGAGGAGGTACTCGTCGTCGGCCCCGAGCTGGGCGACGACCGCGGAGACGACCTCGTCGACATGACCCTCCTCGTTGCGGAAGCAGGTGAGCACCGTCATCGGCGGCCCGGCCAGTCCGGCCCCGGGACGGCGGGCCGCGTGGGCCAGGACCTGCACGACGCGGGCGGCGCACTGGTCGGCGTCGGGGTGGCCGGCCAGGACGCCCGTCCCGGCGCGCCGACAACGCTCACGCACCTCGGGGTCGCGCAGCTCGAGCAGCGCGCGGGCGACGGCGGCGGGGTCCGCGGGCGGGACGACCCGACCTGCGACCAGCGCCATCCGCTCGACCTCCGGGTTGCCGGCGGCCCCGACCAGCGGCACTCCCGCCTCCAGCGCCTCCAGCGCGACCAGCGAGTAGCCCTCGCGGCCGAACCGGGCGCCGTCGCTGCGGGTGAGCACCGCCACCGCGTCGAACGCGGCCAGGTGCCGCCCGGCCTCGGGCACGGCGCCGGTGAGGACGACCCGGTCGCGGACCCCGAGCCGGGAGGCCAGGGCCTCGAGCCGCGCGCGCTCCTCCGGCTCGGTCGGCGCCTCCGGGCCCACGACCACCAGCCGCCACGGCAGCGCCGCCTCGTCGGCGAGCGCCTCGATCGCGGTGTCGACGCCCTTGTAGCCGACCAGGCGCCCGAGCACGGCCAGGGTCGGCCCGACGCCGGTCACCACCCCGTGCTCCGCCCAGTACGCCGCCGCCTCGGCCCGGTCGGTGGCTGCGGCCGGACGCGGGGGCGGCACCAGGACGGCGTCGTCCCGGCCGGTGGCCGCGGCGACGGCGCTCGAGGTGGCGACCACGGCGTCGACCAGTCGCCCCAGGCGCGGGGCGAGCTCGCGGTCCCACGAGAAGTCGTGCTTGGCCCACACCACCGGGACGCCGACGACCCGCGCGGCGGGCGCCACCGCGGCGGCCGCCTTCACCCCGTTGGCCAGCACCACCTCGGCGTCGCTGCGTCGCAGCCGACCGGCGAGGTCGAGGTTGCGCAGGGCCAGGTCGCGGACCCGGGGCCCGGTCGGCAGGACCGTGACCGGGACGCCGGCCCGCTCGAGCTCGGCCCGCAGCGGGCCGTCCTCGAGCAGCCACACCTCGGGGTGCACCCGGGCCCCGGCCTGGTGCAGCAGGTCGAGGAGCCAGGTCTCGGAACCACCCAGCACGCCTGCGGCGCTCACCACCAGCAGACGCAAGGGGGCGAGGCGGCGCGGCGCGGCGCTGCCGGGGGCGGGGACGCTGCCGGGGGCGGGGACAGGGCTGGTCATCGTGCGTCCTCCTGGACGGGATGGCGGCGCAGCACCACGGCGCAGGCGGCGGTGAGCAGCGACAGCAGGAACCACACGGTGGTCAGGACGATCGGGTTGCGCAGGGGGTAGTCGAGCATCCCATGGGCGAGCACGGGCACCAGGGCGGCCGCCAGCACGCTCGGCAGCCAGGTCGACGTCGGCCCCGAGCCGGGCACCGCAGCGGCACGCCGGGCCCGCAGCAGCAGCACCCCCAGGCCCGTCACCAGGCCCAGCAGCGCGGCCAGACCGATCAGGCCGTACTCCACGGCGACGTTGAGCAGCAGGTGGTGGGCGTGCTCGACCTCGAGGACGGCACCGGTGCGGAGCGCGTTGCTGCTCGCCTCGACGAAGTAGCCACCGGGACCGTGCCCGAGCACCGGGGCCTCGGCCACCAGGCGCAGACCCTCGGCCCAGATGAGCGGACGCTGGTCGTAGGGGTTCGAGGTCGCCTCGCCGAGGGTGGCCAGCCGACTCAGGACCTGGCCCAGCGGCCCGACTCCCAGGGCGCCCAGCACCAGGACCGCCCCGACGAGACCCGCACCGATCCGGAGCAGCCCACGGCGGGTCCCCGGGACCAGCAGCGCCAGCGCCAGCAGGCCCGCGACCGAGCCGAACCAGGCGCCGCGTGACAGGGAGAGCCCGAGCGCCACGAGCAGGAGCGCGGCGGAGACGAGAGCGCCCCGCCGCCAGCGCACGGGACCGACGCTCAGGGCCGTCCCGACGGCGAGCACCAGCAGCACGGCGCTGAAGAGCCCCAGCTCGTTCGGCTGGGCGAAGACCCCCACGGCCCGCCCGGTGACGACGCTGCCGCCGTAGTAGCTCTCGGTGGGACCCGACCCCAGCATCGCCCACAGCGAGCCCACGGCACCGGCGACCAGCAGCGCGCCGACGGCGAGCAGGACCTGGCGGCTGGTGCGGACCGCGGTGACCACCGCGAGCGTCGCGAGCACCAGCAGGACGAGCTGGACGTCGAGGCGGAAGGCGAGGTCGGTGTCGCGCGCGCGCCCGGTGGCCAGGACGGCGATGACGACCATCAGCGCCAGCGGCACCGCCACCGGCCACGGCGGCAGCCGCCAGTCACCCCGGGCGGCGGTGGGGACCAGCACCGCGACGACGAGCAGCGCCGTCACCAGCTGGACCAGGTCGAGCGGGCCTGCGGCGAGGTGGCCCACGGGCAGCGACAGCGCGGCGGCCGGCACCACGAAGCCGGGACCCCGCCAGGCGAGCACGACCAGCAGCGGCGCCAGCACCAGCGCGACCGGGGCGACGGGACCGGCCAGCAGCCCGGCCGTGGCCAGGACGAACCCGAGAGCGGCACCCAGCGGCACCAGCAGCAGGACCAGCCCGGCGTCCCGGCCGCGGGGGCCCACGCGCTGGGCCCACGACCGGGCCGGCGGCGTACGTCGCGGGGCACGGCGGGGCACCTCGCCCCACGCGCGCGAGCCGGTCCGGGTCACCACGGGGACGTTCACCGGATCCCCCGGCCCGAGTTGACGGCCGTGAGGGCGGCGCGCACCCCGCGCCGCACCAGAGGCGCACGGTCGAGGGCCGCCCACCACGTGCGGTAGCCCGGCAGCTGCACCTTGAGCCGGAACGAGGCCAGCGTGTCCGTGGCGTTGACGTCCACGCGGCTCACCGCGTGGGGGCCGGCGTCGTCGAAGACCGAGAAGGCCACGTCGTAGCCGGCACCCGCGACGGCGTCGCGGGCGGCGGCGTCATGAGCGCCGAAGGGATAGGCGAAGGAGCGCAGGGGCTCCCCCACCACGTCGGCGAGGACGTCGTGCGCCCGACGGACCTGGTGGTCGAGCACTGCGGTGCCCACCCCGCGCAGGTCGCGGTGGTCCGCGCCGTGCACGCCCAGCTCGACCACCGGCAGCGCGTGCACGTGCCGCAGCTCCTCGGGATCCAGCAGCGGCTCGTCGGCGGGGCGGGGCAACCAGCTGGCGGTGCTGCCTGCGAGGTCGGACGGCACGTAGAGCAGCGCCGGGACGCCCACGCGCTCGAGCACCGGCACCGCCAGGTGCAGCACGGAGGTGAACCCGTCGTCGATGGTCACCAGGAAGGAGCGTCGCGGCCGCCGTGACGGGTCGGCGAGGGCGGCCAGGTAGCCGTCGAGGTCCAGCGCGGCCCACCCCTGGCCCAGCAGCCAGCGCAGCTGCTCCTCGAAGCGGTCGACCTCGACGAAGAGGTTCTCCGGGTCGTCGTCGCGGCGCTGCTCGCAGAACCCGTGGTACATCAGGACCACGGGGGGTCGCCCCGGAGCAGACTTCTCAGTCACGTCGATCGGCGCCGCTGTCCTCGGGCCCGGCGCTCTGCAGGCCGGGGGCGTCCGCCTGCGCCCGGGTGGCGCAGTTGAGCACGACGCCACGGACCGGGACCCCGAGACGCTGGAGACGTGCCGCGGTGCCGGCCACGTGGGCCACCGGGGTGCCGGACCGGACCACGACGACGGCCGAGGACGCGTGCGCGGCGACCACCTCGCTGATCTCGCCCACACCCAGGGGCGCGCTGTCGCACAGCACGACGTCGTACCGGTCGGCGGCCTGCTTGAGGATCTCGGGGAGCCTGCGGTCGATGAGCTCGTCGACCCCGCGCATCGGCTCGGTCGTCAGGACGGAGACGTCACCCTCGCGGTGCACCGCCTCACCCAGGTCGAGCCGCTCGGCCAGGACGTCGCCGAGCAGGTGGTGGCCCGCCGCCCCGATCGTCGTGCTGAGCCCGGCCCGGTCGAGGTCGAGATCGAGGACCAGGCTCGATCCTCCGCGGTCGGACAGGGTGCGTGCCAGCAGGAAGGAGGCGGTGCTCGCGCCGTCCCCGGCCCGGCAGCCCACGACGAGCACGGGGCCCGGGGGCACCGAGCCGACCGTGGTCAGGTAGCCGGCACGCAGCGAGCGCGCCGAGGCCAGGATCTCGCTGTCCGGGGCGACGCCGCGCCGGGGCCACGAGGTGGTGAACGCAGGCAGGCTGCCGAGCACGGGGCCACCGGCGGCGCCGGCCGCGTCGCCGCCCGTGCGCACCCGGGGCCGCAGGGCCTCGAGGGCGAAGGCGACGGCCAGGCCCGCGAGCAGCGCAGCCAGCACGAGCAGCAGCTCCAGCACGCGCGGGCTGCTCAGCAGGCCCGGCTTCTCGCTGCGGACGTCGGCCAGGACGCCGGCGTCGGCGAGCGGGTCCTCCTCGCCGATCCGGACCGCCTGGGCCGTGACGGCGCGGGCCACGGCCGTCGCCTGTGCGAGCTCGGGGAGGCTGACGCGCACCGTGAGGTTCCCGGCCTCCTGCGACGCGGTCACGTCGATGGCGGCGTCGAGGGTGGTGGCGTCGATGCCGGTGTCGTCAGCGACCTCCCGCAGGACCTCCGGGGAGGTCAGCGCCACCGAGTACCGGCCGAGGCCGAGCTGGACGGCGTCGGTGCTGACCACGTCGGCCGACTCCGGAGACACCCCCACCACGGTCACCACGGTGGCCTCGTCGGCCCGGGTCTCCACCGCCAGCACGCCGACCACCGCGGCGGGCACCAGCACCGCGAGGACCACGGCCCACCGGAACCGGAGGGCCCGCTGCAGGACGGCGAGGAAGGGAGGGGCGTTCATCGGCTGACTCCGTACAGGTCGCGGAAGGTGTGCCAGACCCGGCGGGGTCGGAGGTTCTCGTCGAGCATCGCGTAGCCCTGCTGGTGCTCGTCGGAGTTCGTGACGTTGACGGCGTCCTTGTACCAGAAGGCCAGGTCGACGTACGGGAACTGGTCGCCCAGCAGGGTCAGCGCCTCGGCGGCGTACCGGGACTGGGTCTCCTCGTCGACCCCGCGGCGCCAGGGCTCGGTGTCGGACTCGTTGTCGTGGACGCTCCAGCCGAACTCGGTGATCCACACCGGCAGCCGGTCACCGTTCTCGATCATGGTGTCGCGCACCTCGTCGAGGTTGCGCAGGTTCCAGACCTCGCCCGCGTCGTTCTGGCTGGGCGGGGAGTCGGCGGGCGCCTGGTAGGAGTGCACCGACATCACGTCGAAGCACCCGCCGGCGCCGGCGTCGTAGGCCCGCTGCAGCCAGTCGTCGTCGTTGTACATCAACCCGCCGAACACGACCTCGGCGCTCGGGTCCGCACGGCGCACCACGGGGTAGGACGCGCAGAGCAGGTCGACGTACGTCTGCGGGTCGGTGCCGTGGTAGAAGTCCTCGAGGTTCGGCTCGTTCCAGATCTCGTAGGCGTCCACCACGTCACCCCAGCGCTGGGCGACCTTGCCCAGCGCCGCGGCGTAGTCGGCCGGGTCGTCGGGGCTGGTGTACTGGGCGGTGAACGCGTCCTTCTCCGAGGAGGCCCACGTCGGGGTCAGCCAGAACATGACGAGCACCTTCAGGTCGCGCTCGCGCAGCTGCTCCATCACCTCGTCGACCACGGGCAGCCCCCACCCCTGGTCCAGCGGCCCCGGGGTGGGCTGGAGCATCGCCCAGCCCACGTCGAGGCGGACCCAGGTGGCGCCGGACTCCTCGATGCGGTCCAGGACCTTGTCCCGCTGCCGGGCGTCGTAGTGGTTCCAGGTGCCGTGGAACTGCAGGCCAAGGGAGGGCAGGTCCTCGGGGTCGGGCGGATCCGTCAACGAGGTGGCACTCGCGCCCGCCGGCCGGTCGCCGGGGGCGATCGCCTCCGGGGCGCTCGCGCCGGTCTCGGCGCGCATCACGAGCGCGCCGCTCAGCGCCACCGCGGTCGAGACCGCGGCGGCAACGAGCACAGCAGCACGGCCCCCCATGCCAAGCACCCTACCCACCCGTAGGGCAGGGGAAACCGGGATCAGTAGGTCGTGACGTGCACGTGGTCCTCGTGGTTGGCCGTGGTGGAGCCCCGGTCAGACATTCCCCGCCAGCCCTCGCCACTGCGCTCGACCGACCAGATGTTGCGGGAGTAGATCGCGTAGGAGACCCCGAGGCTGCCGGCGTTGGCCCGCACGAACTCGGCGACCTCCCACCCACGTGCACCGCTGACCATGATGTCGACGGCGATGCCCTGGGCGTGCTCGCCGTCGCTGCGGAAGGTGCCGTAGGTGGTGATCTCGGGGAACGCCGCACAGACGGCCGCGTGCACCTTGACGATGTTGGGGCTCACGCCCGACGCCACGGACGAGCCGTTGCTGCAGGAGGCGTCGGCCGCCGGGGCGGCCGCGGCCTCCTCCTCCGACTCGTCGACCGGCTTCTCATCGGCGAGGTAGCCCGAGCTGATCCACCGGGACGCACCGTCGATGACGACCTCGTCGCGGTCGAACAGCGAGCGGCCGGTGACGAGCACCTTCTTCTCGGCGTCGAGCACCCCCGCCTTCTCGGCCTTCTGCGCCGGGGACGTCCAGAGGTTGAGCTCGGTGGTGGTCCAGCGCTTGGTGTCGGCGGCCGAGACCGCCTGGGCGACGGCCTGCTTGGCCATCATGAGCTCCAGATCGCTCTTCTTCTCGATGCGCATGCCCTGCTTGACGGGCGCCGTGGCGAGCGAGCGGTCGGAGGAGCGCGAGACGATCGCGTCGCGCTGGAGCAGCTCGGCGGAGATGCCGGCGCTGCGCTCGGAGATCGCGGCGGAGACGGGCACGTCCTGGGCGGTGGGCTCGGAGACGACCATCCCGAGAGTGATCGCGGAGGCGGTCGCCAGCACGGCGAGGGGTCCCGCCACGAGGGCGGCACGAGGACGGGGGCGGGCATTGGTGTCCCGCTTGTGGCGACAATCGGCCACAGCGCTGATCCTTTGCTGTCGAAGACATGGCGATCGCCGGACCGCGGTGCGGAACGGCGAAGTAGCCACTGAAACACACCACGGGACCCGTCGGAGAATGTTCAACGGCAAAATGCGGGGTGCGCTCCCTCACCCCCGGGTGACTCGCGTCACATCCTGGATCAGCCGCCGTCGGTCTCGACCGTGTCCTCCGGGTTGCCCGAACCGCGACCGTCGGAGTCGTCGAGCCACCCCTCGGGGAGCACGACCCGGCTGCGTGGCGAGCCCTGACGCCCCCGCGGAGCACCGAGCGCCGCGGACGGGAACTGCTCGTCGGGGTCGAGGTCGGCGAGGAGCGCGTCGAGGTCGGCGAGCGTGGAGACCAGGCCGAGCGAGCGCCGGGCGGTGCCGCCGGCTGCGAAGCCCTTGAGGTACCACGAGACGTGCTTGCGGAACTCCTTGCACCCACGCTCCTCCCCCATGTGGCGGCACAGCAGCTCGGCGTGCCGGCGCATCATCGAGCGCACCTCGCCGAGGGTCGGCAGCGTCGCGACCTGCTCACCGGCGAACGCTGCGGCGAGGTCACGGAAGAGCCACGGGCGTCCCAGACAGCCGCGGCCCACCACGACCCCGGCGGCACCGGTCTGCTCGACCATCCGCACGGCGTCGGCCGCCTCCCAGATGTCCCCGTTGCCCAGCACCGGGATGTCGACGTGGGCGACCAGCTCGGCGATGGCGTCCCAGTCCGCGCGCCCGGAGTAGGCCTGGGCGACCGTGCGCCCGTGCAGGGCGATCCCCGCGCAGCCGGCCTGCTCGGCGATCCGGCCCGCGTCGAGGTAGGTGAGGTGGTCGTCGTCGATGCCCTTGCGGGTCTTCATCGTCACCGGCACGCCGTAGCGCGACGCCGACGCCACCGCGTGCTCGAGGATCTCCGCGAGGAGGCCGCGCTTCCAGGGCAGCGCGCCGCCGCCGCCCTTGCGGGTCACCTTCGGCACGGGGCACCCGAAGTTGAGATCGATGTGGTCGACGCCGTGCTCGGCGCACAGGATCTCGGCCGCCTTGCCCACGTGCACCGGGTCGCTGCCGTAGAGCTGGACCGAGCGCGTGGTCTCGGCCTCGTCGAAGACGAGCATGTTGAGAGTGCGCTCGTCGCCCTCCACCAGCCCGCGGCTGGTGATCATCTCGCAGACGTAGAGCCCGGCACCCTGCTCGGCGCACAGTCGCCGGTACGCCGCGTTGGTGATGCCGGCCATCGGGGCGAGGACGACCGGCGTCGCCACCTCGAGGTTGCCCAGTCGCAGCCCGGGAGCAGCGGCGGGCGCGGTCTGGGTGGTCACGGGTCCATTCTCCGGGGCCGGTGGCGCCGACCCAAATCAGTCGGTCGACGCCGCCACTGCCGACCTGCAGGGACCTAGTCCTGCGACGTCGACTTCTTGTCCTGCGACTTCTTCTCGGCCTTCTTCTCAGCCTTCTTCTGGGCCTTCTTGGCGGCCTTCTTCTGCGCGGCGGTCTTTTCGCCGATCTTCAGGACCTCGCCGGTCCAGGTGATCGGGTTGAACTCCTGGGCCGGCCGGAAGCTGATCGCCTCGAGGCTGCCCTGGGCGGGGGCGAGGAAGACCAGGCAGGTGGTGACCTTGGCCCCGGGACCGAACTTCTTCGGCAGCGCCTGCGAGGGGCAGGGCTTGAAGGTGCTCACGAAGGTCGAGGACTCCACCAGGGTGTTGTCACCGTCGACGAGGTAGAGCGGCACCCGGCGTCCGCCCAGGTCGTCCTCCCCCACGTTCTTGACCTTGGCCCGCACGAAGTAGGGCTGCGACTTCTTGATCGCCTTGTCGAGCTTCCAGCCCTGGAAGGACTCCTGGTAGGAGGTCTTGCGGAGGTCGGTGACCGTGAGCTTGAGGACCCCGACGTCCTTCTGGTTGGGCTGGTAGGCCACCGTCGCGGTGTCCCCGACCTCGAGCGCGGTGCCCTGCGCCGTCAGCTCGACGCCGTCGGGCACCGGCAGGTACGGCGACGCCTCGGCCCCGGCGGTCGGGTCGATGGTGGTGTCCTCGCCGGCGGTGGTCTCCGACGACGCGTCGGTGGACCCCTCCGCCCCGGCCGAGTCGTCGTCGCCACCGGAGCAGGCACCCAGGGCGCCGACCGTCAGGACGAGGGCGGCGAGGGTGGTCGCCGGGCCCCGGCGCAGACGCGTGCTCAGCATCGGACCATTGTGCACACCGCGCACGTCACGCACCGAGGAACTTCTCAGCGAAGTAGGCCGAGATCCGGTCGAGGCCGATCCGCTCCTGGGCCATCGTGTCGCGCTCGCGCACGGTCACGGCGTGGTCCTCGAGGGTGTCGAAGTCGACGGTGACGCAGTACGGCGTCCCGATCTCGTCCTGGCGGCGGTAGCGCTTGCCGATCGCGCCGGCGTCGTCGAAGTCGACGTACCAGTTCCGGCGCAGCTCGGTGGCCAGGTCGCGGGCCTTGGGCGAGAGGTCGGCGTTGCGGCTCAGCGGCAGCACCGCCACCTTGACCGGAGCCAGGCGCGGGTCGAGGCGCAGCACGGTGCGCTTGTCCACGCCGCCCTTGGTGTTGGGGGCCTCGTCCTCGTGGTAGGCGTCGACCAGGAAGGTCATCAGCGAGCGGCCCAGGCCTGCGGCCGGCTCGATGACGTACGGCGTGTAGCGCTCGCCGCCGGCCTGGTCGTAGTAGGACAGGTCCTTGCCGGAGTGCTTCGCGTGCGTGGTGAGGTCGAAGTCGGTGCGGTTCGCGATGCCCTCGAGCTCGCCCCACTCCGAGCCCGCGAAGTTGAAGCGGTACTCGATGTCGACGGTGCGCTTGGAGTAGTGGGAGAGCTTCTCCTGCGCGTGCTCGTAGTGGCGCAGGTTGTCGCGGTCGATGCCGAGGCCGACGTACCAGCTGGTGCGCTCGTCGATCCAGTGCTGGTGCCACTCCTCGTCCTCGCCGGGCTTGACGAAGAACTCCATCTCCATCTGCTCGAACTCGCGGGTGCGGAAGATGAAGTTGCCGGGGGTGATCTCGTTGCGGAAGCTCTTGCCGATCTGGGCGATGCCGAAGGGCGGCTTCATCCGCTGGCTGGTCACGACGTTGGCGAAGTTCAGGAAGATGCCCTGGGCGGTCTCGGGGCGCAGGTAGTGCAGCCCGGACTCGTCGTCGTGCACGCCGAGGTAGGTCTTGAGCAGCCCGGAGAACTGGCGCGGCTCGGTCCAGGCGCCGCGGGTGCCGCAGTTGGGGCAGGCGAGGTTCTCGAACGACACGGTGTCGGGGTCGTCGATCCCCTTCTTCTCGGCGACCGCCTCCTGGAGGTGGTCGGCGCGGAAGCGCTTGTGGCACGACTGGCACTCGGTCAGCGGGTCGCTGAAGGTGTCGATGTGGCCGCTGGCCTCCCACGTGCGGGTGGGCAGGATGACGCTGGAGTCGAGGCCCACGACGTCGTCGCGCATCTGCACCATGGACTTCCACCACTGGCGCTTGATGTTGTCCTTGAGCTCCACGCCGAGCGGGCCGTAGTCCCACGCCGAGCGGGTGCCGCCGTAGATCTCACCGCAGGGGTAGACGAACCCCCGGCGCTTGGCGAGCGAGACGACGCTGTCGACGACGGAGGGAGGCGGCTTGGCCACGGAGGAGGCTCACTTTCGCGTGCTGGTGCACCGGCTGGCTGCCGGGACGGGAGGACGTGCGGAAGCGCTCAGCCTAACGACCGCGCCCGGGCGACGTTGAGGTCGGTACCGGGCTCGACGACCTCGTAGGCACTGGCCTCGTCGACCGCGCGGGAGAGCAGGCGCACGGCGCCCATCTTGACGTCGTACGACGACAGCGCGCGGCGGTAGGCACCCACGTGCTCCCACCGGGTGGTCAGCACCCACAGGGTGGGCTCGTCGACGTTGCGCCCGATCGTGCCGCCGACGTACCCGGAGCGGGCGGCGAGGACGGCGTGCGCCGCCTCGACCTCGACACGGAACTGCTCCGACTCGTCCTCGGGGACCCTGAACCTGTTGACCACCAGCATCCCGCGAGCCTAGCCGCCGCACGCGGGCCGACAGCGTCGACCTGAGTTGACAATGATTCTCAAAGGCCTGAGAATCATTCTCATGAAGCTTCGTCGTCTGCTCGTCCCCGCCGCTGCCTCCGCCGTCACCCTCGCACTGTCCGGCTGCGGCGCCCTGACCTCCGACGACGGGTCGGGGTCGGACGGCTCGCGCACCGTCGTCGCGGGCCTCTACCCGCTGCAGTACGTCGCTCAGCGCGTGGCCGGCGACGCCTTCGACGTCGAGAACCTCACCCAGCCCGGTGGCGAGCCACACGACCTCGAGCTCGGGATCGGCCAGACCGCCGCGCTGGCCGACGCCGCCCTGCTCGTCTACATCGACTCCCTGCAGCCGGCGGTGGACGAGGCGGCCGAGGAGGTGGCCGGGGTCGAGGTGCTCGACGCCGCCTCGGTCGTCGACCTGATCTCGTTCGAGGACGAGCACTCCGACGAGGAGGACGCTGAGGACGAGCACTCCGACGACCACAGCGGTCACGACCACGGCGAGCTCGACCCCCACTTCTGGCTCGACCCCGCACGGATGGCCGACCTCGGTGACGCGGTCGCCGAGCGGCTGGCCGACATCGACCCCGACGAGGCGGCGGCCTTCGAGGAGCGCGCGGCCGAGCTGCGCAGCGACCTCGAGGCCCTCGACGAGGAGTACACCGAGGGCTTGTCGGGCTGCGAGATCCGGACCGTGGTGACCAACCACGACGCCTTCGGCTACCTCGAGAAGTACGACCTCGAACTGGCCTCGATCAACGGCTTCTCCCCCGACGCCGAGCCGACCCCCGCCGCCCTGGCCGAGCTGCAGGACCTCATCGCGGAGACCGGCATCACCACCGTGTTCTCCGAGAGCCTGGTCAGCCCGCAGGCCGCCGAGGTGCTGGCCGTCGACGCCGGCGTGGACACGGCGGTCCTGGACACCATCGAGGGCCTGACCGAGGAGACCGCCGACGAGGACTACCTTTCCCTCATGCGCTCCAACCTCGCCGCCCTCGAGGGGGCGAACCGCTGTTGAGCACCGACACGGATCCGGTGGTCGAGCTGCGGGACGGCGCGGTGGTGCTCGGTGGCCGCCCCGTCGTGCGCGGGGTCGACCTGACCGTCCGCGCCGGGGAGTTCGTCACGCTGCTGGGCCCCAACGGGTCGGGCAAGTCGACGCTGGTGCGCGCGCTGACCGGCCTGCGCCCCCTGGAGAGGGGCTCGCTGCAGCTGTTCGGCACCCCGATGGGCTCCTTCCGCGACTGGCACCGCCTCGGCTACGTGCCCCAGCGCGCCGGGGCCGCGAGCGGCGTACCGGTCTCGGTGCGCGAGGTCGTGGCGTCCGGACGGCTCACCCGGCGACGCGTGCTGTCGCTGCCCAGCCGCGCCGACCGCGCGGCCGTGACCGAGGCTCTCGAGGTCGTGGGTCTCGCCGACCGCGCCAAGGACAGCGTGGCCACACTGTCGGGCGGCCAGCAGCAGCGGGTGCTCATCGCGAGGGCGCTCGCGGGCGGGCCCGACCTGTTCTTCCTCGACGAGCCGACGGCCGGCGTCGACCTGCCCAACCAGCAGGCCCTCGCCGACGCCCTCGGCACCCTCTCGCGCTCGGGCAGCACCATCGTCCTGGTGACCCACGAGCTCGGTCCGCTGGCACCCCTGGTCGACCGGACCGTGGTGCTGCGCGACGGACGCCTCGTCTACGACGGCCCGCCCCTCGACCTCACCGACGCGCACGGGCACCACCACCACGACCTCGACGCGGGTCGCCACGACCACCACCCCGACATCGTGGCCCCCTGGGACCGGGAGGACCGCCGACCGTGATCGATCTCCTCGGCTACGACTTCATGCAGCGGGCGCTGCTGGCCGCGCTGGTCACCGGGCTCGCCGCCCCCGTGATCGGCACCTACCTGGTCCAACGACGCCTGGCCCTGCTCGGCGACGGACTGGGCCACGTCGCGGTGACAGGCGTGGCGCTGGGCCTGCTCACAGGGATCGCACCCACGTGGACCGCCGTGGTCGTGGCGATCCTCGGTGCGGTGGCCATCGAGACCATCCGTGACCGCGGCCACACCAGTGGCGATCTGGCCCTGGCGCTGCTGTTCTACGGGGGTCTGGCGGGCGGGGTGATGATCACCGGGCTGGCCGGCCAGAGCGGCGCGACCCTGCAGCAGTACCTCTTCGGCTCGATCACCTCGATCTCGCGGACCGACATCTGGTTCACCATCGCCCTGGCGTTCGTGATCCTCGGCCTGGGACTGGGTCTGATGCCGCAGCTCTTCACAGTCGCGCAGGACCAGGACTTCGCCCAGGTGGCCGGGTTGAACGTGCGGGCCTACAACCTGCTGGTGGCCGTGCTGGCCGCGGTGACGGTCACCGTGGCGATGCGCACCGTCGGGCTGCTGCTGGTCTCAGCGCTGATGATCGTGCCGGTCGCGACGTCGCAGCAGCTGGCCCGGTCGTTCCGGGCCACCATCGCCGGGGCGGTCGTGGTCGGGGCCGGCGCCGGCGTCGGCGGCCTGCTGGTGTCGGCGTACCTCTCCCAGTCCTACGGCCTGACGGTGCAGCCCGGTCCGGCCATCGTCCTGCTGGCCCTGGCCTGCTTCGTCGCCACCTGGCCGTTGGGCGTGCTGCTGCGTCGGCGTCAACGCCGGCACGCACCGTTCCCCGACGTGGAGCCGGACGACCACGAGGTCTCCGGGACCCACGACCACGAGCACGGCCCCGACTGCGGGCACCTCGCGGTCCCCCACGGCGACCACGTCGACTACGTCCACGACGGCCACCGGCACGCACCCCACGGGGAGCACTATGACGAGCACTGACCGCCCCGGCCCCGCGACGTCCGGGCTGAGGCCGACCCGCCAGCGGCTCGCCGTCGCCGAGGCGATGGCCAGCTTCGACGACTTCCGCTCCGCCCAGGAGATCCACGACCTGCTCGGGCGTCGCGGCGAGACGGTCGGGCTGGCCACGGTCTACCGGACCCTGCAGCTGCTGGCCGACGCCGGAGAGATCGACCGGCTGCTGACCGAGGGCGGCGAGGCGATCTACCGGGCCTGCTCCGGGGCGCACCACCACCACCTGGTGTGCCGCTCCTGCGGACGCACCGTGGAGGTCGAGGGCCCCGCCGTCGAGCGCTGGACGCGCTCGATCGCGGAGGAGCACGGTTTCGACGAGGTCAGCCACACGCTCGAGATCTTCGGCACCTGCCCCACGTGCCGCGCGTAGGGTCCTGCCGGTGAGCGCAGCGAACTCCCCCGCCCCGTCCCGACCCGTGCGACCGGTCCAGGTCGTGGTGATGGGCGTCTCGGCCACCGGCAAGTCCAGCGTCGCCCGCCGACTCGCGGAGCTCCACGAGTGCGACTTCATCGAGGGCGACGACCTGCACCCCCGCGCCAACGTCGCCAAGATGGAGGCCGGTGACCCGCTGACCGACGAGGACCGGTGGCCCTGGTTGGCCCGGGTCGCCCAGACCATGCGCGAGCAGGCCGACGCCGGGCGCAGCAGCGTCGTGACCTGCTCGGCCCTCAAGCGCGCCTACCGCGACCGGTTGCGCGAGGACGTCGCGGACGTGTGGTTCCTGCACCTCCATGCTCCCGCCGCGGTCCTCGAGGACCGGATGAGCCGGCGCACCCGCCACTTCATGCCCGTCTCCCTGCTCGCCTCCCAGCTCGCCACCCTCGAACCCCTCGCCCCCGCCGAGCACGGTCGCGTCGTCGACGTCACCCCGCCCCTCGACGACGTCGTGGCGGCGGCGAGCCGGGCCCTCGCCGAGCTGCTGAACGAGTCCCCCGGGGCGTAGCAGCGAGGGCCGAAGGCTCGAGCGACCGTCGAGACCCCCGGCGCCACCACCGCGCCAAGACCCACACCGCCTGGCACTACCGAGCGACAAGAGTGTGGCGCTCCGGATCAACAGGGCTCACCCAGGACTCCACACTCCGCTCGTCTCCATCGCCGTCGCCGCGCCGCCGATGTCAGGACAGCTGGCCGGTCCGCAGCCAGCTGAAGGTGCGAGCGATGTCGGCCTCGAGATCCTGTGGGAGGTGGCCACCGGCCCCGTCCTCGACGACCAGGGCCGTCGGCAGGTGCCGGGCGAGCCATCGGCCGTGGTCGGGCGGGCAGGAGAAGTCCTGGAGCCCGTAGGTGAGGAGCACCGGGATGCTGATGTCCTCGAGACGGAAGCCCCAGGGCCGCGCGAAGGCCAGGGTGTCGTCGACCGAGCCGCCGACGCCGTGGGCAGCCTGCTCGGCCATGATCCGGGTGAAGGCCGCCACCACCTCGGGCCGGGCGAGGACCTCCTGGTCGGCACCCCCCATCCCCTCCCCCAGGAACGACGCCGGGTCCGAGACCAGCAGCCGTTCCATGCGGGCCTGCGCGGCCTGGATCTCCGCGGTGAGTGCGCCCTCGCCGGCGTCGACCCAGGCGAGAGCCTGCGCGGCCTCCGGCTCCATCTGCCAGAGCCACGCGTCCCTCGCCATCCCGCCCTCACCGAGCGGGGCCAGGCTCGACTGGCAGGCCACGCGTTCGACCCTGTCGTCCAGCAGCGCAGCGCACGCCAGGGCGTGCGGGCCGCCACCGGAACCACCCACGACGGAGAACCGGTCCAGGCCGAGCGCATCGGCCACGGCGCGCACGTCGGCGGCCTCGTCCGCCACCGAGCGCCCCCGATGGCGCGATGACTGCCCGTACCCGGCGCGGTCCGTCGTGATGTAGCGGACCCCAGTGCGCGCGTACACCTCGTCGTCAGGCAGCCGGTTCAGCCGGCAGCCCGGCGTGCCGTGCAGGCCGATCACCGGGTAGCCAGCCGGGTCACCGCCGTCGAGGTAGGCGATCCGGCGACCGTCCGGCAGCAGGATCGTGGGCGGCTCCATGGGTCCATCCTCACGGATGCGGACCCATCGACGGTCAGCCGGCTGCCCCGTCGGCTACGCGTTCGGCAGGGCGCCGCCGTAGCGCCGGTCCCGCGAGGCGTACGTCTCGATCGCCGACCAGAGGGTGCGGCGGTCGACGTCGGGCCACAGGACGTCGGTGAAGACCATCTCGGCGTACGCCGCCTGCCAGAGCATGAAGTTCGACAGCCGCTGCTCGCCCGAGGTCCGCCAGATCATGTCGGCGTCGGCGAGGTCGGGCAGGTAGAGGTGGCGCGCGAAGGTCTTCTCGGTGATCTTCTCGGGATCCAGGCGACCGGCGGCCACCTCGCGGCCGATGGCGCGAGCGGCATCGGTCAGCTCGGCGCGCCCGCCGTAGTTGACGCACATCGTCAGGGTCAGCACGTCGTTGTCGCGGGTCAGCTCCTCCGCGGCCTGCAGCTCCTTGACCACCGAGCGCCACAGCCGCGGTGTCCGCCCGGCCCACCGCACCCGCACTCCCAGCTCGTGCATCTCGTCGCGCCGGCGGCGGATGACGTCGCGGTTGAACCCCATCAGGAAGCGCACCTCGTCCGGCGAGCGCGACCAGTTCTCGGTGGAGAACGCGTAGGCCGAGACGGCCTTGACGCCGATCTCGATGGCCCCTTCGACCACGTCGAAGAGCGAGCTCTCGCCCATCTCGTGGCCGCGGGTGCGCGCGAGCCCGCGCTGCTTGGCCCACCGGCCGTTGCCGTCCATCACGATCGCGACGTGGCCCGGGACGAGGTCGCGCGGGACGTCAGGAGGCGTCGCGCCCGAGGGATGCGGGGTGGGCGGTCTCACGGCTCGCTTCACGTGCCGGATCCTACGGCGCCGGCTCGCGCGGCAGCAGCACCCGGGCCAGGGTGCCGCCACCCGGCGCGTCGTCGAGATGGATGCGCCCGCCGTGGGCGACCACGATGTCGCGGGTGATGGACAGGCCCAGGCCCACGCCGGGCACGACCTGGTCGCGGGAGGCGCGCGTGCGGAAGAACCGGCCGAAGACCAGCTCCCGTTCGGCTACGTCGATCCCGGGCCCGGTGTCCGCCACACGGATCTCCACGTCGACGTCGGAGGTCACGAGACCGACGGACACCCGGCCGCCGCCCGGGGTGTGCTTGAGCGCGTTCGAGAGCAGGTTGTCGACGACCTGCCGCAGCCGCTGGCCGTCGGCGTGCAGGAGCACCTCCTCGGGCGCCCCGCCCTCGACGACGATCCGCCGTGCGCTCGCAGCGGGCTGCGCGGCCTCGACCTGCTCACGCACCAGCGCCCCCAGGTCGACGAGGGCACGCTCCAGCGACGTGGGGCTGGCATCGGCCACGGCGGTGGTCAGCAGGTCGCCCACCAGCCGCTCGAGCCGATCGGCGTTGCGCTCGGCGACACCGAGCTGGTGCAACGCCTGCGCCGGCAGGTCGTCGCGCTCGAGGAGGACCTCGAGGTAGCCGGTGATGGAGGTCAGCGGGGTGCGCAGCTCGTGCGAGACCGCGGCGACGAACGCGTCCTTCACCTCGAGCGCCTCCATGAAGTCGGTGACGTCCTTGTAGGCCAGCGCCGAACCGGCGTACCGCCCCTCCTCGTCGCGGATGGACCGGGCCGAGACCGAGACCGCCCGCTGCTCGTCCCCCTCCCCGACCCAGATCCGGATGTCGTCGAACTCCTCGCCGTGCGCCGCCCGGTACGTCGGCATCTCCTCGGTGGTCATCACGGTCGTGCCGTCGGCGCAGCGGACCAGCCCGAGCTGCCCCGCGACCCCGGCGTGCCCCTCCGGGAACGCCAGGTCCATGAAGTGCTGGTGCCGCTTGTTGCATCCCACGTAGCGACCCTCGGCGTCGAGCAGCAGCAGGCCCACGTCGACGGTGTCGAGGATGGCCGCGCCCGTGCGCCGCTGGTGCTCGATCGTGGCCAGCGCCTCGGTCAGCTCGCGACCGCGACGGTCCGCCTCGTCGCGCTGCGCCGCGGCCCGACCCACCGCCTCGGCGATGCCGAGCCCAGCCAGGACGGCGACCGTGGGCGGCAGCACCGCCCGGGTCAGGCTCGTACCGTCGAGACCCGCCGCCAGCAGGCGCGGAAGCGACACCAGGAGCAGGCAGGCCAGCCCCGCACCCAGCGCACCACGCCGACCGTGGCGCTGGCCCCACCACAGCGCCGGCAGCACCACGAGGATGGTGACAGCACCCCCGTCGGGGTCCAGCTGGATGATGCCGAGAGCAGCCAGGTCGATCAGGACGACGACCAGGTCGGGTCGGAGCCACGACGAGGTCCGCGGCCGGCGCAGGGCGGCCGGCGCCCAGAACGTCGCAGCCGTGACCAGCACCAGCACCGCCAACGCCAGCACCGACCAGGACCAGAGCTCCAGGTGGTCGTCGGAGGGCAGCCTGAGGAGGAGCTCGAACCCGACCAGGAGCACGAAGCCGACCTGCAGCCAGCGCGGGTCCTCGGTCATGGCGTCGCGTCCTCCCTGGGTGGGAGGCTCACCTTCGCAGAACGCGCTGGCTGGAGTCCTCACCTGCGCGGCTTCAGCCGCAGGTGGTCCGGACCGGGTCAGCGCTCGACGTAGACCAGGGAGCGCAGGCCCCGCTCGAGGTGCCAGGCCAGGTACGCCGCCACGAGGCCGCTGGCCTCCCGCAGCGTGCGCTGGTCGGCGCGGGCCACCACGGGCCAGTCACCGGCGAGCAGCGCACCGAGCAGCTCGACGGTCGCCGCCGCGGGGCTCGCGGAGCCGGGCAGCCGGCAGGTGCTGCACAGCATCCCGCCCATGGAGGGGTTGAACCAGCGGTGCGGGCCCTGCTCGCCGCAACGCGCGCAGTGGTCGAACGAGGGTGCGTACCCGGCCACCGACAACGAGCGCAGCAGGTAGGAGTCGAGCACCTGCCCGGGGCCCTTGTCCCCCGACACCATGGCGCGCAGCCCACCCACCAGGAGCAGGAAGTGCTGGGTGGCCGGTTCCTTCTCCTCGGTGACCAGGCGCTCCGCGGTCTCGAGCATCACGGTGCCTGCGGTGTAGCGCTCGTAGTCGGCCCCGAGCCCGCTGGCGAACGGGGTGAGCGTCTCGGCCTGGGTGATGGAGTCGAGGCTGCGACCCTCGGAGAGCTGGAGGTCGACGTGCGTGAAGGGCTCGAGCCGCGAGCCGAAGCGCGACGTGGTGCGGCGTACGCCGCGGGCGACCGCGCGCACCCGCCCGTGCTGACGGGTCAGCAGGGTGATGATGCGGTCGGCCTCCCCCAGCTTGTGGGTGCGCAGCACGACCGCCTCGTCGCGGTAGAGAGGCACGGCCCCATTGTGCCCCGGGGGCAGTGACGTCCCGGTCAGGCGCGGCGGGAGCGACGCGACGCAGAGCGCCAGGCGCCCAGGCAGAAGTCGGCCGCGAGCGCGTCCAACCGCTGGGGCGAGGTGCGCCACTCCAGGATCGAGCGGGCCCGGACGAGCTCCCCCGCCGGCATCTCGTCGGCCAGCATCGCCGCATCGGCCGCCGGGTGGATCGGGTCGCGACCGTGCCCCACGACCAGCGCCGGGGCGGTGATCGCGCGCCGCTCCGCCGCGGACGGGGCGATCCGGCCGAAGAACAGCCCGTGCACGACCGCGGCCACGGCGTCGGCGCGCTGGTCGAGGGTGTCGAGCGCGATGCCGGCCCAGAAAGGCACCACGCCGCGGGGCACCGGTCGGGTCAGCCGGCGCACGGCGGTGATCGTGAAGGGTGCGAAGCGGGCGGCGAGGAGCAGCGGCGAGAACGCCAGGATCCCGGCCTCGAGCGCGTTGTCGAGCACCGGCATCTCGAGCAGCAGCCCGCGCACCCGGTCGGGTGCGGTGGCCGCGACCTCGAGCGACACGTTCGCGCCGAGCGAGGTGCCACCGATCACGGCCTGGGACGCGCCGAGGTGGTCCAGGAGGGCGACCACCTGCTGGCCGAAGGCGGGCACCGAGTAGGCCAACGGGTCGGCGGGCCGGTCGGACCGGCCGTGCCCGAGCGGGTCGAGGGTGACCACGTGGAGCCCCTGGGCGGCCAGGTGGCGCGCCAGCGGCTGGTGCATGCGGCGCGGCATCAGCTGCCCGGGCAGCAGCACCACCCACGAGTCACCGGCACCGTACTCGGTGTACTCGAGGCGGTCGCGCGACCCCTCACCGTCGAGGAAGAACTGACCGACGTGCTCGGAGACCAGCATGCGTTCAACCTAGAGGCAGGTCCGCGGACGCCCCGGACCGGCACGCCGAGCGGTCGTGGCCGGGCCACTTCCCACATCCGGGCCCCCCAGGCCCGATGATGTGCCCATGTCCTCGTCCGGTCGCGCCCACCTGACGGCGCCCGCGACCGTGGCGTTGCTGGTCGCGGTGTACGCCGCGGGCCTCGCGTCGGTCGTCCTGCGACCCGCCGACAACCCGGTCGCGGTGTGGTGGCCGGCCGCCGGGCTCTCGGTCGCGCTGGTGGCCCTGACCCGTCCCGGTCGACGCGAGCTGGCGCTGGTGGCCGTGGCGCTGGTGCTGGCCACCGGCCTGGCCAACCTCTCGGGCGGTCGTCCCCTCGACCTGTCCCTCGCCTTCGGCGTCGCCAACACCGCCGAGGCGGTGGCCGCGGCCCTGGTGCTCCGCTCCGGGCCGCTGCCGGGCCCGCCCCGGCTGGGCGAGCTGCGCGACTTCGTCCGTCTCGTGGTCGGCGCACTCCTGGGCGCGACGATCGTCGCGGGGCTGCTGGGGGCGGCCGCCGCACCGTTCGACCTCGGACCGGCACTCGACGTCGCACGCACCGTCTTCACCTCGCACTCGGCCGCCGTGCTGGTCATCGTGCCGGTCGCGCTGGTCCGTCGGGGGCGCAGCGGCGGCCTGGTCCCGGGCGCGTACGTCGCGCCCGCGGAGCTGCTCGCGCAGCTCGGCGTGCTGGGGCTGGCGACGGTCGCGGTCTTCCTGCCCGACCACGCCCTCTCCCTCACCTTCGTCCCCCTCCTCGTCCTCGTCTGGGCCGCGCTCCGGTTCGGCCCGTTCGTCACGGCGATCGAGCTGGTCGGCTTCGCCACCGCCGTGACCCTGCTGACCCAGGGCGGCGGGGGTCCGTTCACCAACGACGGCCTGGGCCCGATCCTCAGCGCCAGCGTCGCCCAGGGCTACCTGGTCTGCGCGGTGCTGCTGACCCTCCCGCTGGCCGTGCTGCTCCAGGAGCGCAACCGGCTCTTCGACACGGTGGGCGAGGAACGCCAGCTCTTCCGCGCCAACTTCACCGACTCGCTGGTCGGTCAGCTGCTGCTGCGCGAGGGCGCCGACGGGCTGCGGGTCGACGAGGTGAACCGGACCATCTCGACGCTGCTCGGCCGGGAGCCCGACGACCTGACCGGTCGTGAGATCAGCGAGATCCTCGACCTCGGCGCCCAGCGTCGGCTCGCCGACCTCCTCGACGGCTCCGCGGGCTGGCGCGGGCGGGGCGGGGTCGTCGGACGACCCGACCTGCGTCTCGACATCGCCGCCAGCCGGATCTCCCACGGTGTCGACGAGCGCGTCTGGTCGCTCCAGCTCCTCGACGTGACCGCCGAGCACCTGGCCCACCAGCGCCTGCAGGAGGCGGAACGGCTCACCAGCGCCACCCTCGACACCACGGCCTGCCTCATCCTGGTCACCGACCTCGACGCCCGGGTCGTGCGGATCAACGCCGCGACGACCGGGATGACCGGCTGGAGCGCCGCCGACCTCGTCGGGCGGCGACTGTGGGAGACGCCCCTGGCGCCCGACAGCGAGCAGGAGCTCGGGGCGCTGCTCCTGTGGCCCAACCGCTCCGGCGCACCCGTGGTGGGCGAGCACGACGCGCTCACGCGCTCGGGCGAGCGGCGCCGGGTGGTGTGGAGCAACAACCTGGTCCGCGACCACGACGGCCGGCCGGCGTACGCCGTGCTGACCGGCGTCGACGTCACCACCGAGCGCGCCAGCGCCGGCCTGGTCACCCACCTGATGCAGGCCTCGGTGGCGACCGCGATCGTCGGGCTCGACTCCGCCGGCCTCATCACCGTCTTCAGCTCCGGCGCCGAGCACCTGCTGCGCCTGCCCGCCCACCGGGTGGTCGGGCAGCCGTTCACGCAGCTGCTCGACCCCGACCAGGTGCGGGAGCGGATCGGCTCGACCGACCACGCCACCGTGTTCGCCGCGCTGACCGCCTCGATCGGCCAGGTCGAGGAGGCCAGCCGCGACTGGTGGTGGATCGACGCCGACGGCGGGCGCCGGGTGGTGTCGATGACGCTGTCGGCGACCGGCACCGTGGTGAGCACCCAGGTCGGCTTCCTGTGCGTGGGGCGCGACGTCACCGAGCAGCGCCGGGCCCAGGACGTCGTCGTCGCGGCCCTGGAGCAGCAGCGCACCGCCGTCGAGCGGCTCCGGGCGATCGACGAGGCCAAGAACGAGTTCGTCTCGACCGTCTCGCACGAGCTGCGCACCCCCGTGACGAGCATCGTGGGCTACACCGAGATGCTCCGGGACGGCACCCTGGTGGAGCCGGCGCCCGAGCAGGCCCCGGTGCTGGAGCGCATCGCCCGCAACGGGGAACGGCTCATCGTGCTCTGCAACGACCTGCTGATGCTCTCCGGGCTCGACTCGGGGGCCATCACCTGGCAGGCCCAGGACGTGGACCTCGCCGAGGTGATGCGGGCGGTCGAGAGCACCACCCCGGGCCTGCTCCGGGAGCGCGACCTGACCCTGGTCTGGGAACCGCCCGCACGCCCCGCGGTCGTGGTCGGGGACGGCGAGCAGCTCGAGCGGGTGCTGCTCAACCTGGTCTCCAACGCCATCAAGTTCACCGAGGACGGAGGCGTGGTGCGGGTGCGCCTCGACATCGGCCCGGCCGAGGCCGTCCTGGTCGTCACCGACACCGGCATCGGCATCCCCGACGACGAGCAGGACGAGGTCTTCGACCGCTTCTTCCGCTCCTCGAACGCGCAGCGCGCAGCCATCCAGGGCACCGGCCTGGGCCTGTCGATCGTGGCCTCGGTCGCCGCCGCCCACGGCGGCACGACCCAGGTCCGCTCCGCGCACCTCGAGGGCAGCACGTTCACGGTGCGGCTGCCGCTCAAGGGGTGAGCGGCAGCCGGCCCGCCGTGCTCAGGCGCGGTTGACGGCGCTGATGACCGCCTTCAGCGACGCGGTGACGATGTTGGCGTCGATCCCGACGCCCCAGAAGATCTGGTCGCGCACCGAGCACTCGACGTACGCCGCCGCGAGCGCGTCGCCGCCGGCCGACAGGGCGTGCTCGGCGTAGTCGAGCACCCGCACGTCCCAGTCCTGCGCCAGCTCGTTGATCGCGTTCACGAAGGCGGCGATCGGCCCGTTGCCGGTGCCCTCCAGGGTGCGCAGCTCGCCGTCGACGTACACGTTGACGGTGAGGGCGTCCTTCTCGCCGGCCGCGGAGCTGGTGTGCACCGAGTTGAGCCGCAGCGGCGTCTCCTGGTCGAGGTACTCCGCCCGGAAGACGTTCCAGATCGCCTCGGGCGTCATCTCGCCGCCGGCGGCGTCGGTGCGCTGCTGGACCACCCGGCTGAACTCGATCTGGGCGCGGCGCGGCAGGTCGATCTTGTGCTCGGCCTTCAGCACGTAGGCGACACCGCCCTTGCCGGACTGGCTGTTGACCCGGATCACGGCCTCGTACGAGCGGCCGACGTCCTTGGGGTCGATCGGCAGGTACGGCGCCTCCCAGGGCATCTCGCCCACGGGCACGCCCTGCTCGGCGGCGCGTCGGTCGAGGTCCTCGAGGCCCTTCTTGATCGCGTCCTGGTGGGACCCGGAGAAGGCGGTGTAGACGAGGTCGCCGGCGTAGGGGTGCCGCGGGTGCACCGGCAGGCTGGTGCAGTACTCGACCGTGCGCCGGACCTCGTCGATGTCGGAGAAGTCGATCTGGGGGTCGACGCCCTGGCTGAAGAGGTTCATCCCCAGCGTCACCAGGCACACGTTGCCGGTGCGCTCGCCGTGGCCGAAGAGGCAGCCCTCGACCCGGTCCGCGCCGGCCATCAGGCCCAGCTCGGTGGCCGCGACCGCGGTCCCGCGGTCGTTGTGCGGGTGCAGCGAGATGGCCGAGTGCTCGCGACGGGTCAGTCCGCGTGCGAAGTACTCGATCTGGTCGGCGTAGGTGTTCGGCGTGGACATCTCCACCGTGGCGGGCAGGTTGAGGATGATCTCGCGACCGGCCTCGGGCTGCCACACGTCGGAGACCGCCTCGCACACCTCGAGGGCGAAGTCGGTGTCGGACTGGGTGAAGATCTCCGGGGAGTACTGGTAGCCGAACGCGTCGCTGCCCACCAGGGCGCCCACGAGCTCCTCGGCGTACTTCATGACCAGCTCGGTGCCCCGGGTGGCGATCGAGCGGCACTCGTCGGGGGTGACGCCGAAGACGACGCGCTGGAAGAGCGGCGCGGTGGCGTTGTAGAGGTGCACGGTGGCCCGGTCGGCGCCGACCAGCGACTGCACGGTGCGCTCGATCAGGTCCTCACGGGCCTGGGTCAGCACCGAGATCTGCACGTCGTCGGGGATCCGGTCCTGCTCGATGAGCTGGCGCACGAAGTCGAAGTCGATCTGGCTGGCGCTGGGGAAGCCGACCTCGATCTCCTTGTAGCCCATCTTCACCAGCAGCTCGAACATCTCGAGCTTGCGCACCGGCGTCATCGGGTCGATGAGCGCCTGGTTGCCGTCGCGCAGGTCGGTGGAGAGCCACCGGGGCGCGGTGGTGAGCTTCTTCGTCGGCCAGGTGCGGTCGGGGACGTCGACCGGCACGAAGGGCCGGTATCGCTCGACGGGCATCGCGCTGGTGCGCTGGTTGTTCGCGGTCCTGCTCAGATCGGTCATGGGGTCCTCGCTGGTGGGAAGCGGTGCCGGGCACAGCGCACTCTCCGCAACGAGGGGGCCGGCGTGCTCAGGCCTCGTTGCGGCAGCGAAGGAGCAGCGATGCGCGCGTCATGACGTCCTCCAGGCTATCGCACGCCCGGTGGGTGCCACGTCGGGGCCGCTACCGTGGACCCATGGCGAGGCTGCTGGTGGTCCACCACTCCCCGACCCCCACCGTGCAGGCGCTCACGGACGCGGTCGTGGCCGGCACCCGCGACGACGCCGTGGAGGGCGTCGACGTGGTGGTCCGGGCCGCGCTCGAGGCCCACGCCGACGACGTGCTCGCGGCCGACGGGGTGCTGCTCGGCACCCCGGCGAACTTCGGCTACATGTCGGGGGCGCTCAAGCACTTCTTCGACACCATCTTCCTCCAGGCCGGAGGGGCCCTGGGCGACGACGGCTCGGCCGGCACCGGCGGCGCCGCCCGGGTGCCCTACGGGCTCTGGGTCCACGGGCGCTACGACACCACCGGTGCGGTGCGCTCGGTGCAGAGCATCGTGCAGGCGCTGGCCTGGACCCAGCGCGCCGAGGTGCTCGAGGTCGTCGGTGACGTCGAGCAGCGCCACCTCGACGCGGCGTACGAGCTCGGCGGCACGCTCGCCGCGCTGCTGGTGCCCGACTGACCTGCCGTGGGGCCTGCCGTGGGGCCTGTCGTTGCGGAGGCGTGATCCTCGCCCCCGGCCCGGTACGATCGCCGCGCCCGCCCCTGACGAACCCGCCACTGGAGACCACGTGCGCCACCTGAGCCGGACCACGGCGCTCGCCGGCGCCCTGGCCCTCCTGCTCTCGGCCTGCACCGGCTCGGCAGGGTCCGGCGACGCCCGGGGCCCCAGCGCGACCCAGGGCCGCAACGTCGACCCCGCGCAGGTCGACTCGACCGAGGTCCCCGAGCTCGGCCAGTGCCGCAACCTGCGCCCCGAGGACGTCGCGCTGCCCGCCAACGCCACGGCGGCGGTCGACTGCACCGAGGAGCACACCGCCCAGACCTACGCGGTCGGCACCCTGCCCGCCTCGCTGGAGGACGCGACGTACGACTCGACCGAGCTCGGGACCTGGGCCTACCAGACCTGCTCCCAGGGCTTGATGAGCTTCCTCGGCGCCGACGAGTCGTCGGTGATGCGCACGATCGTGACGTGGGCCTGGTTCCGCCCGTCGGAGGCCGCGTGGGACGACGGCGCGCGGTGGTACCGCTGCGACGTCGTCGGCGGTGGCGGCGAGGGCGTGGACTACCAGCCGCTGCCCAAGACCGCCGAGGGCCTGCTGATGGGCCTGCCGCCCGACGAGTGGATGGTCTGCGCCGACGGGCCGGCCGTGGTCGGCTCCCCCAAGGTGCCCTGCTCCGAGGAGCACACCTGGCGCGCGGTCACCACGATCAAGGTCGGCGAGCCGGACGACGAGTACCCCGGCGACCGGCTCGTCGAGGTGACCACCCGCGACTTCTGCTCCGACTCCGTCGCCGCCTGGTTGGGCTACCCCCTCGAGTACGACTTCGGCTTCACGTGGTTCAAGGAGGCCGAGTGGGAGGTCGGCAACCGGCGCTCGGTCTGCTGGGCTCGCACCTCGTCGTGACCCGACGGCTCCCGCGTGTGCTCCTGGCCACCGCGTGCCTGGTCGTGGCCGGCTGCTCCGGAGGGGCGTCCTCGTCCTCGGAACCCGGCCCCGGCACGCCGCCACCGGTCGCCACCGCATCGTCCACGCCGTCCCCGGCCCCCTCGCCCGAGGTCGCGGACGTGCCGCCGCCCCCGACCGCCACCTGCTACCGCCTGTCGTACGACGACGCACTGGCGCCCACGTCCGACTCGCGGCCGGTGGCGTGCTCGAGCCGCCACACCAGCGTGACCTTCGAGTCGGGCCGGCTCGAGGAGCTCGTCGGGCGGCGCGTGCGGGCCGTGGACTCGCGACGGGTGCAGACGGCCGTCGCGCAGCGGTGCCCCGCGGCGCTGGGCGACTTCCTCGGCGGCGGGGTCGACGCGCTGCGGCTGAGCATGCTGCGCAGCGTGTGGTTCACCCCCACCCTCGAGGAGTTCGACCGGGGCGCCTCCTGGTACCGCTGCGACGTGGTCGCCCCGGCGGGAGCCGAGGAGCTCGCCGGGCTCACCCCGCCCATGAGGGGCACGCTCGCCACCGCGGCCGGACAGGACCGCTACGGCATGTGCGGCACCGCCGAGCCCGGCACCCCTCGCTTCTCCCGGGTCCTGTGCTCGGCTCCGCACGAGTGGCGTGCGGTCGAGGTCGTCGACCTCGGCACCGGCACTTACCCCGGCGCCGACACCGCCCGCGACCGCGGCCAGGAGCCCTGCGTCGCGGCCGGTCGCTCCGCCGCCGCCGACCCCCTCGACTTCAGTTGGGGCTACGAGTGGCCCAGCCGTGACCAGTGGGACGCCGGCCAGCACCACGGCCTCTGCTGGGTCCCCCGCTGACCCGGCGCGAGGTGGGGGCTGGTGGTCAGAAGCCGAGCTTGCGGAGCTGGCGGGGGTCGCGCTGCCAGTCCTTGGCGATCTTGACCCGCAGGTCGAGGTAGACCGGGGTGCCCATGAGGGCCTCGATCTGGACGCGGGCATCGGTGCCGACCTTGCGCAGGCGCGAACCCTTGTGGCCGATCATGATGCCCTTCTGGGAATCGCGCTCGACGTAGACGTTCGCGTGGATGTCGAGCAGCGCCTTGTCCTCGCTGCGGCCCTCGCGCAGGCCCATCTCCTCGACGACCACGGCGATGGAGTGCGGCAGCTCGTCGCGCACGCCCTCGAGCGCGGCCTCGCGGATGAGCTCGGCCACGATCGCCTCCTCGGGGGCGTCGCTGAGCTCGCCGTCGGGGTAGAGCTGCGGGCCCTCCGGCAGCAGCCCGACCAGCAGGTCCTCGAGCAGCGACACCTGGCTGCCGGACTGGGCGGAGACCGGGACGATCTCGGCCCACTCGATGCCGGTCTCGGCGCCGAGCGCCTGGATGTCGAGCAGGTGCTGCCCGATCTGCTCCTGGGTGGCGAGGTCGGTCTTGGTGGCGATCGCGACCTTGATGGTGCGCTTGACCTTGGCCATCTCGGTGACGATGAACCGGTCGCCGGGCCCGACCTTCTCGTTGGCGGGGAAGCACACCGCGACCACGTCGACCTCGGCCAGCGTGGTCTTCACCAGGTCGTTGAGCCGCTCGCCGAGCAGCGTGCGCGGACGGTGCAGCCCGGGGGTGTCGACCAGGATCAGCTGGGCGTCGGGGCGGTGCACGATGCCACGCACCACGGTGCGGGTCGTCTGCGGCTTCGAGCTGGTGATGACCACCTTGCTGCCCACCAGCGCGTTGGTGAGCGTGGACTTGCCCGCGTTGGGCCGGCCCACGAACGACGCGAACCCGCTCTTGTGCCCCGGTGCTGCGTTCATGTGTCGTCCCTCGCTGCGTCGTAGTCGGCCCAGATCTCTTCGTCGGACTTGCCGGCGGCCTTGCCGGCCCGCCAGATCGGTCCCGGGTCCACGGCGCGAGGCTGCCGCTCGGCGCCGCCTCGCCAGTAGCCCATCACGTCGTACGCCGTGCTCGGCAGCCGGCGCTCCCGCATCAGGTGCTTGCGGATCGCCCGCATCTGCGAGGACTCCCCCGCCATCCAGAAGTAGCCCTCGCCCTCGGGCCAGACCAGGTCGCCCACGACCTCCGCGAGCGACGACTGGCCGTCGCCGGGCTGGGCCGACCAGGTGACGTCGGTGTCGTCGGGCAGGTAGCCGGGCATCCGGTCGGGCACCTCGGCCCAGACCCGGGTCGGCAGGTCGACGTCCTCGCGGATGCGCGCCATCGCCGGCATCGCGGTCAGGTCGCCGACCAGCATCAGCCAGCGGGCCCCGGCGGGCAGCGTGAACGACCCCTTGGGCTCGGTGACGACGACCGTCTGGCCGACCACGTCGGGGAGCTGGGTCCACTCGGTGACCAGGCCGACGTCGTGCACGACGACGTCGAGCACGAGCTCGCCGCCGGAGAAGGAGCGCACGGTGTAGTACCGGCTCTGGAACTGCCCGGGCACGACCAGGCCGACCCACTCGTCGGGCACGCCGGTGCTGCGGAAGTCCACCAGGCCGGGACCGCCGAGCACGAGCCGCACCAGGTGGTCGGTGAGCTGCTCGCGGCGCAGGACCTGCGCGTCGTACGTCGTCGCCCGGGTGCTCACCCCGCGAGGCTACTCACCACGAGGGACGCAGGGGGAATCCGTCGTCGCCGTCCGCGCCGGTGCGCACCGCCAGCACCTGGTGCAGCTGGATCTCGTTGCGCTCGAAACCCAGCCGCGACCCGGCCATGTAGAGCCCCCACACCCGTGCGGTGGCCTCGCCGACCTCCTCGACGCAGGCGTCCCAGTGCTCGACCAGGTTGGCGCACCAGTCGCGCAGGGTCAGCGCGTAGTGGCGGCGCAGGTTCTCCTCGTGCACGACCTCGAGCCCGGCGTCCTGCGCCCGCGAGATGATCGTGCCCGAGCCGGTCAGCTCGCCGTCGGGGAACACGTACCGGTCGATGAACGCGCCGGTCTCGCGGGGCACGTTGTCGGGCCGGTTGATGCAGTGGTTGAGCAGCCGGCCCCCGTCGCGCAGGTGGTCGCGCACGAATCCGAAGTAGGACGGGTAGTTCTTGACCCCGACGTGCTCGGTCAGCCCGATCGAGCTGACCGCGTCGAAGCCGGTCTCCGACACCTCCCGGTAGTCGCTGTGGCGCACCTCGACCAGGTCCGTGAGTCCGTCGGCGGCCACCGCGTCGCGCGCGTACGCCGCCTGCTCGCGGCTCAGCGTCACGCCCAACGCCCGCACGCCGTAGTGCTGCGCGGCGTGCCGCACCATCCCGCCCCAGCCGCAGCCCAGGTCGAGCAGCCGCATGCCCGGCTCGAGGCCGAGCTTGCGGCAGACCAGGTCGAACTTCTCGGTCTGCGCCTGCTCGAGCGTCGCGTCCGGCTCCGGGTAGACCGCGCAGGTGTAGGCCATCGAGGGACCCAGGACGTGGCGGTAGAAGGCGTTGGAGACGTCGTAGTGGTGGGAGATCACCCCGGCGTCGCGGGTCAGCGAGTGCCGCACGCCCTCGACCACCCGCCGCCAGCGCGGCAGGTGCTCCTGCGGCGGGGGCGGCGGCGGCTTGAGGTTGGCCAGACCCAGCCCGCGGAGCAGGCTGACGGCCTCCCCGACCGAGGGCGCGCGGAAGCGCAGGTTGTTCTGCAGCAGCGTCATGGCCTCGTAGGGGTCACCCGGGTGCACGCCGTCGAGGCGCAGGTCCCCGCTGACGTAGGCGCGGGCCATGCCCAGGTCGCCCGGAGCGGTGAGCAGGTAGGCCAGGCCGCGCTGGTCGAGCAGCCGCAGGGTGATGTCGGCGTCGGTCGGGCCGGCCGACGAGCCGTCGTACGCCTCGAAGCGCACGGGCATGCCCTCGCGCATGAGCGAGGCCACCGCATCGCCGATGGTGATCGTGGAGGTCACTGTCGCCGCACCGCCTTGTCGTAGAGCGAGGTGAGCCGGTCGTCGGGGTCGTGGGCGGCCTTGACGGCCGCCAGCTGTGCGCCGTCGTAGAGCCGGTCGAAGGTGTCGCGGTCGTAGAACGCCTCGGAGTAGAGCGACTTGTGCCCGCCGAGCGCGTGCACCTGCTGCTCGATGGCGCGGTTGGTCGGGCCGTCGGACGCGTCCGGACCCACGTGCACGGTGCCCCAGAAGCCGATGTTGACGTAGGTCTCGCCGGGGGCGAGCGGGTACGTCGGCCAGTCGCGCCGGGCGACGAGGGGGCACAGCCACACCGGGCGCATGCCGACGTGCTCGTCGAACCAGGCGAGGAACTCGGGCAGCCGGGCCAGGGGCACCTCGACGTCCTGGATCACCCGCTCGCGCTGCGGACGCCCGGCCCGACGGTCCAGCCGGTCGACCAGCCCGAGACGGGCGTCCAGCCCGACCAGGCGGCGGAAGACGTCGGAGCGGCGCCACCGCCGGGGCCACACCCGACGCACCAGCGGGTGCTGGGCGCCGAACGCCGCCGAGCACCAGAACCAGTCGGTGTCCCAGCGCCAGAGGTAGTCGGCCATGGTGAGCAGGTCCTCGGAGCGCTCCCTGATCGAGCGGTAGTAGACCTGCTGCCCGGTGTAGTCCGAGGTCGGGGCGTCGGTGGGCTCCACCCAGGTGGCCAGGGTGAGGTAGTGCTCCCCCGGCGCGAAGGCGACGCCGTCGAGGCCGTCGACGCGGGTGCCCTCCCACTCGCCCTCCGCGGTGATCCGCGCGATGGCCTCGACCAGGCGGGCCGGGTCGTCGAGGCGGACGTGGCGCAGCGCCACGCGGCCGGGCGCCCGCTCGAGCTCGATGCGCAGCCGCGTCGCGTAGCCCAGCGAGCCGTAGGAGTTCGGGAAGGCGTCGAAGAGCGGGTCGCCGGGGCGGGTCGTGACGACGTCACCGGCGCCGGTGAGCACGTCCATCTCCAGCACCGACTCGTGCGGCAGCCCGTGCCGGAAGCTCGTGGACTCGATGCCCAGCCCGGTGACCGCCCCGCCCAGGGTGATGGTGCGCAGCTGCGGCACCACCAGTGGGACCAGGTCGTGCACGAGGGTCGCCTCGACGAGGTCCTCGTAGGTGCACATGCCCTGCACCTGCGCCGTGCGCGCCACCGGGTCGACCTCGAGGACCCCGGTCAGGCCGCTGACGTCCAGCCCCGGACCGGTGCGGGCGGTGCGGGGGCGGAAGAGGTTCGAGGTCGTCTTGGCCAGCCGCACCGGCGAACCCGCCGGGATGGCGGCGTACGACGCCCGGAGCCGTTCGACGGCTCCTGCATGTGCTGACCGGGTGCTGCTCGCCACCTCGACCAATCTACGCCTGGGTGGGGCCGTGTGGTGCCCGACACGGTAGACAGGGGGCGTGATGTGGCAGCGGACCGGCGCGCTCCTGGGCGCAGCCCACCCCGGGCCGGCCCTGGCCGTGACCGTGCTCGCGGGGCTGCTGGCGCTGCCCGCCGACCTGCAGGCCGGCACCGCGGCGCTCGTGGTGGCCGCGGTGCTGACCGGCCAGCTGTCGATCGGCTGGTCCAACGACCTGATCGACGTACGCCGCGACCGCGCGGTCGGTCGCACCGACAAGCCGCTGGCCACCGGGGAGCTGCCGCTGCGGCTGGTGCAGTGGTGCTGCGGCGCGGCGCTGGCGACCACGATCGTGCTCTCCCTCGCGGTCGGTCTGCCCGCGGGGCTGGCGCACCTCCTGCTGGTCGCGGCCGGGTGGGCCTACAACCTCGGGCTGAAGTCGACCCTCCTCTCGTGGCTGCCCTACGCGGTCGCCTTCGGGGGGCTGCCGGCGTTCGTCTGGCTCGCCGGCGCCCTCGACCCGCCCCTGTGGGGCGTGGGCGCCGGAGCCCTGCTGGGCGTCGGGGCGCACCTGCTCAACGTGCTGCCCGACCTCGAGGACGATGCGCGCACCGGCGTCCGCGGGCTCCCGCACCGACTGGGCCCCCGGCTGGTGCCCGTGGTGGCGGTCGCCGTGCTGGTCACCGCGAGCGCCGTGATCGCCGCCGGCGCCCCGGACCTGCGTGGCTGGGTGCTGGCGCTGGGGGCGCTGCTGGTGGTGGGGCTCGCCGCGGTCGCGCTGGTGCGCTCGGGGCGCGACGCCTTCCGGGCCGCGGTCGGGATCGCCCTGGTGGACGTCGTGCTGCTCGTGGTGGCCGGATGACTCCCGCGAGCAGCCACGAGCACGACCTGGTGGTCGTGGGCGCCGGCCCCGCGGGAGCAGCGGCCGCCCTGGGCGCGCTGAAAGAGGACCCGTCGCTGCGCGTGCTGCTGCTGGACCGGGCGGACTTCCCGCGCGACAAGTGCTGCGGCGACGGCATCGCACCCCACGTGCTCGACGTGCTGGCCCCGCTCGGCGCCGCCGACGTGGTGGCGGGCTGGCGCTCCCTGCAGCACCTCACGCTGTCCCGCGGGGACCGCGACGTGGCCGGGCGGATGCGCCGCGACGTCCACGTCATCCCCCGCGAGGTCTTCGACGCACGCCTGGTCGAGCGGGCCGTGGAGCGTGGCGCCGAGCTGCGCCGCCACCGTGTCTCCAAGGTCACGACCGGCCGTGCGGGGGTGCAGGTCGACGACCTGGGCGCCCCGGTCGTGGTCGGCGCCGACGGGGTGCACTCCGCCGTGCGCGGCGGCATCGGGCTCGCCCCCACCGGCCGCCGCGCCCTCGCGCTGCGCGGCTACGCCCCCACCCCGCCGGGGCGCCGCGGCCTGCAGGTGATCCGCTACGGCGAGCGCCGCCAGCCCTCCTACGCCTGGTCCTTCGACCGCGGCGACGGGCTGTCCAACGTGGGCTACGGCGAGCTGGCCGACGACCCGGGCGACAAGCCGTCACGGGCCCTGCTGCTCGAGCAGCTCGAGGAGCTGCTGCCCGGCTCCACCGCAGGCGGCACCGCGTGGCGCGGCCACCACCTGCCGCTGTCCGGGCGGCGGTGGACCCACCCCGACGGCCGCGTGCTGCTGGCCGGCGACGCCGCCGGGCTGGTCAACCCGATGACCGGCGAGGGCATCTACTACGCCGTCGCCACCGGGGCGCTGGCCGGCCGGGCCGCAGCCCGGGCGCTGCGCGCCGGCGAGCCGTACGCCGCGGGCGCGGCGTACGCGCGCGACGTACGAACGCTGCTGGCCCGCCACCTCGGGCACACCTGGGCCGCCTCGCACCTGTCGCGCCACCCCGCCGTCGTCGACGCGGGCATCCGCGCCGCGAGCCGCGACCAGGCGGTCTTCGACGACCTGGTCGAGATCGGGCTCGGCGGTGGCACGATCACGCCACGGCTCGGCCGCGGCCTGGTCGCGGGCCTGGTCACCGACGTGGCCGGCCGCCGTACCGACCGACGGGCCGACCGACGGGCCGCCACCCCCACCTGACCTGCACGACACCCACCCGCACCACGACCGCCCGACGATCGGAGCCCACCATGCAGATCCTCTCGGCCCGGAGCGCCCTGCCGGAGCACCGGCACACCCAGGACGAGATCACCGACGCCTTCGCCGGGGTCATCGCCCGGGGGCGGCTCGACGAGCGGGTGCTGCGCCGGTTCCACCGCAACGCCGGCGTCAGCCAGCGCCACCTCGCGCTGCCCCTCGAGGCCTACGCGGAGCTGAGCGGCTTCACCGAGGCCAACGACCACTTCATCGAGCAGGCCGTGGTGCTGGGCTCGCGGGCCGTCGAGGAGGCGCTCAAGGCCGCCGACCTGACACCCAGCGACGTCGACCTGCTGATGGTCGCGACCGTCACCGGCCTGGCGATCCCCTCCCTCGACGCCCGGATCGCGGCGGTGACCGGGATGCGCCCCGACGTGAAGCGGGTGCCGCTGGTGGGCCTGGGCTGCGTCGCGGGCGCCGCCGGCGTCGCCCGGCTGCACGACTACCTGCTCGGCCGCCCCGACCACGTCGCGGTCCTGATCGCGGTCGAGCTGTGCTCGCTGACCGTGCAGCGCGACGACGTGTCGGTGCCCAACCTGGTCGCCAGCGGTCTCTTCGGCGACGGCGCCGGCGCGGTCGTGGCCCGCGGCAGTGCCGGCGAACCCGGTCGTGCCGAGGTGCTGGACACCCGGAGCCGTCTCTACCCCGACTCCGAGCGCACGATGGGCTTCGACGTCACCAGCGGCGGCCTGCGCATCGTCCTGGACGCCGAGGTGCCCGCGATCGTGGGTCGCTACATCCGCGACGACGTCGACGGTTTCCTCGCCACCCACGACCTCACCCGCGCCGACGTGGGGTGGTGGGTCTGCCACCCCGGCGGCCCCAAGGTGATCGAGGCCCTCCAGGAGGCGCTCGAGCTGGAGCGCGAGGACGTCCGGCTGACGTGGGAGTCGCTCGACCGGGTCGGCAACCTGTCGTCGGCCTCGGTGCTGCACGTCCTCGAGTCCACCCTGCGCGAGCGGCCGCCGCGACCCGGGTCCTACGGGATGATGCTGGCCATGGGACCCGGCTTCTGCTCCGAGCTCGTCCTGCTGCGCGCCGGCGAGGGTGCCCTGTGACCTCGCTGACCGCCTTCACCGTCGTCGTCGCGCTCGTCGCCCTCGAACGGGTGGCGGAGCTGGTCGTCTCCAAGCGCAACGCCGCCTGGTCCTTCGCCCGGGGCGGCGTCGAGACCGGCCAGGGCCACTACCCCGTCATGGTGGTGCTGCACACGGGGCTGCTGGTCGCGATGCTCGTGGAGGCCCACCTCCGCCGACCCGACGTCCCCAGCGCCCTGGCCTGGTCGATGCTGGCGCTGGTGGTCGCCTCCCAGGCGCTGCGCTGGTGGTGCATCAGCGCCCTCGGGCCGCGCTGGAACACCCGCGTGATCGTGGTGCCCGGCCTCGCGCCGGTCACCGGGGGGCCCTACCGGTTCTTCTCCCACCCCAACTACGTCGCGGTCGTGCTCGAGGGTGCGGCGCTGCCGCTGCTGCACCTGTCCTGGGTCACCGCGCTGGTCTTCACCGTCGCCAACGCCGCGCTGCTCACCGTCCGGCTGCGGGTCGAGGACACCGCACTGGCCACCCTTCCCCCGGTCGGGGTCGGTCGTGGGTGAGCCGGTGCGCGACCTCGTCGTGGCCGGCGGCGGACCCGTGGGGCTGGCTGCCGCGCTGCACGCGCGCCGCGCCGGGCTCGACGTGGTGGTCGTCGAGCCCCGCACCGGAGACGTGGACAAGGCCTGCGGCGAGGGCCTGATGCCCGGGGCGCTCGCGCGCCTGGCCGACCTCGGCGTCGAGGTGGCCGGCATCGACCTGGCGGGCATCCGCTACCGCGACCACCGGCGCAGCGTCGACGCCCGGTTCCGGCACGGTCCCGGCCGGGGGGTGCGGCGTACGACGTTGCACGCGGGGTTGTCGCGCCGCCTCGCCGAGGAGGGCATCGAGGTCCGCCACGAGGCGGTGCGCTCGGTCGTCGACCGCGGCACCCACCTGCTGGTCGACGGCCGGCCGGCCCGCTACCTGCTCGCCGCCGACGGACTGCACTCCCCCGTGCGTCGCCTGGTCGGGCTGGAGGCGCCGGTGCGCGGCCGGAGGCGCTACGGCCAGCGCTGCCACCTCCGCGTCGCGCCGTGGAGCGAGTTCGTCGAGGTGCACTGGGCGCAGGACGCGGAGGCCTACGTCACCCCGGTCGCCCCCGACCTCGTCGGGCTGGCGATCCTGAGCAGCCGTCGCGCCCCCTTCGCCACCCTCGTCGAGGGCTTCGGCGAGCTCCGCGAGCGGGTCGCTGCCGCCGAGAGCACCCGCGTGCTCGGCGCGGGACCGCTGCGCCAGTCCGCTCGGCACCGGGTCGCGGGTCGGGTGCTGCTGGTCGGCGACGCGGCCGGCTACGTCGACGCGCTGACCGGCGAGGGCATCGCCCTGGGACTGGCCGAGGCGGCGGCCGCGGTGGCCGCCGTCGCCGCCGACGCCCCCGAGGGGTACGACGCCACCTCGCGCCGCCTGCGCCGGCGCCACGAGCTGCTGACCCGCGGCCTGGTCACCGCCACCCGCCACCAGGTGGTGCGCCGGCGGCTGGTCGCCGCCGCCGACCGGGTGCCGTGGGCCTTCGACGCCGCCGTGAACCAGCTGGCGAGGCCGGCATGAGCGCCCGGACCGATCCCGACGGCCCCGTCGAGCAGGTCGTGCTCCTCGACGAGTCCGGGCAGGCCATCGGCGCCGCCGACAAGGCCCGGGTGCACCACGCCGACACCCCGCTGCACCTGGCGTTCTCCTGCTACGTCTTCGACGACGCCGGCCGGATCCTCCTGACCCAGCGAGCGCTGGGCAAGCGCACCTTCCCCGGGGTGTGGACCAACAGCTGCTGCGGCCACCCGGGCCCCGGTGAACCCCTCGAGCAGGCCGTGCGCCGCCGGCTCGACCAGGAGCTGGGTCTCGAGGTCGGTGAGCTCGACCTCGTCCTGCCCGGCTTCCGCTACCGCGCGGCGATGCAGGGCGTGGTCGAGAACGAGATGTGCCCGGTCCTGGTCACCCGCACCACCGCCCGGCCGGCCCCGAACCCCGACGAGGTCGAGGACGTCGTCTGGGTCCCCTGGGCCGAGTTCCGCACCTCGGTGCTCGACGGCACCCGCGAGATCAGTCCCTGGTGCGCCCTGCAGGTCCGCGCCCTGCCCGAGGATCCGTGGGCAGCACCCGCCCGTCCCACCAGCGAGCTGCCCCCCGCCCTCCACTGACGACCCGGCCCAGATGTCGCGTCGACCCGGCCCAGATGTCGCGTCGAGCCGGCGCAGATGTCGCGTCGAGCCGGCGCAGATGTTCTGAGTGGTCGGTGCGCTGATCACCCCCAGGGAGCCCCGTGCACGACCCGCCGCCATCGCGGGTCCGGGGCGCCCCCACGACGTACGGCGGCCAGATCGGCGTCGCGATCCTCGTGGTCGGCCAGCCGAGAAGCGCCTCGCTCAGGGCCCGCGGCGCCGGGACTCCAGCTCTCGGACCATCCACCACGACTCGTGGTCAGGACCCGACCTGGTGCCTCGAGGTGCACCAGCGCGCCGCTGACCACCTCCAACCAGGCGTCGTCCTGGGTCTCGAGGACGTCGGCGGAGCCGGAGTCACAGGCGTCGCAGTGACAGTCCAGGCCCAGCACGACCACGGGTGGCTCACCGGCGTGCAGCTCGACGTCGACCAGCAGCCCGTCATCCGACCGGGTTCCCACCACCAGCACCGACAATGCACCGGCTGCGCGCGGGACCACACGCCAGGCACCCCGGGTCGAGGCGGCGACGCCGCTGGGGCCGACCTCCTCGCGCGATGCCAGGCCGAGCCCGGTCAGGGCGAGCGTCCACGCCAGGGCGCGAGCGCCCTCGATGCGCCACCTGGCGGGGTCGGAGACCCGGGAGTACTCCTCCTCGAGCGGCTCCCGCTCGGGGTGCGGGGACGCCCATCCCGGCGTGCTCGCCGCCGTCACCGCGAAGCGCGCCTCGACCTCGCGCAGCAGCACCGGCTCGTCCATGCGTCGCAGCGTAGACCGCAGTCGTCACGCGAGTCGGCTGGATTTCTCGGGCCGGGGTCGCCGCGACATTCGGGCCGGGTCGGCGAGGCGGGTTCTAGGTAGTGATGCAACACCTCGATGACTGAGGAGTTGTGCCATGGCTCGACCGATGCGGCCCAGGGAGCTCGACCGTCCGTTCTGGGAGGCGATCCGTTCCGGGCTGGGAGTGAAGTCGGCTGCCCGTGTGACGGGCATGTCGGCGACCACGTCTAAGCGGGTCTTCCGCAAGGCTGGCGGGGTGAACCCTGTTCCTGTGAACCCGCCGGTGGGCCGGTATCTGTCCTGGGTCGAGCGCGAGGACATCGCAGCGTTGACCCATGCCGGCCACGGGGTCCGTGAGGTCGCGCGTCGTACTGGCAGGAGCCCAGCCACGATCAGCCGCGAGCTGGCCCGTGGTGCGACCGGTCGTGGGTACCGGGCCTCGGTGGCCCAGTCCAAGGTCGATCGTGGCCGCACGAGGTCGCGGGGGGCGAAGCTGGCCACCAACCTGCAGTTGCGCAGAGCGGTCCAAGACCACCTGGTCCAGCGTCGCAGCCCCGAACAGATCGCTGGCAGACTTCGACGCGACTTCCCCGACGATCCGGAGATGCGGGTGTCACCCGAGACGATCTACCAGTCGCTGTACATCCAGGCCCGCGGCGGGCTGAAGCGCGAGTTGAGCGCGCACCTGCGCACCGGACGTTCGATGCGCAAACCCCACCGCCGTGAGGCCGAGCGACGCGGCCGGATCCCCGGCATGGTCATGATCAGCGAACGACCCGCCGAGGTCGAGGACCGCGCCGTGCCCGGGCACTGGGAAGGCGACCTGATCCTCGGCTCGACCGCCTCGAAGTCCGCGGTGGGCACCCTGGTCGAGCGCAGCACCGGGTTCGTGATGCTGCTGCACCTGCCCGGCGACCACGGCGCCTTGGCGGTCCAAGAAGCGCTCGTGGCGAAGATGGCCACCCTGCCCGAGCAGCTGCGCCGCTCGCTGACCTGGGACCAGGGCGGCGAGATGGCCAACCACGTCGCGATCGCCGAGGCCACCGGCCTGGAGATCTACTTCTGTGACCCGCACTCGCCCTGGCAACGCGGCTCGAACGAGAACACCAACGGCCTGCTGCGCCAGTACCTGCCCAAGGGCACCGACCTGTCCTTCTACGGCCCCGGCCTGCTCGACAACATCGCCTCCGAGCTCAACGCCCGACCCCGCAAACGCCACGACTTCCAAACCCCAGCCGAGGTCCTCGACCAACTACTCTCAGACCCCATCACCAACCACGGTGTTGCGTGACTACCTAGATTCCGCCCGAGACATCTGGGCCGGGTCGGCGAGATATCTGGGCCGGGTCAGGTGGTGGCGGTGCCGTGAAGGGCGCCCTTGGCGTCCCCCCGATGCACCGGTACGCCGCTGCCGGCGAGGTCGCGCACGGCGTCGAGGTCGCGCGGCGTCACCGCGTCGGCCTCGGTGAGCACGACGGCGGCCTCGAGCCCGGTGGACCCGGAGGCGACGGCCATCGCCACGCAGACGCCGAGCGCCGAGACCTGCAGCGAGGGCAGGTCGACGGTCGCGGCGGCGTAGGTGCGGCCGTCGGCGTCACGCACCGCAGCCCCCTCGGCGGCCTGGGTGCGCGCCCGGGTCGAGCGCGCCAGCGTCACCAGCTTCTTGTCCTCCGCGGCCAGCTCGTCCGGGGCGGGGCTCTCGGGGCTCTCGGGCTTCTCGGTGCTGCTCACTGGTCCTCGTCGTCCTCTCGATGGTCACGGGCGTCGTCGCGGCGGTTGTCGGGGCGGGAGTCGTCCTCGTCCTCGTCGTCGTCGGGCTCGACCCGCGAGATCAGGACGGTCACGATCTTGTTGCGCCGCCCGGCGGTGTCCTCGGCGACGAAGCGCAGCCCGTGCGCCTCGACGGCCGAGCCCGGGATCGGCACCAGGCCGAGGTGCTTGGCCATCAGGCCGCCGACGGAGTCGACGTCCTCCTCCTCGACGTCGAAGCCGAAGAGCTCCTCGAGGTCGTCGACGGGGAAGCGCGAGGAGACCCGCATGACGCCCTCCGCGAGGGTCTCGACCTCGATCTCCTCCTCGTCGTACTCGTCGGTGATCTCGCCGACGATCTCCTCGAGGACGTCCTCGATGGTGATCAGCCCGGCGGTGCCGCCGTACTCGTCGACGACGACGGCGATGTGCTGGCGGCGAGCCTGCATCTCCTTGAGCAGCCCGTCGACGGCCTTCGACTCGGGCACCCAGTGCACCGGGCGCATCACCGACTCGATGCGCTCGGTGAACTGCGCGTCCGGGGCCTCGAAGTCGCGCCGCACGATGTCCTTGAGGTAGGCCATCCCGACGACGTCGTCGAGGTTCTCGTCGACGACCGGGAGCCGGGAGAAGCCGCTGCGCAGGAACAGCGAGAGGCTCTGGCGCAGGTTCTTGTGCTTCTCCACGTAGACCACGTCGTTGCGGGGCACCATCACCTCGCGCGCCGTGGTGTCGCCGAGCTCGAAGACCGAGTGGATCATCCGGCGCTCCTCGGACTCGATGAGCGAGGACGCCTCGGCGAGGTCGACGAGCTCGCGCAGCTCGGACTCGGTGGAGAACGGGCCCTCACGGAAGCCCTTGCCGGGCGTGATCGCGTTGCCGAGGGCGATGAGCACCTGCGGGATCGGGCCGAGCACCCGAGTGATGATCGTCAGCGGCGCCGCCGAGAGCAGCGCCACGGTCTCGGAGTGCTGGCGTCCCATCGTGCGCGGGGCGACGCCCACGACCACGAACGAGAGCACCAGCATCACGCCGATCGTGGTGAGCACGCTGGCCCACCAGGCGCCGTCCATCAGCTCGTCGACCTGCAGCGCGACCAGCACGATCGCCGAGACCTCGCAGGCCAGGCGCAGCAGCAGCGCGGTGTTGAGGTAGCGCGGCGGGTCGTCGAGCAGGCCGATGAGCCGCTTGGCGCCGGTGCGGCCCTCGGCCAGCAGCTCCCCGGCGCGGGCGTGCGAGAACGATCCCAGCGCCGCGTCAGCGGCCGAGAAGACCCCTGCGAGCAGGACGAGGGCGGCTGCGGTGATCAGCAGCCCGATGTCGCCCGCACTCATGCGTCGTCAGAGGTGCGCCAGGCGGCGAGCAGCTCGTCCTGCAGCCCGAACATCTCGCGGTGCTCCTCCGGCTCGGCGTGGTCGTAGCCCAGCAGGTGCAGGATCCCGTGCACGGTCAGCAGCTCGATCTCGGCCGTGGTGCCGTGACCGGCGCTCTCGCCCTGGCGGCGCGCGATCTCGGGGCACAGCACCAGGTCGCCGAGCATGCCCTCCTCGGGCTCCTCGTCGACCAGGCCCGGACGCAGCTCGTCCATCGGGAAGGCCAGCACGTCGGTGGGGCCCTCCTTCTCCATCCACTGCTCGTTGAGCTCGGCGATGGTCGCCTCGTCGACGGCCTTGATGCACAGCTCGGCCTGCGGGTGCACGCGCATCCGGTCCATCACGAAGCGGCTGAGCGCGGCGAGGCCGCGCACGTCGACCTCGAGCCCGGACTCGTCGAGGACCTCGATGCTCATGGACGGTTCCCCTGACGGGTGTGGGCGCGCTCGCTGCGCGCGTCGAAGTCGTCGTACGCCGCCACGATGCGGCCCACGAGCTGGTGCCGGACCACGTCGACGCTGGTCAGACGGTTGAAGCCGATGTCCTCGACCCCGGTGAGGATGTCCTCCACGACCCGCAGCCCCGACTTGGTGCCCCCGGGCAGGTCGGTCTGGGTGATGTCGCCGGTGACCACGATCTTGGAGCCGAAGCCCAGTCGGGTCAGGAACATCTTCATCTGCTCCGGCGTGGTGTTCTGCGCCTCGTCGAGGACGATGAAGGAGTCGTTGAGGGAGCGGCCGCGCATGTAGGCCAGCGGGGCGACCTCGATGGTGCCCGCGGCCAGCAGCTGCGGGATCGACTCGGGGTCGATCATGTCGTGCAGCGCGTCGTAGAGCGGGCGCAGGTAGGGGTCGATCTTCTCGCTGAGCGTGCCGGGCAGGAAGCCCAGCTTCTCGCCGGCCTCCACCGCGGGACGGGTCAGGATGATCCGGTTGACCTGCTTGGACTGCAGCGCCTGCACCGCCTTGGCCATCGCCAGGTAGGTCTTGCCGGTGCCGGCGGGACCGATGCCGAAGGTGATGGTGTGCTTGTCGATCGACTCGACGTACTTCTTCTGGTTCACCGTCTTGGGCCGGATCGAGCGGCCACGGTTGGAGAGGATGTTGAGGCTCAGCACGTCGGCCGGGCGCTCGACGGTCTGGCTGCGCAACATCCCGATGACCCGCTCGACGGTCTCCGGGGTGACGCCCTGACCGGTGCGGATGATCGTGACCAGCTCCTCCAGCAGGCGCTGGGCGAGCGCGATCTCGGCCGGGTCGCCCTCCATCGAGATCCGGTTGCCGCGCACGTGCACCACGGCACCGAAGGTGCGCTCGATCGTGGCGAGGTGCTCGTCGCCGGGACCCAGCAGGCTGACCATGTCGACGCTGTTGGGCACCACGACCGTGTGGCGGCTGCGGGCCGGCTGCGAGGAGGTGTCACGAGCCGCGGTGGAGACGGTGGACGAGGACTCGTCGGCGCTGGCGGGGGTGCTGCGGTCATCGGAGTGGGACATGGATGCCCGGAGGGCGCCTCTCGGTCGCGGGGACGGTGGGTCGAGCCCCTCCATGTTACGGCGTGGGCGCGTACCGTGGACCCATGGCCGGGGGCGAGCACGACATGCGCGCGTGGGACGACGAGGACCCCGACGCCCACGACGACGACTCCGCCCCCTGGTGGTTCCCGGGCGAGCACCTGCCGCCGCACGCCCGGGCCATGGGACTGACCCACCACACGCCCGAGGGCGCGCTGCTCGACTTCGGCGGCCGGCTCGACCCCGCCAAGCGGGTGCACTACTGGACGGCGTGGGCGCTGCTCGTGGTCTTCGGGCTGCCGGTCGTCTTCGCCGTCATGCGGCTGGCCTACCTGTTCTGAGAGCCGCTCGCCACGACCCGGGCCCGGGCTACCGCCAGGTCGCCGACGGCGCGACCGTCAGCACGACCGACCCGCCCTCCTCGACGGGGCTGCCGGGCGCGGGCTCGATGCCGAGCAGGGACCCGCGGGGCAGGACCACCCCCGACGCCGTGCTGCTCGGGTCGGGCGGCGGGGCCGGCTCGACCCGCACCTCGAGCCCCGCGCGTCGCAGCACCCCGGCGTACTGGCGGGTGGTCGCGGGCCGGTCGCCCCACACCGGGGTGCGTCCCGAAGGCAGGGCCAGCGGGACCGTGGTCCACCCGTCGGGCTGCAGCCGCAGGGAGTCGTGCACGAGGGTGAGGTCCACGTCGCCCGGGTCGGCGACGTGCACCGCGAAGGCGACCCCGCGCGACGGCACGGCCAGCACGGTGCGGCACACGCCCTCCCCGAGCCAGCCGCAGTGCTCGCCGGCCAGCAGGGGCTCCCCGTCGACCTCACCGTCCGGTGACAGCCCGTCGAGGAGCAGCGCCCCGTGTGCCGAGCCGGAGTCGACCACGGCCAGTGACGACACCTCCGCGGGAGTCGTCGGCGCGACGCTGGCGGCGCAGTCGGTCACGGCCCCGGTCTCGACGTACACGGTGTCCTCGATGGGGAGCAGGCACTCGGTGTCGCCGGTGGTCCACCAGTCCGGCACGGCGACGACCACGCCTCGGTCGCCGACCCACCGGTACCCCTCCGGTGCCGCACCCCCGGCCTCCCCCGAGGCGGGGTCGAGGCCACTGGAGGCCTCGTCGCCGGAGCACGAGACGACGAGGAGGGTCGCGACCAGCCCGACCACGAGCCGGGCACCCCTGTTCCAGGACATGGCGGTACGACGCGCGCGCAGGGCAGGCGGTTCCCACCCGCCCGCTCAGAGCCTCCCGGTCGGCTCCTCGTCGTAGGCCACCTGCAGCATCCCCAGGCACATCTCGTCGGTGGAGCCCTCGCCCCACAGCACGTACTTCTCGTCCTGGCCCTCGAAGGCCGGCAGCTTGTCGCGCAGCCACTGCTGGTGCCGGCAGGTGACGGTCAGCGTCTCCCCGGGCTCGAGGCGCAGCGGCTCGACCGGCTTGCTCCCCTGGTCGTCGAAGTCCCACTGCCGGATGTCGAGGAGCCGGCGTTCCTGGTCGGTGCCCGCGTTGGCGACCACCGAGATCTGTCGGCCGAGCAGGTGCATGTGCCCGGCGACGCCGAGGACCGTCATCGACTGCTGGACCCGACGGGTGCACGTCGTGGTCTCGGAGGGCCCCTCCCCCTCGCCGCACAGCAGGTGCAGCACGTCGGCGGTCGCCGCGGCACCGCCGAAGCGCTGGCGCAGGTCGACCATCGCCGCGTCCCGGTCGCACAGGGGCCCGTCGGACAGGGCCTCGCGGCAGGGCAGCTCGACAGGAGCAGGCATCAGGTAGGTGTGCAGCGGGGTCAGGTCGCGGTCGCCCGGCATCCAGCGCAGCTGGGTGGCCGACCGGTCGGCGGACTGACCGCGCAGCAGGTTGTAGTGCACCTGCATCACGACGCGGGCCCCGGCCTCGAGCCGGACGCCGTGCCCGTCGCGGATCCGGGTCTCGTCGCCGCCCGGCGCCCACGCCGCCAGCCAGCTGGCGTCGGAGATGTTGGCGGCGGTGCCCTCGACGCCGCTGCCGCCGAAGCAGGTCCAGCCGGGGTCGACCGTCTTGTCGTCCAGTGCCTCCGCCTGCGCGACCTGCGCCTCGTCGACGCGGAAGAGGATGACGTGGTGCACGACCTCGGGGTTGCCGGGCAGCACGTTGCTCCCGGTCAGCCACACGTCCTCGTCCAGCTCGGGGTCGAGCAGGAAGCAGCGGTAGTCGTCGGTGCCGGTGCTGCCCGGCGCGGAGGGCGTGTACGAGGTCGGCATCTCCAGCGTCATCCGCCGCTCGCCCCGGCGCAGCGGCAGCTGCTTGCCCTGGGGCAGCGACGAGAGCTGGTCGGCGACGACCTCGGGCGGCTCGACCGGGGCCAGCACGCTGGCGGGGTCACCGGTGCGCCGGTCCTGCGACGTCAGGACGCTGACGCCCGCGACCACGACCGCCACGGCGACCAGGGCGGTCAGCGCGAGGACGACGACCCTGCGCCGCCCCGGCGCCGGGCCCGTCTGCTGGGGTCCGCTCATCCCGGCGGCCAGGCCAGTGGCCGGCCGGCCAGCACGTGCAGGTGGGTGTGGAACACCGACTGCCCGGCCTCGGCCCCGGTGTTGAGGACGAGCCGGTAGTCGTCGGGGTAGCCCTCGGCCGCCGCGACCGCGGCGGCGCTGGTGACGAGCTCGGCCAGCACAGCGGGATCGCCCGCGGCCAGCTCCGCGGCGTTCGCGTAGTGGGCGCGCGGGACCACCAGCACGTGCGTGGGCGCCTGCGCGTTGAGGTCGCGGAACGCGACGGTCCCCTCGGTCACGTGCACGACGTCACCGGGGACGTCCCCCGCCACGATCTTGCAGAACAAGCAGTCCTTCACGTCTTCCTCCCAGGTCGATGGTCCCACGATGCCCCCCATGGTGTCGGCTGTGACGCGGATCCGAATCTTCCACCCCCGGGTGTCAACCCCGGGGAGGGGTCGCGCGTCGCACTAGCGTGACCACCCATGCGCATGTTCTGCACCACCGGGCCGGCGTCGTGACGCCCCCCGGCGGTCGGTGGGACGCCGACGAGGCGCTCGAGCAGCTGTACGCCGCGCACTGGCGCGAGCTGGTGCGGCTCTCCGTGCTGCTGCTGCGCGACGTCGGCGCCGCCGAGGAGGTCGTGCAGGACGCCTTCGTCGCCGTGCACGGCAGGTGGGACCGCATCCGCGACCCCGCCAAGGCGCTGGCCTACCTGCGCCAGAGCGTCGTGAACGGCTCCCGCTCCGCGCTGCGCCACCGCGCGGTGGTGCACCGACACCTCGCCGCCCAGCCGCCGCCGGCCACCGCGCCCGGTGCCGACGAGCGCAGCCTGGTCGCCGCCCGTCGCGAGGCCGTGCTCGACGCGATGCGCGCCCTGCCCGAGCGGCAGCGCGAGGTGCTCGCGCTGCGCCACTACCTCGACCTCTCCGAGGCCGAGATCGCCGACGCGCTGGGCATCAGCCGCGGCTCGGTGAAGAGCCACGCCTCCCGCGGCTCCGCCCGCCTGCGCGAGCTGCTCGCGTCGTACCTGGAGGACCGCTCATGAACGCCCACGACCCCCGCTCCGATGCTGACCTGACCCGGCTGCTGTCCGAGGCCGTCGACGGCGTCGAGCCCACCGACAGCCTCGGCGAGATCCGCGCCCGCACCCGCGGTGCCGGCAGCAGCGCCTCGCCGCGCCGGTGGTGGTACGCCGGCGGCGGGCTGCTGGCCGCCGCCGCGGTCGTGACGGCCGTGGCCGTGCTCGGCGGCGGTCCCGCCGACGACCGGGCGGTCGACCCGGCCGCACCGTCCGTGGCGCGACCGGCCGTGACCGCCGACGTGGAGCTCTACTGGCTGGGCACCACCCCCCAGGGGCCGCGGCTCTACCGGGAGCTGACCGAGGTGGTCGTCGCCCCCGGCGAGAACAAGCTCGCGGCCGCGGTGCGCGCCGTCGTCGAGGGCAGCCCCGACGACCCGGACTACCGCTCCGCCTGGGACGGCCACCTCGTGGAGTCGGTCGAGCAGGACGCCGACGGCTCCGTCGACGTCCTGCTGACCCGGGGCGGGTCGACTCCGCGCAGCGGCGCCCTCGGGGCCCGGCAGATCGCCCACACCGCCTGGGACGTCCTCGGGGAGCGGGTGGAGGTCAGCATCGAGACCAGCGACCCGTCCGGTCCGTCCGAGGGCGTAGGGGTGGGACCGGACGGCAACGACCTCGGCGTGCTCGCCCTGGTGAGCATCGACTCACCCGCCGAGGGCCAGCAGGTGAGCGGCACGTTCACCGCGACCGGGCGCGCGTCGTCGTTCGAGGCGACGGTGCCGTGGGAGGTCCGCGACGCCGCGGACGAGGTGGTCCTGGACGGCTTCGCCACCGCCGAGGGCTGGATGGACCGGCTCTACCCCTGGGCGGCCGAGGTCGACGTCTCGGGCCTCGCACCAGGCACCTACACGTTCGTCGCCATGACCAGCGACCCCTCCGGCGGCGAGTCGGGCGGGCCGTTCACCGACACACGGGCCATCGTGGTCCCGTGAGCACGAGGGAGAGCACCATGACCACACCGACCACCCCCACCCGCAGCCGCCGTACCGGCCGCGCGCGGCTGCACCGATCGCTGGCAGGCGCTGCGACGGCTGCCCTGGCGCTCGGCGTCCTGGCCGGCTGCGGCGACAACGACGGCGACCGCGCCGACGACCCCGCCCCGGCGGGCAGCACCAGCAGCCCGACGGCCGGCGAGACGGAGCCCTCCGTCAGCACGGAGCCGTCGCCCACGGCGAGCGAGCCCGCGACGCAGGAGCCTGAGGAGACCAGCACCGTGCCGGTCTACTACGTGGGTGACAGCCCGATGGGCCCGCGGCTGTACCGCGAGTTCCGCAAGGTCAGCGGCGACCCCGCGCTCGGGGCCGCCGACATGGTGGCCGCCGGCGTGCCCGCCGACCCCGACTACCGCGCGGCGTTCCCCGTCGACGGCAGCTTCTCGTCGGTCCGCCTCGACGAGGCCGCCGACCTGATCATCGCGCAGGTGCCCGACGACCGCTGGGCCGACCGGCCCGCGGGGACGTCGAAGAAGCAGGCCCGCCTGGCCATGCAGGCGCTCGTCTACACCGTCCAGGGTGCGCTCCAGAGCCGCGCGCCCGTGCAGGTCGTCGGCGAGCCCGACGGACCCGCCGTGCCGATGTTCGGCATCGCCACCGGCGGCGGCGTCAAGAACAAGTCCCAGCTCGATGTGCTGGCTCTGGTCAGCGTCACCAGCCCGGAGTCCGACGCCGAGGTGTCCGGCACCTTCACCGCCAGCGGTGTCGCGTCGTCGTTCGAGGCCACCGTGCCGTGGCAGGTGCGCGACGCCTCGGGTGCCGTGGTCGTCGACGGCTTCGCCACCGCGGAGGGCTGGATGGACCGGCTCTACCCGTGGTCCAGCGAGGTCGACGTCTCCGGCCTCGAGCCGGGTGAGTACACGTTCGCGGCGATGACCGACGACCCCACGGGCGGCGCCGAGGGGCCCGGCCCGTTCGAGGACACCAAGGTGATCAGCGTCGGCTGAGCCCGACGACGTACGAGGCGGCGGGCCCGCCGCGGCTACAGGTCGCGGTGGACCTCGCTGGCCGGCGGGGTGGCCGGCGACCTGTTGAGGTTGATGATCGCCAGGGCCAGGCCGCCCCAGATCACCAGCATCGCCACCACCATCATCACGATCGCTGACGTGCTCATCGCTGCACTCCTTCCTGGGTGCTCGTGGGACCTGTCCGTTCCTCGACCGGGCCGTCGACCGTGGCCTCGTCGCGCCAGCGCAGCCGCGCCAGCACGAAGCCGACCACGATCACCGCGAGCGCCGAGCCCCAGCCGAACACGGCCAGCATCCAGGTCGGGAACGGCGCCGTCGGGTCGCCGTACGGCGTCTGCACGTCGGTGATGAACGAGTCGACGAGCACGTATGTCAGCGCCAGCGGGGTGACCACCCCGACCAGGGCACGCCACCACAGCCCGATGTGCACCGAGGTGTGGTCGTTGAGGTGGGCGGCCAGCATCGGCAGCGCCTTGAGGCCCCACACGACGACGACCATCGAGACCACCGCGACCAGCAGGATGCCGAACTGGTTGATGAAGTGGTCGACGATGTCGAGCACGTGCAGGCCGCTCGTGGTGCCGAGGAACAGCACGCTCACCAGGGCCATGGGCAGCGCCACCACCAGCGTGGCGGCGACCCGCTCGAGCTCGAACTTGTCGCGCACCGCGGAGATGACGACCTCGGTGATCGAGATCAGCGACGTCAGGCCGGCGATGACCAGCGAGGCGAAGAACAGGACACCGATCAAGGCCCCCGCCGGTGCCTCGTTGATGATCGCCGGGAAGGCGATGAAGGCCAGGCCCACGCCGCTCGAGGCGACCTCACCGACCTCCTGGCCCTGGTCCTGGGCCATGAAGCCGAGGGCGGAGAAGACGCCGATGCCGGCGAGCAGCTCGAAGCCGGAGTTGGAGAACCCGACGACGAGACCCGCACCGGGCATGTCGGTGTGGCGGCGCACGTACGACGAGTAGGTGATCATGATGCCGAAGCCGATCGACAGCGAGAAGAAGATCTGGCCGAAGGCCGCGGCCCACACGCTCGGTTCAGCCAGGGCGCTCCAGCTGGGCTCGAAGAGCGCCTCGAGGCCCTGTCCGGCACCGGGAAGGAACAGCGCGACCACGACGAGCGCGCCGAAGCTGAGCACCAAGATCGGGATGAAGACCGCCGCCGTGGCGCCGATGCCCTTCTGCACACCGAGCGCCAGCAGGCCGATGACCAGGGCCCACACCACGACCAGCGGGATCAGCACGCCGGCGACCGGGGTCGCGCTGACCCCCGGCTCGCTGGTCTGCAGGAACTCCCCGATGAAGAAGTCGCCGGGCTTGGCACCCCAGGACTTGTTGAAGGAGAAGAACGTGTAGCGCACCGCCCAGGCCAGCACGGCGGCGTAGTAGATCGCGATGACGGCGCAGATGCCGACCTGCCACCACCCGATGCCCTCCGCGCCGCGACGCATCCGGGCGAAGGAGAGCGGCGGCGAGCCGCGGAACTTGTGGCCGATGCCGTAGTCGAGCAGCAGGAACGGGATGCCGGCCGTGAGCAGCGCGACCAGGTAGGGGATGACGAACGCTCCCCCGCCGTTCTCGTAGGCGACGTAGGGGAAGCGCCAGATGTTGCCCAGCCCCACGGCCGAGCCGATCGCCGCCAGGATGAACACCCGGCGGGACGAGAAGGCGCCGCGGCGCTTCTCCTCCGCGACGGCAGCGGACGCGCTCACAGGACCTCCCGAAGACGATGGTGACGACCACCACACCCTAGGCCTCCTGGTCGGCACCGGTCACGCCGGCAAACCCGCTGCCCGTCGTTCACCGCCCAGATGGGGTGATGATCGAGCTGGCCGGTCTCGGGGCGCCGAAGGTCAGTGAGTTCGCGATCATCGAGTACGGCACCGCGCTCGGGATGTCGAGCGACGCCGCGGTGCGCTACGTCGCCCACGTCGTCGAGATCCGCTACCGCCTCCCGCGCCTGCACGCCAGGTCGTGGCCGGCCGGGTGCCGGTGTGGCGATCCAGCCGTGTCGCCGAAGCCACCCTCGGACTCCCGCTGGACGGTGCCGCGTTCGTCGACCAGCACCTCGCCCCCGTCGCCGCCACCCTCTCCTACGCCGGGATCGACCGACTCGTCGAAGAAGCCCGAGCCCGCTTCGACCCCGAGGAAGCCGAGGAACGGCTACTCATCGCGGCCGAGACCCGCAACCTCGCCATCCACCTCGCCTCCGCCACCGCCGGTGGCCAACAGGTCGACGGCACCGTCGACATCACCGGCTGCCTCGACCTCGCCGACGCCCTCGACCTCACTGGCGACGACTCCGCAGCCCGGGTGCCCGCACGCCAGGTCGTGCTCAACGTCCACCTCACCGACCAAGCCCTGCGCGGAGTCGACCCCACCACCACCGGCGCCGGCATCCACCTCGCCCGCATCGAGGAGACCCGCAGCCTCATCACCCTCGACCAGGTCACCGAGTGGCTCCGCGTCCCCGGCACCCAGGTCGCCTGGCGCACCGTCACCGACCTGCCCAGCAGCGTCCGTGGCGGCATCGACGCCGAGGCGTTCGAGCACCCCTTCCGCACCCAGCCGACCGCGCCGGACCACGCACGCAGGCATCACCGATCACCAGCCAAGACATCCACTGGTTCGCCGACCACCCCGGACTCCAGGCCTTCCAACGCCGGTCCGTCGACCTCACGTCGACCGAGGCGGTCGACACCTACGAGATCCCCGAACGCCTCGCCGAGCAGACCCGCCAACGCCACCCGCGCTGCAGCTTCCCGCACTGCACCCGACGGGCGCGACGCCGCAAGCCGGACGAGACCCACACCGCCTGGCACTACCGGCCCACCCCCACCGGGTTCCTCTGGACCAGCCCGCACGGCTACCAGTACCTCGTCGAACCCCTCACCACCACCGACCTCGGCCAAGCACCCCGCCCCGGCGCCCCACCACCGACCTGACCACCCAGGACCCCCCTCGGGTCGGCCAGCGTCACGCCCTGCCCGGCAGCGCTGAGGCTCAGGACCAGCGCGGGGTGCGGGAGAGCAGGGCGGCGGTGGCGGCCAGGCCGGCGGTGGAGGTCCGCAGCACCTCGGCACCCAGCCGGACGGAGCGGGCGCCGGCGGCGACGAAGGCGGTGAGCTCGTCGGGGGCGATGCCGCCCTCGGGCCCGACGACGACCACGAGGTGGCCCTCGGCGGGGACGAGGAGATCGGCGAGGGAGTCCGTGGCGTCCTCGTGCAGGACGACAGCGAGGTCGGCGCCGGCCAGCAGGGCCACGACCTCGGCAGTACTGGCCATCGGGTCGACCTCGGGGTGCCAGGCCCGACGGGCCTGCTTGGCGGCCTCGCGGGCGGTGGAGCGCCAGCGGGCCACCGACTTGGCGGCGCGCTCGCCCTTCCAGACCGCGACCGAGCGCGACGCGGCCCACGGCACGATCCGGGCCACCCCGACCTCGGTGAGCACCTCGACCGCGAGCTCGCCCCGGTCCCCCTTGGGCAGCGCCTGCACGACCGTCACCGAGGGAGCGGGCTCGGGCGCCGTCTCGACGTCGAGCGCCTCGACGACGAAGACCCTCTTGCCGGTGCTGGTGACCTCGCCACGCACCGAGACGCCGCGACCGTCGGTGAGCACGACCTGCTCACCCACGCGCAGGCGCCGCACGGCGACCGCGTGGTGGGCCTCGTCGCCCTCGACCGTGACCTCGGACCCGACCCGCGCCTCGGCGAGCGTCGGCACCAGGTGCACCGGCAGGGACACCCCAGCCCCTCAGTGCGCGTTGAAGGCGTCGCGGAGCCGACCGAAGACCGACTTCGGGCCCCCCGGGTGGACCTGCCCGTCGGGAGCCTCCTCGCCGCGCAGCGCGGCCAGCTCGCGCAGCAGCTCCTCCTGGCGGGCGTCGAGGCGACCGGGGGTCTCGACGGCGACGGTGACGACCAGGTCGCCCCGCCCGCCGCGCAACCCGGGTACGCCGCGCCCGCGCAGCACCTGCTCCATGCCCGACTGGGTGCCCGGTCGGACCTCGAGCTCGAAGGACGTCTCGAGCGCGGGGTCGCTGTCCTCGGAGGCGACGTCGGCCTCGAGCGTCGGGATCGTCAGCGTGGTGCCCAGCGCGGCCGCGGTCATCGGCACCGTGACCGTGCAGTGCAGGTCGTTGCCCTGACGCGTGAAGACGTCGTGCGGCGCCACGTGGATCTCGACGTAGAGGTCGCCGGCGGGACCACCACCGGGCCCGACCTCGCCCTCCTCGGAGAGCTGGACCCGGGTGCCGGTGTCGACGCCCGCGGGGATCTTCACACTCAGGGCGCGACGCGAGCGGACCCGGCCGTCACCGGAGCACTCGCGGCACGGGTCGGGGATGACCGAGCCGAAGCCGCGGCAGGCCGCGCACGGGCGCAGGGTGCGGACCTCGCCGAGGAACGAGCGCTGGACGTGCGCGACCTCGCCGTGCCCGCCACAGGTCTCGCACGGGATCGGGTGGCTGCCCGCGGCCGCACCGTCGCCGCCGCAGGTGGTGCAGGTGACCGCGGTGTCGACCTTGAGCTCGTGGGTCACCCCGAAGGCGGCCTCCGCGAGCTCGATCTCGATCCGGATCAGCGCATCCTGGCCGCGGCGTACGCGCGGACGCGGACCACGGCCCTGGCCACCGCCCTGACCGCCTCCTCCGAAGAAGGCATCCATGATGTCGGTGAACGAAAACCCGGCGCCCTGGCCGAAACCACCCGCCCCGGCACCGCCGAACGGGTCGCCCCCACGGTCGTACGCCGCCCGCTTCTGCGGGTCGGAGAGGACCTCGTAGGCGCGCGAGACCTCGCCGAACTTCTCCTTGCTCGCAGGATCGGGGTTGACGTCCGGGTGGTGCTGGCGCGCGGCTTTGCGGTACGCCTTCTTGATCGCGTCGGCGTCGGCGTCGCGAGAGACGCCGAGGAGGTCGTAGAGGTCCTGGCTCACCATGTTCCTAACGGGGTCGTACTGACTGACTGGAGGCGGGCGGGTGCTGCGAGGACGGGGCTCAGCCCTCGTCGAGGATGCGGGAGACGTAACGGGCCACGGCACGCACCGCAGCCATGGTGCCGGGGTAGTCCATCCGGGTCGGCCCGACGATGCCGAGGGTGGCCAACGACTCGTCGGCCGGCCCGTAGCCGGTGGAGACGACGCTGGTCGAGGCGAGCTCCTCGTAGGGGCCCTCGGCACCGATGCGCACCGTGACCAGGCCACCGGTGCCGGCCTCGCCGAGCAGCTTGAGCAGCACCACGTGCTCCTCGAGCGCCTCGAGCAGGGGGCGGACCGCGGAGTCGAACGAGTCGCCGTAGCGCGCGAGGTTCGCGGTGCCGCCGACGGCGATCTTGTGGTCGGAGCGCTCGTCGCCGAGCGCGTCGTTGAGCACCTCGACGACCGCGGCCGTGGTGCCGTCGCCGACCGGCGGGACGGCCGCCCGCAGCTCGGTCATGGCATCGGCGATGGTCTGGCCGACCGCCGCGCTCAGCACGAGGCGGCGCAGGTCGGCGAGGGTGTCGTCGGAGAGGTCGGCCGGCAGCTCCACCACACGCTGCTCCACTCGGCCGGTGCTGAGGATCAGCACCACCAGCAAGCGACGCGGAGCGAGCGCGACGAGCTCCACGTGGCGCACCGTGGAGCGCGAGAACGTGGGGTACTGCACCACGGCGACCTGGCGGGTCAGCTGGGAGAGCAGCCGGACCGAGCGCTGGACGACGTCGTCGAGGTCCACCGCGCCGTCGAGGAAGCTGGAGATCGCCCGCTTCTCGGCCGAGCTGAGCGGCTTGACCGTGGTGAGACGGTCCACGAACATCCGGTAGCCCTTGTCGGTGGGCACCCGCCCCGCGCTGGTGTGCGGCTGCCTGATGTAGCCCTCGTCCTCGAGCACGGCCATGTCGTTGCGGACCGTGGCCGGCGAGACCCCCAGGCCGTGGCGCTCGACGAGCGCCTTGGAACCGACCGGCTCCTCGGTGTGCACGTAGTCCTCCACGATGGCTCGGAGCACAGCGAGCCTGCGGTCCTCCTGCATCGTCGCCTCCTTGCCGTGGACTGAGCTTGCCGTGGACTGAGCTTGCCGTGGACTGAACCGGTCCGACCCTCGAGGTTGGCACTCGTCGCGTCGGAGTGCCAATCCTACAAGCAGTCGTGCCACCCCCTCACCTCGTGCGGCAGGCACCGCGGGATCGTGGCGCCCGGCCGCGCGGGTCCTAGGGTGCGGCCATGACGTTCACAGAGGTCGGGGACCGGGTCTGGGTGGCCCGCTACGAGTGGTTCGACGCGAACGTGAGCGTCGTGGCCGGCGAGCGCGGCCTCGTGGTGGTCGACACGCACGCCTCGACCGCCGCAGGGCGCCGGGTCCTCGACGACGTGCGCCACCTCGGAGCCGGCGACGTCGTGGCCGTGGTCAACACCCACGCGCACCTCGACCACTGCTTCGGCAACGCCGCGTTCCGCGAGGCCGATCCCGCGGTCCCCGTCCACGCCCACGAGCAGGCGCTGGCGGAGCTGCGCGACTTCGCGGACTCCGGGCGCCAGGCGACGTACGCCGGCGAGCCCGCCGACCCCCGCGACGAGGAGGTGCGCAGCACCGAGATCGTCCTGCCCGACCACACCTTCTCCTCCGCCGCCGTCCTCGACCTCGGTGACCGGGTGCTCGAGCTGGTCCACCCCGGGCCCGCCCACACCTCCGGCGACCTGGTCGTCCTGGTGCCGGACGCCCGGGTCCTGATCGCCGGCGACCTGGTCGAGGAGTCGGCACCGCCGGCCTTCGGACCTGACTCCTTCCCGATGCAGTGGCCGCTGTCCCTCGACATCGTGCTCGGGCTCACCACCGGCGCCAGCACCGTCGTGCCCGGCCACGGGGCCGTCGTCGACCGTGAGTTCGTGGAGGTGCAGCGCAACGAGCTCGGCATCGTCGCCGAGACGATCCGCGACCTCGCCGGACGCGGAGTGCCCGTCGACGAGGCGCTGGCGGCCGGCACCTGGCCGTGGGAGGAGCGCTACCTGGCCACGGCCGTGCGCCTGGGCTACGAGCACCTGCCGCGCAGCCAGAAGCGGCTCCCCCTGATCTGAGCGCCCGACAGGGTGGGTGACCAACGCCACACCGCGGGCTAGCGTCACGCCATGAGCGAGAACGACACCGAGACCGCCGGCATCTCCGACGACCAGCTGCCCCCCGACCTGGTGCCCTCCGAGGACAACCCGCTGGCCGAGGGCCGCCCGTCCGGCGAGGACTCCGACGTCCTCGACGAGGGCAAGCGCGCCGACGAGATGCCCGACCCCGACGACGCCGAGGACTCCTGACCGGCGCGCCCGCCGCACGACGCCCGCGTGCTCTCCTAGCCTCGTGCCGGTGAGCGACCGATACGGCAGTGACGTCCTGTCCGGCGACTGGCGCGCCCCCAAGCGGGGCCGTGCCACCGAGGCGCCGGCGACCCTCGGCGAGGTGGTCGAGGAGGTCACCACCGACTTCTGCGGGGAGGTGGTGCAGGTCGACCGCGACCTGCACACCGTGACCCTGGAGGACCGGCGTCGGCGTCGGCGCACGTTCCCGCTCGGCGCCGGCTTCCTGCTCGAGGGGCGTCCGGTCATCCTCACCGCCCCTGTCACCCGCGCCGCGCCGGCCCGCGCGACCCGCACCGCCTCGGGGTCCGTCGCCGTGCACGACGCGAAGGCACGGGTGGCCCGCGCCAGCCGGATCTTCGTCGAGGGCCGCCACGACGCCGAGCTGGTCGAGAAGGTGTGGGGCGACGACCTGCGCATCGAGGGCGTGGCCGTGGAGTACCTCGGCGGCGTCGACGACCTGGCCGACCACCTCCGCGACTTCCGTCCCGGGCCCGGTCGCCGGGTGGGTGTGCTCGTCGACCACCTGGTCAAGGGATCGAAGGAGAGCCGCATCGCCGACGCGATCGTGCGCTCCCCCGTCGGCAAGCACGTCCTGATCGTGGGGCACCCGTTCGTCGACGTGTGGCAGGCCGTCAAGCCCGACCGGCTCGGTCTGGCGCAGTGGCCGACCATCCCGCGCAGCATCGAGTGGAAGAAGGGCGTGTGCCAGCACCTGGGCTGGCCGCACCGCGACCAGGCCGACATCGCGCGCGCCTGGAAGCAGATCCTGGGCCGGGTGCAGTCCTACGACGACTGCGAGCCCGCGCTCCTCGGTAGGGTCGAGGAGCTCATCGACTTCGTGACCGTCGACTGAGTCCCGCACCCGACCAGGAGGACCAGATGAGCGACGCACCCCCGCCGTACCAGCCCCAACCCCCGCACCAGCCCCCTCACCAGCCGCCGTACCAGCAGGGCGGTCTCACCCCCGAGGAGCGGACCTGGGGCGGCGCGGCCCACTGGTCGGCACTCGTGGGCGCCTTCGTGGCCCTGGCCTTCCTCGGTCCGCTGCTGGTGCTGCTGCTCAAGGGGTCCACCTCCCCCTACGTGCGCCGCCAGGCCGTGGAGTCGCTGAACTTCCAGCTCTCGATGTTCATCTACGGCGCGATCTCGTTCGTGCTGATCTTCGTGCTCGTCGGCATCCTGCTGCTGCCGGTCGTGGGCCTGCTGTGGCTGATCTTCACGATCATGGGGTCGGTCAAGACCGCCAACGGCGAGGAGTACCGCTACCCGCTGACCATCCGGATGGTCAGCTGAGGCTTCAGGCCAGCAGCTCGCGCACCACGCCGTCGGCCAGCAGGCGCGCCTGCTCGGTGAGCACCACCCGCCCGCCGCGCTCGAGCAGCAGCCCGCGCCGGACCAGGTCGGGCACGGCGGCGCGACCGGGCCCGTCGAGCACCGCCACGTCGAGGCCGTCGCGCAGCCGCAGCTCGAGCAGCACCCGCTCGACGCGACGGTCCTCGGCGCCCAGCACCTCTCGGGCCTGGGCGGGGCTCAGCCCCGCGCCGATCCGGTCGGCGTACGCCGCGGGGTGCTTGACGTTCCACCAGCGGACCCCGCCGACGTGCGAGTGCGCGCCGGGGCCCACGCCCCACCAGTCGCCGCCGGTCCAGTAGAGCAGGTTGTGCCGGCAGCGGGTGTCGGGGCCGGTCGACCAGTTGGAGACCTCGTACCAGCCCAGCCCCGCGGCCACGAACCGCTCGTCGGCCAGCGCGTACTTGTCGGCGAGGTCGTCCTCGTCGGGCATCGGGAGCTCGCCGCGGCGTACCCGTCGGGCCAGGGCGGTGCCGTCCTCCACGATGAGGGAGTAGGCCGACACGTGGTCGGGGGCGCACGCGACCGCGGCGTCGACCGAGGTGATCCAGTCCTCCTGTGACTCCCCCGGGGTGCCGTAGATCAGGTCGAGGCTGACCTGCTCGAAGCCGGCGGCCCGCGCCCAGTCGACCACCGCGGGCACCCGTCGCGGGTCGTGGGTGCGGTCGAGGACCGCCAGCACGTGCGGGACCTGCGACTGCATGCCGAAGGAGACCCGGTTGATGCCGACCTCGCGCAGCCGCTCGAGGGACGCGGCGTCCACGGAGTCGGGGTTGGACTCGGTGGTCACCTCGACGTCGGGCGCCAGCCCGAACTCCTCGGCCACGGCCGCGACGACCGAGCCGAGGTCGTCGGGGCTCAGCAGGGTGGGGGTGCCACCACCGAAGAAGATGGTGGAGACGGGCAGGTCCTGCTCACCCAGCACCCGGCGCGCCCGGCGCACCTCGGCCACGGCCGCCTGGGCGTACGTCGCCCGTGAGGCACCGGGCGCGCCCCCGGTCGGGCCGAGCTCCTCGGCGGTGTAGGTGTTGAAGTCGCAGTAGCCGCAGCGCACCGTGCAGAACGGCACGTGGACGTAGAGGCCGAACGGGCGCTGGCCCAGCTCGGCCAGCGCGGCATCGGGCAGCGAGCCGTCGGACGGGGCGGGTTCGCCGCCGAGCGGGGTGGAGGGCATCTCGCCATCCTCCCCCACCCGCACCCGGGCCCGCGCACCCGTGGGGACGGGGGCGCGGGCCCGGGGAGGTGCTGCAGGGGTCTCAGCTGTAGAAAGCCTCGATCTTCGCCTTGTTGTTGTCCTCCACGACGTTGCGCTTGACCTTCATCGAGGGGGTCAGCTCACCCGACTCGATGGTCAGGTCGTGGTCGAGGATGTCCCACTTCTTGATGGTCTCCCACCGGTTGAGCCGGGCGTTGAGCTGCTCGACGTAGCCGCCGACCATCTCGCGGACCTGCTCGGAGCGGACGACCTCGGTGTAGTCCTTGCCCGCCATCTGGTTCTCCTCGGCCCAGCCGGCGATGGCGTCGGGGTCGAGGGTGACCAGGGCGACGACGTAGTTGCGCTCGTTGCCGAAGACCATGAACTGGCTGACGTAGGGGCAGATGGCCTTGAACTTCGCCTCGATGGCCGGGGGCGCGATGTACTTGCCGCCGGAGGTCTTGAAGAGGTCCTTGATGCGTCCGGTGATGGTCAGGAAGCCATCGGCGTCCAGGCTGCCCTTGTCCCCGGTGCGCAACCACCCGTCCTCGGTGAACGCCTGGGCGGTCTCCTCGGGCAGGTTGTGGTAGCCCTCCATGACGTGCGGGCCGCGCAGCTGCACCTCGTCGTTCTCGCCGATGCGCACCTCCGCACCCGGGAGGGCCTGGCCGACGGTGCCCATTTTGTACTCCTCGGGGTGGCCGACCGTGGCGCCGGCGGCGTTCTCGGTCATGCCGTAGCCCTCGAGGATGAGGATGCCCGCGCTGTGGAACCACTGCCCGATCTCGGCGTTGAGTGCCGCGGAGCCGGAGATGAAGAACCGGACCCGTCCGCCGAAGCGGGCGCGCACCTTGCTGAAGACCAGCTTGTCGAACAGGCCGTGCTGCAGCTTCAGCCCCAGCGGGACCGACTTGCCCTCACGCTCGAGCTCGTCGAACCGGGCGCCCACGGCGAAGGCCTTGTTGAAGAGCTTCTCCTTGGCGCCGCCCTCGGCGGCCTGCATCATGTGGATGCGCGAGTAGGCCTTCTCGAAGATGCGCGGGGCCGCGCCCATGAAGGTCGGCTTCACGACCGCCAGGTTGTCGATGATCCTCTCGACGCGGCCGTCGATCGCCGTGGCGAATCCGCAGGCCAGCTGCGCGGAGAGCAGCACCTTGCCGAAGGAGTGCGCCATCGGCAGCCACAGGAAGTGCAGGTCGGTGTCGTCAAGGATCTCCTGCACCCGGATCGCCTCGCCCTCGAAGACCCAGGACCGGTGCCGCAGCCGCACACCCTTGGGGCGGCCCGTGGTGCCCGAGGTGTAGATCAGGGTGGCGAGCTGGTCGGGACGGATCGCTGCCGCGGTCGTCTCGATGATGCTGGGGTGCTCGGCCAGGTAGGCCCGGCCCATCTCGGCCAGGGTGTCCATGTCGATGACCCAGTCACCGTCGGTGGTGCCGTCGAAGGTCACCACCTTGATCACGTCGGGGATCTCGTCCCGGTGCGAGCGCAGCTTCTCCAGCTGCTCGTCGTCCTCGGCGAAGACCACCCGCGAACCCGAGTCGCTGAGGATGTAGGCGGTGTCCTCGCTGTTGGTGCTGGGGTAGACGGTCGTGGTCGCCGCCCCGGCGCACATCACGGCGAGGTCGGCGAGGATCCACTCGTAGCGGGTGCCGGCGGCGATGCCGACCCGCTGCTCGCTCTCGATGCCGAGCGCGAGCAGGCCCGCGGCCAGGGCCGTGACCCGGTCGCCGGCCTCGCGCCAGGTCACCGACTCCCAGCTCTCACCGACCGGGAAGCGGAAGGCCTCGGCGGAGGAGGACTTCTCGACGCGGTCGAAGAACTGGACGGCGACGTTCGCAGGCATGGTGTCGACGAAGCTGGCGTCGTGATTGGCGGGCATGGCGCTCCTGGCTGTGCGGCGGGCGGGATGATCGCGGTACGGCAGTAACCTAGATCACTTTCCCTACTCACGCGTAGCAAGCGCCGCAGGTTGCTGGAGTCTTCGCCCAAGGACCCGGTCACACCGGCCCCCATCCCCTGTATTGATGAGGTGTGAAAACGGCTGGACCGGGCAGACTCCCTCTGGTGCCGCCTTCCGTGGGGGGCGGTGGCACCTGCCTTGGGGGGTATGAGTCTTTGCAGCAGTCGATACACGCGCGTTCCGGTCTGTCCGGCATCGGTCCGATCCTGGTCGTCTCCGACCTGGCGGCCGTGCTGGCCACCGGGTTCTGGATCGATCGAGGCCTCTGGCCGGTCGCACTCGGCAGCGCCGCCCTGGCGCTGGCGCTGGTGGCGCGGAGCCTGGGTCTCTACCAGTCCCGGCTGGTGCTGTCGGTCCTGGAGGACCTGCCCGCGCTGCTCGTCGCCATCACGACGGGCGGCCTGCTGGTCCTGGGCCTGGGACTGGAGCCCTCGGCCCCGCGCGGGGACGCCCTGGTGCGCGCCGGGACGTTCACGGCCGCGCTCGCCGTGGTGCTCGTGGGCGCCCGCGCCGTCGGCTACGCCCTGCTGCGCGCCGGCCGCCGCCGGGGCGCCCTCATGCACCGGGTGCTCATCGTCGGGACCGACGGCATGGGGATCCGCCTCGCCCGGGCCCTCCAGTCCGACCCCGCGACCGGGTTGTCACCCGTCGGCTTCGTCGACGACGACGCCGATCCCCGCACCCTGCCCGCACCGCTGCTCGGCGACCTGCGCTCGCTGCCGCGGGTGATGCGCGACCTCAACATCCATGACGTCGTCTTCGCCTGGGGCGCACGCACCGACGACCAGACGATCGCGCTCGTCCGGCACTGCCAGGAGCAGCAGTACCAGGTCTTCGTGATCCCGCGCTTCTTCGAGGTGATGGGGCTGGACCGGGCCCGCCGGGTCGAGGTCGTCAGCGACGTCAGCCTCGTGCGCCTGCGCCGCTGGGCGGTGCGCCCGGGCTCGATGTTCGTCAAGCGCGCCATCGACATCGCGGCCTCGGCCGCGGCGCTGCTGGTCCTGGCCCCGCTGCTGGCCGGCACCGCGCTCGCCGTACGCCGCGAGGTCGGCTCGCCCATCATCTTCCGCCAGACCAGGGTCGGGCGCGGCGGTCGGACCTTCGAGCTGCTCAAGTTCCGCTCGATGGCCGCCAGCCGCGAGCAGGGGGACACCACCTGGAACATCGACACCAGCGACCGGCTCGGCTCGGTCGGGCGGTTCATCCGGCGCACCGGCATCGACGAGCTGCCCCAGCTGTGGAACATCCTGCGCGGCGACATGAGCCTGGTGGGCCCGCGTCCCGAGCGCCCGCACTTCGTGGAGCAGTTCTCGGAGGACACCCCGGGCTACCGCCACCGGCACCGGATGCGCACCGGGCTGACCGGATGGGCACAGGTCAACGACCTGCGCGGGGACACCGCGATCGACGACCGCGCCCGGGCCGACAACTACTACATCACCAACTGGTCGCTGTGGGGTGACGTGAAGATCGTGATGCGCACGGTGCGCACCGTGGCCCGACGCGAGCCCCGCAAGCAGGGGGAGCTCATGGACCTCGTCGTCGAGGCCGGGACTCCACCAGACTCAGCGAGAGCTGGCTGACCCGCCGCGCCGACTCGGCGGCGTCGCGGGTGCTCAGCACGTGGCGCCAGCCCCGCATCCCCTCGGCGTCGGCAGCCTCGGGGTTCCCCAGTCGCGTGAGGATGGCCTCCGCGAACTCGTCGGGCCGGTCGGGACGCACCATGGCGCCGCACTCGTAGGGCAGGCTCTCCTCGATCCCCTCGATCCACGAGGCGATCACGCTGCGCCCGGCGGCCATGGCCTCCATCGGGGCGAGCGCCGCGCCCTCGTACTGCGAGGGGAAGACCACGACGTCGGCGGCGCTGAGCCAGGTCGGCACGTCGCTGCGTGGCCCGACCATCTGCACGCCCTCCAGCGAGGCGGCCCGCTCGCGCAGCTCGGCCTCGTCGGGGCCGCTGCCCACGAGCACCAGGCGTGCGTCCGGCAGCTCGCGCAGCACGGCGGGCCAGGCGTCGAGCAGCACGTGCTGCCCCTTCTGCGCGCTCAGCCGCCCGATGCACACAGCGGTCGGCGCACGCTCGTGCAGGCCCAGGGCGCGCCGCGCCTCGCGGCGCTCGTCGGTGTCGGTGAGCGTGAACCGTTCGAGGTCCACGCCGTTGGGCACCACCGAGACCGGTGCGAGCACCCCGTGCTCGCGGCCCATGGCAGCCTCGCCGTCGCTGACGCAGATCAGCTGGTCGGTCCAGCGGCGGGCCGCCCACCGCTCCCAGCGGGTGGCCAGGCGGCTCTTGAGCCCGTTGCCCGCCAGAAAGGACCAGCCGTGCGGCTGGAAGATCGTCGGCACCTCGCTGCGCACCGCCAGCCGGCCGACCAGCCCGGCCTTCGAGCTGTGCAGGTGCACCAGGTCGGGCTCGACCTCGGCGACGATGCGCGCGTAGCGCCCGACCTCCTCCGCGACGCTCGGCCCGGGTTCGCGGGTGGCGTCGAACCACAGCACCTCGGCACCCACCTCGCGTGCCGAGTAGCCCAGCCAGCCCTCCGACGGACAGGCGACGGTGACGCTCCAGCCACGCTCGACCTGGTCCTTGACGTAGGTCAGCAGCACGCCGGCAGTGCCCTCGCTGGTGGGGATCGAGGTGTGCAGGACCCGGGGCCGCCCGGCATGCAGAGCGGCGTGCCGGCGACGGCTCAGGCCGCCCACTTGTCCTTGCTCCGCCCGACGAGGACAGCACCCAGCAGCCGGGAGCCGGAGGCCACGAGGCGGTAGTGCACCTTGGTGAGCTCGTGGGGCCGCAGCTCGCCCTCGGTGACACCGAGCAGGACAGCACCCTGGCTGCCCATGATCGCGGCGTCGTCGCTGTCGGTGATCGAGTTGGCGATCACCACCACGACGTCGAACCCGTCCCGCATGTCCTGGGCGGCCTCGGCGAAGCCGGTCTCGAGCAGCTCGCCGTGCGACTCCGCACCCCAGCGTCCGGACGAGATGACCTCGAGGCCGTCGACCGGTCCGGGGTTGAGCGCGGACGCGAGCGGCGCCCCCCGCAGCACCTCGTAGAGACCGGCCGAGGCGGGTTCGAGGTCGGTGGGACGCGAGGCACCGGCACCCATGCGGGCATCGACGAGGAGCGTGTGCCGGCCGACACCGGCCAACGAGATCGCCAGGTTGGCGGCCAGCCAGGCGTTGAGGTCGCCGTCGGTGACGCCGGTCACCACGACCAGTCCCGCCGGGTCACCGCTGGCCTCGACCTCGATCGAGACCCGCAGTCGCCGGAAGATGTCGGCGTCCGGGGTGCCGGCGTACATCGCCAGCAGCCCCGGCTCCCGGGGCGGCTGGATGTGAGCGAGCACAGGGATGTCGAGCACCTGCTCGACGGTGGCGGCGCTGGAGACGGTGTAGGTGCGTCGGTCGCGCACCAGTGCGGCGGAGAGGCCCAGGACCAGGGCGAGCAGGGCGCCGACGCCGATGGCCAGGAGCAGGTTGGGGCTCGAGAAGGTCAGTGGCACCCGCGCGGGGTCGCTCGGGGAGAACCGGAAGGCGCCCTCGCTGGGGTCCTTGAGCGGCAGCGCCGCCGTGACGAGGTTGGCGATGTCGGCTGCGACCCGGGGATCGGAGTCACGGGCCTCGACCCGGATCAGGACGGTGCCCTCGACCCAGCTCGCCTCGACGTTGCGGGTCAGCTCGTCGACGCTGCGCTCGACGTCGAGCTGGGTGCGGACCTGCTCCATCACGTCGGTGGAGTTGGCGTTCTCGGCCAGCGTGCCGCGCAGGGAGTCGAGGTCCTCGCCGGTGCTGCCTCCCGCTGCCGCGGCCGCGACCTCAGCGCGCGCGCTGTAGGTCTTCGGCGCCAGGACGACACCCAGGGCGACGGCTCCGCCGACGAGCGTCACCACGAGGATGACCAGCCACCGCTGGCGCCACAGGGCGCCGCCGAGGTCTCGCATGTCCATTCGTCTTCCCCCCAGAAGAATCAGGTGGATGCCGGGCCGACCCGGAGATCCGGTCGTCGCATCCGCCTGAGAACCTACCCGTTGGTTGGGTGTCCAAACGTCCACCGACGTCGAACCTGAACACCGCTCATGTCCCAGGACCGGCCCCGAGCTCGCCGTACAGGCGCAGGTAGTCGGCCCGCATCGACTCGACCGAGAAGCGTCGCCGGACGAGCTCGTGGCCACATCCCACCAGCCGCGCCGCGTACGCCGGGTCGTCGAGGACGGCGTCCAGTCCAGCCTGCAGCGCGTCGACCTCGCCGGGTTCCACGAGCCGTGCGGCGTCGGCGAGGTCCCGCAGGCCGCCGACGTCGCTCGCCACGAGCGGCACCCCCGCGGCGAGAGCCTCGAGGGCCGCCATCGACAACCCCTCGCGGTCGCTGGGCACCACGGCGACGTCGCACGCTGCCAGGAGGTCGGTGACGTCGCTGCGGGTGCCCAGCAGCCGCACCCTGCTGCGGAGCCCGAGACGACCGACCAGCCGGTCCAGGCGCTCGCGCTCGCGGCCGTCCCCGGCCAGCAGCAGCGTGCCGGTGCCGCGGCGGGCCCAGGCCGCGACCAGGAGGTCCTGGCGCTTGGGCGACACCAGCCGGGCGACGCACAGCGCGACCTGCTCCCCCTCGCCCAGCCCGAGCGCGCGCCGGGCGTCGGCCCGGGACGGCAGGACCGGCACGGGGACCGCGTTGGGCACCACCCGGATGCGCTCCGGGGGCAGACCCCAGCGGGCGAGGTCGTCGGCCACCGAGGTCGAGACCGCGACGACGAGGTCGGACCACCGGCCGAGCACCCGCACGGCGGGCAAGTAGTCCTCGGGCGCCAGGCCGTGGACGGTCGTCAGGACCGGAGGGTGTCCGGTCGCCCAGGTGCCCAGCCGACCCGCCAGGGTGGCCCGCACGTTGTGCGCGTGCACCAGGTCCGGACGCCCCCTCAGGCTCCAGCGCGCCACCCGGGCCCCGGCCAGCGCGAGCCGGCGACGACCGGCCACCCGCATCGGGACCGGCAGGTGGGTGATCCCCGCAGTCTCCAGCTGCTGGGCACGCCAGCCGTCGTCACTGGCCACGCAGACGTCGTGCCCGCCGGCCACGAGCGAGGCGGCGAGGTCGGTCACGAGCGTCTCCGCTCCCCCCGAACCCATCTCGGCGATCGACATCAGCAGCCGCACGGTCGACCTCCGGCATAGACCCGCTCCAGGTCGTCCAGGCAGCCCTCCAGGGTGTGGTGCGCGAGCACCCGCTGGCGGGCCGCGGCACCCAGGGCCCGACGCAGCGCGGGGTCGTCGCGCAGCCTGCTGAGGGCGGTCGCCACCGCGTCGGGGTCGCCCGCTGGGACCAGCAGCGCCTCACGCTCGTGCCGCAGCAGCTCCGGGACACCCCCGACCGAGGTCGCCACCACCGGCAACCCGCTCGCCATCGCCTGCAGCAGGACCATCGGACAGCTCTCGGCCAGCGAGGTCAGCAGGAGCGCGTCCGCACGGGCGAGGACCCGCTCGGGATCGCCCACGTGTCCGAGCAGCTCGACCCGGTCCCGCAGCCCGGCCGCGGCCACCCGTCGGGCCAGGTGCTCGCGCGACGGGCCGTCACCGGCCAGCAGCACCCGCACGCCCTCGGCCCGGCCCAGGGCGTCGACCAGCAGGTCGAGCCCCTTGACCGGCTCCAGCGACCCGATCCACGCCACCACCAGCTCGCGCGGCTCCACTCCCTGCCCCGGCCCGGACGTGGAGGGACGGAAGCGCTCGGCATCCACCCCGTTGGGCACCACGTGCACCCGGGCCGGGGCCAGGCCCACGTGCTCGACGGCGTACGCCGCCACCGCAGCGCTGGGCGAGACGACGCAGGCCCGGCTCCACCGGGTCATCCAGCGCTCCCCGTGCAGGTAGAGCCACGGGTCCCGACGGCGGCGCGGGGCCGCGGACAGGTTGCCGCGGACGCGCTCGCTGAGCGCGTCCGGGACGCCGTGCAGGGTGTAGACGACCCGGGTGGAGCGCAGCACGGGCGCGAGCGCGCGGCCCAGCCAGCCCGCGCGTCGGTCCTGGAGGTGCAGCACGTCCGGGCGCAGCCGGAGCAGCGTCCGGGCCAGCCGCAGCAGGCCCGGGAGGTCGCGCTTGGAGGTGGCCACCACCGGGTGCCACACGACCCCTGCCTGCTGCGCCCGGGTCGCTCCGGCACCCGCCGGACCCACGACGTGCGAGTCCAGACCGCGCGCCGCCAGACCCACGGCCACGTCGACGGCGTGGTCGACCGGCCCGCCGCGCTCCTGGGTGAGCACCTGCACCACCCGGGCGGGCGTGCCCGTCACCGGCCCCGGCACCTGCATCGTCTCAGTCCTCCGGTGCGGGCGGCGACGGCTCGTCGACCAGCAGCACCGCCCCGAGTGCGACCAGGAGCCACAACGGCAGGAAGAACTGCTCGCTGAGGAACACCGCCGCCACGATCGTGCCGACCAGGGCCGAGAACACCGCCGACGCCAACCCGTCCTCGTCGCGCCGCCAGGCCCGCCAGGCCCCGCGCAGACCCGCGACCAGGAGCGCCAGGAAGGCGGTCAGCCCGATGAACCCGACCTCCGCGGCCACCTCGAGATAGGTCTGGTGCGCCACGTCGAGGTCGCTGGTGGCGCTGACGGGCAGCTGCTCGAGCCAGCGGGCGTGCTCGGCGCCGAAGGAGCCCGGGCCCTGCCCGAGCAGCGGCGCGTCGAGCGCCATCTCCCCCGCGGCCTGCCACAGCTGGAGGCGCTCGGTGATGTTCTCGTCGGCGACGGCGTCCTTCTGGCGCAGGCTCTCGGCGACCAGGTCCGGGAACATCGCCGCCACCAGCGCGGCCAGGACCAAGAGCACCCCGGCGAGGCCGGTCAGCTGCTGGAGGGTGATCTGGCGGGCCAGGACGGCCACCAGCAGCACCACCGCCAGGCCGATCAGGGCTCCACGGGAGAACGTCCCCAGCAGGGCGACGGTGATCAGCACCGTGGCCAGGTCCCAGCCGCTCGGGCGCCAGCCGCGGCGACGCACCGCCAACGAGAGGGGCAGCGCGGCCAGCAGGAAGAACGCGAAGTCGTTGGGGTCGCCGATCGGGCCGCCGACGCGTCGGTCCAGGCCGATCGTGTACGACACGATGCCCGCCGCTGCCGCCACGGCGGAGGCGGCCACGTAGACCCGGGCCAGGGTGCGCGGCGCGAGCCGCCCGGCGCGCATCGTGTCCACCAGCACCAGCAGGAGCACCAGGAAGCCGACCCAGCGCAGCAGCACCTCACCGCCGTCGGGGGTGCCGTTGAGCGCGGCGGAGGCCAGCAACGCCACCCCCAGCAGCCCCGCGGCCGCCAGCGCCTTGGTCCGAGGCCCGCCGTGCAGCCGGCCGGTGGCGCGGCGCACGAGCCAGGAGGCGAACGCCAGCAGGGCCAGCAGCTTCATGATGCGCGGGTCCACGAGGGCGAGGTAGTCCTCGAAGAGCGAGGCGGCCACGACGAGGCTCAGGGCGACCTCGAGCCGGGTCAGCATCACCGCCAGCGCCAGCACCCCGACCAGGACCGGGCCGGCCACTGCCGGCGCCAGGCCGACGCCCAGGCCGCCCGCGAGGGCCAGCAGCGCGGGCACCAGCACGAAGGGCCAGCGTCGCTCGCGCCGCCCACCCGCGCCGCGAGCCACGACGGACGGTCGCTCGGCCACGTCGGTGCCGCTCATGCCAGGGCCTCCTGGCGCCGCAGCAGCGCCAGGGCGCCGCTCCAGGCGGGGCCACCGGTCCGGCGCAGCACCAGCAGGAAGGTGGTCGCGGCGACCAGGGACACGACCAGCACCCCCAGCGGGCCGGCATCGACGTCGACGGCCCTCAGCCCCACCACGACCAGCGCCATCGCGGCGGTGGCCAGCACGGCCGGGCGCACGTCGGCGAGCAGGCGGGCGCCCGAGGTGCCGGGCACGGCCCGACGGGCCAGGAGCCCGGCCAGCACCGCCACTCCTGCGACCACGACGAGCTGGGTCAGCGCGACGGCTCGGATGCCGCGCTCGACCACGACCAGGAGCGTGAGCCCGAGGAGCGTGAGGTGCACGAGCCGCACCGCCATCGCCACCCCCGGGCGCCCCGCCGCGTTCAGCACGGTCAGGCTCACCTGGGTCAGGGCGAGCAGGAACGCGTAGCCGACGAGCAGGACCAGCACCGGGGACGCAGGCGCCCACTCGGGGCCCAGCAGCACGAGGTCGTCGGCGAGCAGCGCCAGCAGCACGCAGGCCGGCAGCATCAACGAGAAGGTGACCGCCATCGCCACCTCCCCGGCGCGGGCCCGCTCGTTGCCGCGGGTGCGGCACAGGAACGGGAAGGCGGCCCCGGTGACCACCACCGCCACCATCAGGTAGGGCATGTTGGCGATCCGGTAGGACAACGAGTAGTGGCCCAGGGACAGGGCCCCGAGGACCCGGGCCACGAGCAGGTAGTCGAGGTTGAGCTGGACGACCTCCAGCAGGTGGGCGCCCGAGAAGGGTGCCCCGAAGCCCACGAGCGCCCGCGCGTCGCTGCGCTCCCAACCGGGCAGCACGGGCGGGTGGACGGCCCACGCGAGCAGCATCATCAGGACGGCCTGGACGACCTGGCCGGCGACCAGGGCCATCACACCGACCCCCTGGCTGACCAGGGCGATGGCGACCACGGCGCCGACCGCGGCGGAGACGGTGTCGGGCACGATGCGCCGGGCGAAGGCCAGCCGGCGGCGCAGCAGCTCCGCGGTCACCCCGGCGACCGCCAGGCACGGCAGCACCACGGTCAGCCCGCGGATCACCGCCGCTCCCCCGTCGCCGGCGCGCAGGCCGGAGGCGAGGGCGGGCGCGGCTACCCAGAGCAGTGCGGCCAGGGCCGTGCTGAGGACCAGGCCCAGGGTCAGGGCCGTCCGGGCGGCGCGATCGGCGTCCCCGCGCAGGTGCACGAGCGCGTTGGCGGTCCCGAGGGTGCCGAGGATGGCTGCGACGTGGGCGACCAGGGTGCCCAGGGCCACCAGGCCCAGGGCCTCCGGCGTGAGCACCGCGGCCAGGGTCAGGAGCACCACGGTGTGGGCACCCTTGACCACGATGCCGTTCGTCGCCAGCCACAGGGCGCCCCGAGCGGTACGCCGTGCCGAGTCGTGAGGGGCGGGTGCGTCAGCACTCGTGCGCGCACGGGTCGATGCTGGCATCCGACTCCCCCCGGTAGTCATCGTGCACACGAGAACCGTCTCCCGCGCTCCACTCACGTTACCCAGAAGGTTTCGGCCTACACCTGTACGGTCATACTCAGAGCCTGTGCCGAGACCGCTCCGGCACGCGTCACGCCGAGGGGGCCGTGTGCAGAAGCTCGTCAGCGGGGTGCTCCCCATCGTCGTCATCGCCATGCTCGCCTCCGGCTGCAGCACGATCCGGGCGCAGGTCGACGGGTCAACCCGTGACGACGGTGCCAGCATCACGCTGCCGCCCGTGCTCGAGACGGCGGAGTGGGCGGTCAACGACGGGCTGCTCTCCGTGCTCGTCCGCAACGACGACAGCCGGCAGCTGCGCAACGCGACCGTCACCTTGCAGGGCCTCGACGCCGACGGCGTCCTCGTCGGGACCTGGAACGCCGACACCATGGCCGGTGAGAGCTCCTGCTGCACGGTGCTCGACCTCGAGCCCGACGGCCAGTTCGGCCTCTACTTCGCCATCGGCGCCGACGCCGAGCAGATCGACGACATCCGACTGTCGTTCACCGAGATCTCCTGGGCCGAGCGGGGCGGTGCTCCCGTGGAGCCCGCCGCCGTCGCGGTCCCGCAGGACACGTTCCTCGACACCGATCGCACCGTCGTCACCGCTCGGGTGGTGACCGGCCCGCAGGAGGTGCCCCGCGCGCTGGTCCAGGCCGTGCTGCGCGGCCGCTCGGGCAAGCTGATCGCGGTCGTGAGCGGTCGCTGGAGCTGCTTCGCGGCTGACGAGACCCGGCGCATCCGCATGGAGCTGTTCCAGCAGGTGCCGGCCGGCACCACGGTTGACACCGTCACGGTGACCCGCCTCAACAGCGGGCCCCAACCCACCTGCTGACCCGGGCCGCCTGCCGACCCGGGCCCGCGGTCGGCTCAGTGTCCGCGGAACAGCCAGCCCAGCGGTCGCGGGTCGTTGCCGGCGTCCTCGAGGTCGTCGCTCCGGTCGGGCTCGGTCTCCGTCTCGATGACGCGGTCGAACTCGCGCACGGGCTCGGTCGCGGTCGCGGTTGCGGTCACCGGGTCGCTGTCGACCTCGACGTCCGTCCTGTCGTCCGGCCCGGCGTCCTCACGGAGGCTCTCGGGCGTCGTCTGGTCGCGGGTCGGCAGCGAGGCCACGGCGTACAGCGACGACTCGCGGATCCGCGGCGGAGGCCCCGGCTGGGCGTCGGCCTCGGCGTCCGCGTCGGCCTGCGCCTCGAGGTCGTCCCACGACCGGGGCGCCACGACGGCCTCGGAGCGGGTCGCGGTGGACAGCAGCGCACCCAGGTCGCCGAGCCCGCCGCCGATCTGTGCCAACAGAGCCTCGACCCTGGTGCGCAGCTCGGCCATCTCGGCCCGCTCAGCGGCGGCCCCGTCGCCCAGGCTCTCGGCCTCGGCCCGGGCCCGGGCCACGATCGCGTCGGCACGCTGGCGCGCCTCGTCGACGAGCTCGGCCGCGAGGCTCTCGGCCTCCGCGACCATCGACTCGGCCTCCGCAGCAGCCTGGTCGCTCAGCCGGTTGGCCTCGGCGACGATCTCCGACGCCGCGCGCCGCGCCGCCAGCTCGGCGCGCAGCCGCGACGTCTGCTCGCCGGCCGCGCCCCGGTCGGTGCTCGACCCGGTCGTGCTCGTGCTCTCGTGGTCCGTCACTGGCCCCCCTCGCTGCTGAGCCGCCCGACGGGCGACTCGACGGTCAGGACGAGCCTACCCGTCCCGCTCCGGTCCACACCTGTGCACCGAAGGGGTGAGAGGGGCTCCGGAGCCCGATGCCTCACTCCTGGACGGCCTTGGCCACGCTGAGCATCCGGGTGACCATCGTGCGTTGCTCGACGTCGAGGGAGCGGCCGGCGGCGACGGCGTCCTGGACGAGCCACAGCACGTTCAGCACCTGGCGCACCACCGTCCAGGCCACGGCCCGGTCCTCGTCGAGCCCGGCAGTGTCGAGCACCGCGTGGAACCGGCGTCGTACGCCGCCACGGACGTCGCCGTGCAGCTCCTCCCAGCGGTTCCACAGCAGGGGCGCGGGCTCCCAGTGCGGGTCCCCGCTCATCGCGTGCGGGTCGATGGCGAGCCACTCCCCCTCATGGCGCGGGTCGGCGAGCACGTTCTCGTAGTGCAGGTCGCCGTGCACCAGCACGCCCGTGCTCCGCTCGTCGGTTCCCAGGTCGCGCAGCAGCGAGAGGCACTGCTCGACCATCCGTCGCGGCAGCGGCGCCTGCGGCGGCAGCGCGCGCAGCGGGTCGGCGTAGCGGCCGACGTGGTCGGTGAGCCGCAGCAGCTGTGGCGGAGCAGGCACGTGCAGCCGTGCGTACAGGCCGGCGGCCGCCTCGCAGGCGTGCACGTCCCACAGGTCCGTGAGGTCCGTGCGCGCGAGCCGCTCGAGCAGGACGGCCCGACGGCGGGGGTCGGCGCGCAGCAGGCGGACGGCGCCGCGACCACCCCAGTGCTGCAGCGCGAGGGCCTCGTGCTGGGTCTCGAGGTCGGGGAAGGCCACCTTGAGCACCACCTCGACGCCGGCGTCGTCCAGCACCGGCAGCACCACGGAGGCGTGCCCCCACCACATCTCGCCGGTGGCCGTCAGCGCCCACTCGGCCAGCAGGTCCGCGAGCGTGCCGGGCAGCGCGGCGACGTACGCCGCCCAGGCGGGGCCGCGGTCGGCGAAGGCGAGCACCTCCGCCGGCAGCCGCAGCCGCACGGTGCCCCTACTTCTTGGTCTTGTCGGGAGCCGGGGTGGTGGAGAGCGCGGCCACGAAGGCCTCCTGGGGGACCTCGACGCGGCCGACCATCTTCATCCGCTTCTTGCCCTCCTTCTGCTTCTCCAGCAGCTTGCGCTTGCGGCTGATGTCGCCGCCGTAGCACTTGGCGAGCACGTCCTTGCGGATCGCGCGGATGTTCTCTCGGGCGATCACCCGGGCGCCGATGGCGGCCTGGATCGGCACCTCGAACTGCTGGCGCGGGATCAGGTCCTTGAGCTTGCCGGCCATCATCACGCCGTAGGAGTAGGCGGTGTCGCGGTGCACGATCGCCGAGAAGGCGTCCACCGGCTCGCCCTGCAGCAGGATGTCGACCTTGACCAGGTCGGCGGCCTGCTCGCCCGAGCGCTGGTAGTCCAGCGAGGCGTAGCCCTTGGTCCTCGACTTCAGCTGGTCGAAGAAGTCGAAGACGATCTCGCCCATCGGCAGCGTGTAGCGCATCTCGACACGGTCCTCGGAGAGGTAGTCCATGCCCTCCAACGTGCCGCGCTTGGTCTGGCACAGCTCCATGATGACGCCGATGTGGTCGCTGGGGCTCAGGATCGTCGCCTTGACCACCGGCTCCCGGACCTCGTCGATCTTGCCCTCGGGGAACTCGCTCGGGTTGGTGACGACGACCTCGGAGCCGTCCTCCATGAGCACGTCGTAGACCACGTTCGGCGCGGTGGAGATCAGCTCGAGGTCGAACTCGCGCTCGAGCCGGTCGCGGGTGATCTCCATGTGCAGCAGACCCAGGAAGCCGATCCGGAAGCCGAAGCCGAGCGCACCGGAGGTCTCCGGCTCGTAGGTCAGCGCGGCGTCGTTGAGCTGCAGCTTCTCGAGCGCCTCGCGCAGGTCGCCGAACCGGTCCCCGTCGATCGGGTAGAGCCCGGCGTAGACCATCGGGTTCGGGTGCTTGTAGCCGCCGAGCATCTCCGTGGCGCCGTGGTGCTGGGTGGTGACGGTGTCACCCACGCGCGACTGTCGCACGTCCTTCACCCCGGTGATGAGGTAGCCGACCTCGCCGACCCCGAGCTCGCCGGCCTTGACCTGCTCGGGGCTGATCACGCCGACCTCGAGCATCTCGTGGGTGGCGCCGGTCGACATCATCTTGATGCGGTCGCGGTGGTTGAGCGAGCCGTCGATGACACGCACGTAGGTGATGACGCCGCGGTAGGTGTCGTAGACGGAGTCGAAGATGAGGGCGCGGGCGGGGGCGTCGGCGTCGCCCACCGGCGCGGGGGTCTGCTTGACGATCTCGTTGAGCAGCGCCTCGACACCGAAGCCGGTCTTGGCGCTGACGCGCAGCACGTCCTCCGGCTCGCAGCCGACGAGGCCGGCCAGCTCGGCGGCGTACTTGTCGGGGTTGGCGCTGGGCAGGTCGATCTTGTTGAGCACCGGGATGATGTGCAGGTCGGCACCCATCGCCAGGTAGAGGTTGGCCAGGGTCTGCGCCTCGATGCCCTGCGCCGCGTCCACGAGCAGGACCGCGGTCTCGCAGGCCTCGAGGGAGCGCGAGACCTCGTAGGTGAAGTCGACGTGCCCGGGGGTGTCGATCATGTTGAGCACGTAGGTGCCGGGCTCGGCCGTCTCGTCGTTGCCCGCCTCGACGCCCCAGGGCATCCGCACCGCCTGGCTCTTGATCGTGATGCCGCGCTCGCGCTCGATGTCCATCCGGTCGAGGTACTGCGCACGTGCCGCACGCGCGTCGACCACACCGGTGAGCTGCAGCATCCGGTCGGCAAGCGTGGACTTGCCGTGGTCGATGTGCGCGATGATGCAGAAGTTGCGGAGCATCGCCGGGTCGGTCTGACCGGGAAGGGGCCAGGACTTCGGGGGAACAGCAGGCACGGGGCTCGGAGATCTCTCGGACGACGGGACGCGGGCGTGCCCATCCTCCCACGGGTGCGGTCGATGGGCCGCCTCCTGGTGTCGGTGCCCACGCCTAGCGTGGCGGCATGGACACCCCGGGCTCCACCACCACCGGCTCCCCCGCACCCGACCCGACCGAGGCGCTGGTGCTGGCCTACTGGGCAGCTGCCGAGGCGCGCGAGTGGACGACGTTCAGCGCCCTGCTGGCCGCCGACCTGGTCTGCACCTACCCCCAGACCCGTGAGCGGGTGCGCGGGCGCGAGGCCTGGGCCCGCTACAACCGGGAGTACCCGGGCGACTGGCACCTGAGCGTGACCAGGGTGGTCGCACGCGGGCGCCAGGCGGTCTCCGAGATCAGCGTCGCGGTGGACGGCGAGTCGTGGACCGGCATCACCTTCTTCGACCTCGACGACCAGGGGCTGGTCGCGGCCGTCGAGGAGTGGTGGCCCGATCCCTACGAGCCGCCGTCGGGCCGGGCCCACCTGGTGGAGCGCTACTGAGCGCCGCTCACTCGGGGCTGATCACCATCTCCTTGGCCTTGGCGATCGCGAAGCCCCAGCCCTGCTCGAGGGTGGGCTTCGAGGGCACGGCGATCTCGTCGGGGTTGGTGACCACGTCGAGCAGCACCGGCCCGTCGTGCGCGAGCGCGCGGCGTACGGCGTCGTCGAGGTCGTGCGGGTCCTCGACCCGGATGCCCCGCATGCCGATCGCCTCGGCGACCCGGGCCAGGTCGGGGTTGTCCAGGACGGTGCCGTACTCGGCCATCCCGACCTGCTCCATCTCGAGCTTGACCATGCCGAGCCGGCCGTTGTCGAAGACCACGAGCTTGACCGGGAGGTCGTGGGTCACGGCCGTGATGAGGTCGCCCATCAGCATGGTCAGGCCGCCGTCGCCGCAGAAGGCGACGACCTGCCGGTGGCGGTCGAGGGCCTGCGCCCCGAGCGCCTGCGGCAGCGCGTTGGCCATCGAGCCGAGGTTGAAGGAGCCCAGCAGCCGCCGGTCGCGGTCGATGCGCACGAACCGGGAGAGCCACGTCGTGGCCATCCCCGTGTCGGTGGTGAACACGGCGTCCGGCGCGGCGTGCCGGTCCACGAGCCCGGCGAGCAGCTCGGGGCGGATGCGGCGCTCGGGGTTGTCGACCTTGCGGCGCAGGAAGCCGGCGGGCTTCTTCTCGTAGTCGGGGTCGACGAAGTGCTGCTGCAGCTCCTGCCACTTCTCGTACGCCGCGCGGGCGTGCTCGAGGTGTCCGCGGCTCTCGCGCCGCTCGAGGTGCGGCAGCATCGCACCGACGGCGAGACGGGCATCCCCGACCACCGCGTGGTCGACCGGGTGCCGGCGGCCGATGTGGGTGCCGTCGCGGTCGATCTGCACGACCGTCTTCCCCGAGGGGTAGAAGTCCTTGTAGGGGAAGTCGGTGCCGACCATCAGCAGCAGGTCGCAGGTCTCGAGGGCGAGCGTCGTCGCGGGGTTGCCGAGCAGCCCCGACTGACCGACCTCGTAGGGGTTCTCGTGGTCGAAGCCCTCCTTGCCCTTGAGCGCGACGACCATCGGGGCCCCGAGCCGCTCGGCGAGCTCCAGGACCTCCGCCCGGGCCTGCCGGGCCCCCTGCCCGACGAGGAGCGTCACCTTGTCCGCCGACGAGATGGCGTCGACCGCGGCCCGCAGCGCGTCGGCCACCGGCGCGGCCGGCGGGTCGTCGGTGACGAATCGCGGGACGCGCGTGCCGGAGGGCAGGTCCAGCCCGCCGACGTCGCCGGGCAGGGTCAGCACTGCCACCCCGCGCTGCTGGAGCGCCGCGTTGCCGGCCTGCTCGACCAGGGTGGGCAGCTGGGCGGGATCGGTGACGGTGGCCGAGAAGACCGACACGTCGGCGAAGAGGACGTCGTTGTCGACCTCCTGGAAGAAGTCGCTGCCGATCTCGGCCCGCGGCACCTGGCCGACGATGGCCAGCACCGGCGCGTGGGACTTCTTGGCGTCGTACAGGCCGTTGAGCAGGTGGACGGCGCCCGGCCCGACCGTGCCCATGCAGACCCCGAGGCGGCCGGTCAGCTGAGCCTGCGCGCCGGCGGCGAAGGCGGCGACCTCCTCGTGCCGCACCCCCATCCAGGTCAACCGGTCCTCGCGACGGATGGCGTCGGTGACGGGGTTCAGGGCGTCCCCGACGACGCCCCACACCTCGGTCGTGCCGTGGTCGGCGATGGCCTCGATCAGGAGCTCCGCAACGGTGGTCATGGGCCCACCCTGCCCGGGCGTCCCGGTGCCGGACAGGCCCTAGGGGGTGAACCGGTCGGGGTCGGCGCGGCACCAGTCCGTGACCCATGAGGCGGGCGGCTCGCGCAGCAGCTGACCCGGCTCGAGCTGCTCGTAGAGCTCGTCGTACCCGAGCGTCGTGGTGTGGTCGACCCGTCGCCTCAGCATCCGTGGGCGCAGGTCCTCGAAGGAGGAGAGCCCCATCGAGGCCAGCACCTGCATCGCCTGCTGGACGGTGCCGTGCTGGAACGCCGCGACCCGCTGCGTCTTGTCGGGCACCGCGAGGGCCCGGGCCCGCTTGGGATCCTGGGTGGCCACCCCGACCGGGCAGGTGTTGGTGTGGCAGGTCTGCGCCTGGATGCAGCCGAGCGCCAGCATCATCGCCCGCGCCGCGTTGGTGAAGTCGGCGCCCTGGATCAGGCGGGTGACGACGTCCTTGCCGGTGGCGACCTTGCCGCTGGCACCGATCCGGACACGGTCGCGCAGCCCGACCCCGACGAGGGACTGGTGCACCACGGCGAGGGCGTCGGTCAGCGGCATGCCGACGTGGTCCTGGTAGACCAGCGGCGCTGCGCCCGTGCCGCCCTCGGAGCCGTCGACGGTGATGAAGTCGGGGGCGATCCCCTCCTCGACCATCGCCTTGCAGATGGCCAGCACGTCGGCACGCGAGCCCACGCACAGCTTGATCCCGGTCGGCTTGCCACCGGCCAGCTCGCGCATCCGGCCGATGAAGCGCACCAGCTCGCGCGGGGTCTCGTAGACGCGGTGGTACGGCGGGCTGATCACGGTCCTGCCCACCGGGACCCCGCGGGTGCTGGCGATCGCCTCGCTGACCTTGGCTCCCGGGAGCACCCCGCCGAGGCCGGGCTTGGCCCCCTGGCTGATCTTGAGCAGCACCATCTTCACCTGCGGGTCGGCGGCCTTCTCGGCGAACTGCTCCTCGTCGAAGCCGCCGTCCGCGGTGCGGCACCCGAAGTAGCCCGAGCCGATCTCCCAGATCAGGTCGCCCCCGTGGCGGTGGTGCGGGCTGATGGCGCCCTCGCCGGTGTCGTGGGCGAAGCCGCCCTGCGCCGCGCCCCGGTTGAGCGCCTCGATGGCGTTGGCGCTGAGCGATCCGAAGCTCATCGCGCTCACGTTGAGCAGGGCCAGGTCGTAGGGCTGGGTGCAGTCGGGGCCGCCGACGCGCACCCGTGGCGGCTCGGCGAGCACCGGCACCGGTGCGGCGGAGTGGACCAGGTGCTCGTAGCCGACCCGGTAGACGTCGCGCTCGGTCCCGAACGGGTGCTCGTCCTTGAGCCCCTTGGCGTGCAGGTAGACCAGCGACCTGGTGTTGCGGTCGAAGGGGCGCCCGTCGTAGTTGCGCTCGATGAAGTACTGCTGCAGCTCGGGGCGGATCTCCTCCATCATGAACCGCATGTGCCCGATCACCGGGTAGTTGCGCAGGATCGCGTGCTTGGTCTGCACGAGGTCGTGGACGCCCACGCCCAGCAGGACCAGGGCGAACGCGAGCAGCAGCAGCCACCCGGGTTCACCGATGGTGGCCGCGAGCGTGGCCACCGCTCCGAGGATGGCCAGGAACCCGAGGATGTAGAAGCGCAGCACGAGACCGGTTGTACCACCGATCATCCGGTGGCCGAGGATGGTCGGATGACCTCGGTGTCCACGGTCGACCTCCCGCACGGTCGCACCGCCCAGCGGCTGGCGTGGGTGCACCTGCCCCCGCACGTCCGCCGCCTGGTCGAGCAGCGCTGCGGCACCGAGGTCGTCGGGGCGCAGTCGTGCACCGGCGGGTTCACCCCCGGCTTCGCCTCGGTCCTCGTCGGCGCGGACGGGTCGCGGCACTACGTCAAGGCGGCCTCGGTGGGCGCGCAGCGCGCCTCCGCCCTCACCTACCGCGGCGAGGCGGCCGCCCTCTCTGCACTGGGCGCGACGGGCGCGCCGCTGCCCTCGCCACGGTTGCTGTGGAGCCACGGCACCGGTCCGGCCACGGGGGCCACCGGTCGGCCCGACGACTGGGTGGTCCTGGGCATCGAGCACGTGGCGGCCCGCGCCCCCCGGCGTCCGTGGCCAGAGGACGACCTCGACGCCGTGCTGGCGGTCCTGGCCGAGCTCGCCGTCTCCCCGGCGGCTGTCGGTGTCGACCTGACCACCGTGGCCGAGGACCTGGCCGACTGGCCCGCACAGTGGGACCGGGTCGCCGCGCTGCGCCCGGACCTCGACCCGGCCCGCGTCGCCGAAGCGAGCGCCCTGGCCGCAGGTCTCGCAGAGGCGGTCGTCGGCGACGCCCTGGTGCACGGCGACGTCACCGACGACAACGTCCTGATCGCCGACGACGGTCGGGTGCTGCTGTGCGGCTGGGCCTGGCCGGCCCTCGGCGCTGAGTGGCTCGACAGCCTGTGGGCCCTGGTCGGACCCGGCAGCGACGGGGTGGACGTCGAGGCGGTCCTGCGCCGCACCCCCCTGCTCGCCGCCGCCCCGCCCGACCGCGTGGACACGGTCCTGGCGGCGACGGCGGGGTACTTCCTGGCCTCCTCGTGTGCCAAGGTGCCCACCTGGTCGCCGTACCTGCGGGCCGCACAGCGTCGCCACGGGGAGGCCTGCTGGGCCTGGTTGGCCCGGCGCCGGGGCTGGGATTTGGGTGGGCTCGTGCGGCGCTGATAATCTCCGATGTCGCGTGGGAAGCGCTTGTGCGTCGACCCCGCGCCCCGAACTCAGCACCAGACCATTCGTTCTCAACACCAGCAAAGGCACTGCCCGTGGCGAACATTAAGTCCCAGATCAAGCGCAACAAGCAGAACGAGAAGGCGCACGAGCGCAACAAGGCGGTCAAGACCAGCCTCCGCTCCGCCGTGCGCAAGTTCCGCGAGGCCGCCGAGGCGGGCGACAAGGACATCGCTGTCGCCGCCAACCGCGAGGCTGCCCGCAAGCTCGACAAGGCCGTCTCCAAGGGCGTCATCCACAAGAACCAGGCCGCGAACCGCAAGTCCGCGATGGCCAAGAAGGCCGCTGCTCTCTGATTCGGTGGTCCGCCCTGCGCGGACCTCGTCTGGTACTGAGCCGACCCGTCCGACCTCGTCGGACGGGTCTTCGGCTATTTCGAAGCCGGCCGCCCCCGCAGCTGGTCGAACAGCGAGGACCGAAGGCTCGAGCGTCGTCGAGGCTCCGTGGGACACGCATCCAAAGCTCGCGACCGGGCCGAGGTCGACCTGTACGAGGCCACCGTGGCGTGGGCGGTCATGCACTCCACCTACGACGACCGCCAGGCGGCGGTGCTGCCGGGCACCGACATGATGATCGAGCTGGCCGGTCTCGGGGCGCCGAAGGTCAGTGAGTTCGCGATCATCGAGTACGGCACCGCGCTCGGGATGTCGAGCGACGCCGCGGTGCGCTACATCGCCCACGTCGTCGAGATCCGCTACCGCCTCCCCCGCCTGCACGCCCAGGTCGTCTCGGGTCGGGTGCCGGTGTGGCGGGCCAGCCGTGTCGCCGAAGCCACCCTCGGACTTCCGCCGGAGGGTGCTGCGTTTGTCGACCAGCACCTCGCCCCCGTCGCCGCCACCCTCTCCTACGCCGGGATCGACCGGCTCGTCGAAGAAGCCCGCGCCCGGTTCGACCCCGAGGAAGCCGAGGAACGGCGACTCATCGCCGCCGAGACCCGCAACCTCGCCATCCACCTCGCCTCCGCCACCGCCGGTGGCCAGCAGGTCGATGGCACCGTCGACATCACCGGCAACCTCGCCCTCGCCGGCTCCGACCAACCCCTCGACGTACGCCGCTCCCAAGCCGTCGGCGTCCTCGCCCGAGCACAGACCACCCTCGACCTCACCAGTGACGAGAGCGACCGGGTGCCCGCACGCCAGGTCGTGCTCAACGTCCACCTCACCGACCAAGCCCTGCGCGGCGTCGACCCCACCACCACCGGCGCCGGCATCCACCTCGCCCGCATCGAGAAGACCCGCAGCCTCACCACCATCGACCAGGTCGCTGAGTGGCTGCGCACCACCGGCACCCAGGTCGCATGGCGCACCATCACCGACCAGCCCAGCAGCCAGCGGGGCGGCATCGACGCCGAGGCGTTCGAACACCCCTTCCGCACCCAGCCGCCCCCGACCGGACCACGCAGACAGCCGGCGCCGATCACCAGCAAAGACATCCGCTGGTTCGCCGACCACCCCGGACTCCAGGCCTTCCAACGCCGCCCCGTCGACCTCACCACCACCGAGACCGTCGACGGCTACGAGATCCCCGAGCGCCTCGCCGAGCAGACCCGCCAACGCCACCCCAGGTGCACCTTCCCGCACTGCACCCGGCGCGCGCGACGCCGCAAGCCAGGCGAGACCCACCTCGACGTCGACCACATCAACGCCTACGACCCCACTGGGCCACCCGGCCAGACGAACACCCACAACCTGGCGACCCTGTGCCGGCGCCACCACCGGGCGAAGACCCACACCGCCTGGACCTACCGGCCCACGCCGACCGGGTTCCTGTGGACCAGCCCGCAGGGCTACCAGTACCTCGTCGAACCCCTCACCACCACCGACCTCGGCCGGGCACCCCGCCCCGGCGCCCCACCACCGACCTGACCACCACGCCCCACACCCCCGGCGCAGCAGCACCGCGACGGGGGCACCGGCACGCCCGGCAGCCAGGTCAGGCGACAAGAGTGTGGCGCTCCCGATCAACAGGGCTCACCCAGGACTCCACACTCCTGGCTCCGGTCCGTGGCCAGGTAGACGGTCCGGCCTCCACCAGCCGGAGCAGACGAATCCGGAGACCTCAGCCGCGCTCGCGCAGCTCGGTGACGGTGAGGACCAGGCGCTCCAGGGTGTACGCCGCGTCGCTGGCCGCGCCCTTGATGTCGGCGTCGGCGCGGGCGACGGCGCGCACGGCCTCCCCGAGGGCGGGGCTCGACCAGCCGCGGGCCTGGTCGCGCACCGAGCGGACCTTCCACGGGGGGACGCCGATCTCCTTGGCGAGGTCCTGCTCGCCCCGGGACCGGGCGCCCTTGAACCGGGCGAGGCCGCGCACCCCGCCGGCGAAGGCCGAGGTGATGAGCACCGCGGGCGTCCCGCCGTCGAGGGCCCAGCGCAGCTCCTCGAGGGCCTCGAGGCGGCGTCCGGCGAACGCGGCGTCGGCGACCGCGAAGGACTTGGCCTCCACCCGGCCGCCGAAGTATCGCTTCACCCGCTCCTCGGTCAGCGTCTCGCCAGGGAAGTCGTTGGTGAGCTGGTGCGCCGCCGCGGAGAGCGAGCGGAGGTCCTGCCCCACGGCCTGCACCAGGGTGGTGGCGGCGTCCGGCTCCATCCGCGCGCCCATCTGGCGGGCCTCGTTGATCACGAAGGAGGGGTACTCGGACGCCTTGAGCTCACCGGACTTCACCTCGGTGACCGCTGGCAGCTTGCGCAGCTTGGTGAGCACGCCGCTGCCCTTCTGACCGCCGCCGTGCACCAGCACCAGGGCGACGTCCTCGGACGGTGAGCCGGCGTACGCGAGCAGCCCGGCCACCGACTCCTCGGGCAGGTTCTCCAGGGAGCGGACGACCACGCAGCGGATGCTGGAGAACAGCGACGGCGCCGAGAGCTCCCCCAGCGTGGCCAGCGACAGCTCGGCCGCCGCGGCCTCGGAGAGCTCCGACTCGGGGTCGTGGGCGCGCACCGCGCCCCGCACCGCCGCGACCGTGCGCTCACCGAAGAACTCCTCCTTGCCGGTCACGAGCGTCACGCGCCCGAGGACGTCGGTGGCGGAGGGTGCACGCGGGGCGGCGGAGCGGGGAGCTGGCATGGTCCGGCAAGCCTGCCACAGCACACCGACAGGCCCTGCGTCCCGTCAGCGTCGGCTCACCCCCACCGCGACCCCGTCGCGCACCACGACGGCCAGTGCGCCGTCGGTGTCGGTGCGCAGCACGTCGGCTCCCGAGCCCTCCAGTGCAGCGAGCAGGCCGGGGTCGGGGTGCCCGTAGGTGTTGTCGGCTCCGACCGGCACCACGGCGACCTCGGCGTCGAGCCCGGTGAGCAGGTCGAGGTCCTGGGCACGGCTGCCGTGGTGCGGCACCTTGAGCACGTCGACCCGCAGGTCCGGCAGGGCGCGGACGAGGGCCGCCTGGCCGGGCGGCTCCAGGTCGCCGGGCAGCAGCACCCGCACGCCACCGACCTCGGCGAGCAGCACCACGCTCTGGTCGTTGGCGGTGCTGCCGTCCCCGGGCCCCGCCGCCGGCAGGCTCGAGGTCGGCCACACCGGCTGCAGCACGACGTCGCCGATGCGCAGGGCGACGGCGTACGGCGCCACCCCCACCGCGGCACCCGCCTCCCGGGCCGTACGCCCGACGGTCGCGACCGCCTCGGGCGGGTCGAGCAGCGGGCTGGTGAGCACCCGGTCGACCGACCGACCGTCGAACACCCTCGCCACGCCGTCGACGTGGTCGGCGTGGAAGTGCGTCAGCACGAGGAGCGCGACGTGCTGGACCCCGAGGTCGTCGAGGCAGCGGTCGACGGCCTCCGGGTCGGGACCGGCGTCGACGACGACCGCACTGCCCTCCCCCGCCCGCAGCACCAGCGCGTCCCCCTGGCCCACGTCACACACCACGAGCACCCAGCCCTCGGGGGCCCACGTGGCCGACGGTGGGCGGACCACGACGACCACGCCCAGCGCGAGGCAGGCCAGGACGGTGGGGAACGGGCGGACCAGGAGCCGCGGGGCGAGGGCGGCCAGGCCCAGGCTCAGCACCGTGAGCAATGTCAGGGACAGCGGGCCGGTGTCCCAGTCGACGGCCGCGGCGGGCAGCGCCGCTCCGCGCTCCGCGACCGCGACGATCCAGCTGAGGCACCAGGTGGCGACCGTGCCCAGGAGCCGACCCACGGGCGGCGCCACCAGCCCGACGATCCCGCCCGCGAGCCCGATCACGGTGGCGGGACCGACCACCGGCGCCGCCAGCAGGTTGGCACCGACGGCGACGAGGCTGACCTGCCCCGAGATCCCGGCGACGAGCGGGGTGCAGGCCAGCTGCGCGGCCGCAGGCACCGCGATCGCCTCCGCCAGCCAGCGCGGCATCCAGCGCGTCATCGCGTCGCGCCACCCAGGCGCCAGCAGCATGATCCCGGCGGTCGCCAGCACCGACAGCGCGAAGCCGATCGAGACCGCGAGCGCCGGCTGGACCAGCAGCAGCGCGGTCACCGCGACACCCAGGGTCCGGGGGCCCCGCCGTGCCCCGTCGGTGCCCAGCGCCACCAGCGCGACCGCTCCCATCACCGCCGCCCGCAGCACGCTGGGCTCGGTGCGGGCCAGCAGCACGAACCCGACGATGCCGGCCGCCCCGACGAGCAGGAGCCAGCGCCCGCGCACCCGGCAGCCGCGTGCGAGCCACAGCAGGCTGCCCACGACCAGGGTCAGGTTGGTGCCCGACACGGCCAGCAGGTGCGTCAGCCCGGTGGTCCGGAAGTCGTCGGCCACCTCCTCCGCGAGCCCGACGTCGTCGCCGTCCACGAGCGCAGGCACCAGCACCCGCTCGGGAGCCGGGCGGTGGGCCACGGAGTCCCGCAACGATGCCCGGACGGCCCCGGCGCCACGCCACCACAGGTCGGGCGGGGCCCGCACCCGGGGCGCGCCGCTGGCGTGCAGCACCGCCGCCACGTCGTCGCCCTCGGCGACCCCCAGGCGCCCGCTCGCGACCACGGAGGCTCCGAGCGGGACCTCGCGCCACGTGTCCGGCGCGAGCACCAGCACCGGAGCGCGCAGCGCGTGCACGCGGCCCCGGCCCCCGATCTCCCGCACGCTGACCCGCAGCACCACCCCGTCGGCGTACGGGCCGTCGAGCGGCCGGGGGTCGCCGGTCACGGTCGCCACCACCCTCACCACGGCCCGCTCGGCCGCCAGCTCGGCCACCGGGCCCCGGGCGACCTGGTCGTGGCGCAGCAGGCTGCTCACCCCGACCGCCTGCAGCACCACGAGGAGGACCGCCCCGGTCAGCGCGGCCGCCCGCCGCCCCCACGCGGCCAGCACCGCGCAGGCCGCGAGCGTGGCTCCGGCGACCCCGCCCAGGACCGGCGCCGGCGCCAGTGCGCCCAGCAGCCCGCCGACCCAGGCCGCGGCGCCGACCAGCGTCATCCGGAGGTCGGCCCCGGCGACGGGCCTCACACCGTGACGAGGGGCGCCAGCTGCGCCAGGGTCGCCTCCCCGATGCCGTCGACCTCGAGCAGCTCCTCGACTGCGGTGAAGGCGCCGTGCTCGGTGCGCCAGGCGAGGATCGCGGCGGCGGTGACCGGGCCCACCTGCGGCAGCGTCTCGAGGAGCGTCTGGTCGGCGGTGTTGAGGTCGACCAGCGCCGCCCCCGGGGTGCCGGGTGCGGGAGCAGCGACGCCGGGCGCGACCGGCGCGGAGCCGCCGGGCAGCCCGACCAGCACCTGCTCGCCGTCGACGAGGACCCGCGCCAGGTTGAGTCCCGCCAGGTCGACGCCCGGCCGGGCGCCGCCGGCCGCCTCGAGGGCGTCGTGGACCCGGGAGCCCGCGGGCAGGACCGCGATGCCGGGGCGCCGGACCTTCCCGGCCACGTCGATCGTGACCTGACCCTCGGGCGCCGCGCTCGCGGTCGCGGGGCCGGGCGGGGCCGCGGTCGCCGGCGGGACCAGGTCGACCAGCGGGGTGTCGAGCTCGGCGACCGTCTCCAGGCGCGGACCCGGCACCGGTTCGGGGTCCGAGCGCACCACCCACCACGACGTCACCGCGAGACCGGCGGCGACCAGCAGCGCGATCACGCCCAGGTGCGCCGACCCGAGCAGCGCCCGACCGCGCAGGGTCGCCGGCACCAGGTCGTCGACGACACCGAACGGCGCCGGCCGGTCGCGGCGACGCCGGGCGGCATGCCGCCCCGGCACCGGCATCCGGTCCGGTGGCGGTGCAGGTGGCTTCTCGAGCGGGGCAGGCGGGCCGGGCCGGACCGCGTCCAGCTCGGCGCTGAGCTGGGCCAGGCGTCGGGTCACGGCCTCCTGGTGCTCGGGGCTGGGTCGTCGGCTGCGCATGCGGGCAACCTAGGCAGCGCCGGGCGCGGGCAGCGGCGCCGGCGCCGGCCCTGGGGACGGTGCCACCGTCGGCGGCGCCTGTGGACGACCCGAGGTCAGTCGGGGTCCGTCGGGAGCGGGTCGAGAGGGGCCAGGCAGACCGCGATCATCCCGGGTCCGACGTGGGCGCCCAGGACCGCCCCGAGCTCGCCGGACCACAGCTCGCGGCCACCGAGGTTGTCCGCCAGCCGCTCGCGCAGCCGGTCCGACAGGGCCTCGGCCCGCTCGGGGTTGGCCAGGTGGGCGACGTAGACGTCGACCTCCTGCTCCCCCGCCGCCTCGACGGCCAGCTCCTCGAGCCGCGCCAACGCGCGGGCTGAGGTGCGCACCCGCTCCAACGACCCGACGCGCCCGTCCTCGATGCGCAGCAGCGGCTTGACCGCCAGCGCCCCGCCGAGCAGCGCCGCCGCCGCACCGATCCGGCCGCCGCGGCGCAGGTACTCGAGGGTGTCGACGTAGAAGAACGAGGAGGTGGCCGCCGCGCGGGCCCGCGCGACGTCCGCGACGTCCTGCGCGGAGCCGCCACCGGCGGCCACGTGGGCCGCGGCCAGGGCGGCGTACCCGGTGCCGATGCCGACCTGCCGGCTGTCGACGACCAGCACCGGCAGGGGTGCGTCCCGGGCGGCCAGCAGCGCGGACTCGTAGGTGCCGCTCATCTCGCTGGAGATGTGCACCGACACGACGGCCGAGGCGCCCTCGGCGTGGGCCCGTTCGTACGCCGCCAGCATCGCCGCGGGCGCGGGCCTCGAGGTGGACACGGGCGTGTAGGCCCGCAGGGCCTCGGCGACCCGGTCGGGGGTCGCCTCCGCGGAGCCCTCGTCGATCACCTGCGCGCCGATGACGACCTGCAGGGGCACCACGACGATCCCGTGCTCCGCCGCCACCTGCGCCGGCAGGCTGGCGGTGGAGTCGGTGACGACGACGACGTGCCCGTTGCCGCCCTGACCTGTGCTGCTCACGTGCTCAGCGTGTCAGACCACGATGTTGACGAGCTTGGGCGCGCGCACGATCACCTTGCGCACCACCGCGTCCCCGATCGCGCGCACCACGTCGCCGTCGGCCAGGGCGAGCTGCTCCAGGTCGGCCTCGGAGATCTCCGGGGAGACCTCCAGGCGCGCCTTGACCTTGCCCTTGACCTGCACGACCGCGGTCACCGTGTCCTGCACCAGCAGGCTCGGGTCGACCGTCGGCCAGCCGGCGCGGGCGACGGTCGGCTCGTGGCCCAGGCGCTCCCACATCTCCTCGGCGACGTACGGCGCGACCAGCGAGAGCAGGATCGCGACCGTCTCGACGGCCTCGCGCACCGCCGGGTCCTCGGGACCGGGGCCGGCGTCGATGGCCTTGCGCGTGGTGTTGACCAGCTCCATGGTGCGCGCCACGAGCACGTTGAAGCGCTGGCCCTCGACCAGCTCGGTGACCTCGGCCACGGTGCGGTGGGTGGCCTGGCGCAGCGCGGTGTCCCCGCCCTCCGGCGACGTGCCGACCGGGCAGGCGACGTCGCCCGCGAGCCGCCAGGCGCGCTGCAGGAACTTCAGCGACCCGCCGGGCGACATGTCGGCCCAGTCGATGTCCGCCTCGGGCGGGCCCGCGAAGACCAGGGTCAGCCGGATCGCGTCGACGCCGTACTCGTCGATCATCTCGCCGAGGTTGACGCCGTTGCCCAGCGACTTCGACATGCCGCGGCCCTCGTTGATGACCTCGCCCTGGTTCAGGAGCGCGGTGAAGGGCTCCTCGAAGTCGATCATCCCCATGTCGTGCAGGACCTTGGTGAAGAACCGGCTGTACAGCAGGTGCAGGATCGCGTGCTCGACGCCGCCGACGTACTGCGCCACCGGCATCCAGTCCCGCACCGCCTGCGGGTCGAAGGGGCCCTCGGTGTAGTCCGGGGAGCAGTAGCGGAAGTAGTACCAGGACGAGTCGACGAAGGTGTCCATCGTGTCGCTGTCGCGCTTCGCGGCGCCGCCGCACGAGGGGCAGGCCACGTTGACCCACTCCTCGGCCGCCGCCAGCGGCGAGACGCCCTGGGGCTTGAGGTCGGCACCGCTCAGGTCGGGCAGCACGACGGGCAGCTGGTCCTCGGGGACGGCCACCTCGCCGCAGGTCTCGCAGTGGATGATCGGGATGGGCGCACCCCAGTAGCGCTGGCGGCTCAGCAGCCAGTCGCGCAGGCGGAAGTTCACGGTGCCGGTGCCGGTGCCGCGCTCCTCCAGCACCTCGATGATCGAGGCGATGCCCTCGGTCGTGTCGCTCTTCCCGTCGAGCGGGCCGGACTGCACGTAGGTACCGGCACCGGTGGTGGCGATCCCGCTCTCCTCCGGGTTCTCCTCGCCGGTGTCGACCACCCGGCGCACCGGCAGGTCGAAGGCGCGGGCGAAGTCGAGGTCGCGCTGGTCGTGGGCGGGCACCGCCATGATCGCGCCGGTGCCGTAGTCGGCCAGCACGTAGTCGGAGGCCCACACCGGCATCGACTCGCCGGTGACCGGGTTCGTCGCGGTGACGCCCAGGTCCACGCCGCTCTTGGGCCGGTCGGTGGCCAGGCGGTCGATGTCGGTGGCCTTGCGGATCTCCGCGACGTACGCCGCCAGCTCCTCGGCGCGCTCCGGCGCGACGATCTCGGCGGCCATCTTGGCGTCGGCCGCGACCACCATGAAGGTGGCGCCGTACAGCGTGTCGGGGCGCGTCGTGAAGACCTTCACGGTGCGGGACTCCCCCGAGGTCAGCTCGAGGTCGAAGTCGACGTGCGCGCCCTCGGAGCGACCGATCCAGTTGCGCTGCATGGCCAGCACCTTGGAGGGCCAGCTGTCCTCCAGCGGCACCATGTCGTCGAGCAGGCGCTGGGCGTAGTCGGTGACCTTGAAGTACCACTGCGACAGCTCGCGCTTGGTCACCTCGGCGCCGCAGCGCTCGCACATGCCCTGCACGACCTGCTCGTTGGCCAGCACGGTCTGGTCCTGGGGGCACCAGTTGACCGGCGAGAACTTGCGGTAGGCCAGCCCGCGCTCGCGGAACTTCAGGAACAGCCACTGGGTCCAGCGGTAGTACTCCACGTCGGAGGTGTTCAGCCGGCGCGACCAGTCGAAGCTGATCGCGTACCGCTTGAACGACTCGGCCTGGGTCTCGATGTTGGCGTAGGTGAACACAGCCGGGTTCTCGTCGCGCTTGATCGCGGCGTTCTCGGCCGGCAGGCCGAAGGAGTCCCACCCGATCGGGTTGAGCACGTCGTAGCCACGCTGCCACCAGTAGCGCGCGACGACGTCGTGCAGCGCCATCACCTCGGCGTGGCCCATGTGCAGGTCGCCGGAGGGGTAGGGGAACATCGTCAGGGCGTACTTCTTCTCCGCACCCGGCGCCGCGGAGCCGGCGCGGAACGGGTCGAGGTCCTCCCAGACCTTGCGCCACTTGTCCTGCACCGAGTCGACGTCGTAGGTGCTGGCCTCGGGCGCGCCGTCGCCGGTCCGGTCGGTGGTCCGCTCGCTCATCTGGGTCTCTCTCACGTCTGGTGGCCGGCGTCTCCGCCGCTGCTGCTCCGGGCACAAAAAAACCCCTCGTGGCGAGGGGCAGCCGCGTCGAGGTCGTGCGCGTCGACGCGGCTAGGGAAGGAGCAGGGCGTGCTGCATGGGACCACTCTAGCGGGACGCTCAGGCGGTGGCGACCTCGGCGTGCGTGGGGTCGAAGGCGACGTGACCGGCGATGGCGGCCACCGCGGGGTGGGGCTCGGGGTAGCCCCAGACCGCGTCGGTGCGCTCGCCCGCGGCCAGGTCCAGCGACCAGTAGGACGCGTCGCCCTTGAAGGGGCAGTAGGTCGAGGTCCCGGTGGCCCGCAGCATGTCCTCGTCGACGTCGGCCAGCGGCACGTAGTGCATGGCCGGGTACGACGCCTCGCGCAGCGTCAGCGCGCCCTCGGAGTCGGCGACGACGGTGCCGCCGACCCGCACGACGACACGGTGGCCGGTCGGCTCGACGCTGATCGGGTGGTCGGGGCCGGGCTCGAGGTGGGGACGGTTCGCGAGATCGCTCATGTGGGCACAACAGCACGCGGCGCCGGGGTCTTCCCTGGCGCCGCGCTGGACCGCTGAGATCGACCTGGGGGGTCAGCGGTCCCGGAAGGCGACGACCACCGAGGGCCTCGGGAAGTCGTCGCTGTGCGGCCACGTCGACGCCGGGACCTCGAAGGTGGCTCCGTCGACCTCCCCGGGGTGCTGGACCGCGACGAACAGCGACCTGTTGTCGTCGGCGATCAGCGGCCCGCAGGCCTCCGCGCCTCGGGGCACGGTCAGGAACTGGGTCACCCTGCCGCGCTCGGGCCCGCTGACCGGCACCCGGAAGACGCCGTCGTTGGAGCCCAGCGCGTTGCCGTCGGTGGAGATCCACAGGTTGCCGTGGTCGTCGAAGGCCACGTTGTCGGGGCACGAGATCGGGCTCACCTGCGTCTTGTCGTAGCCGCCGAAGTACGTCTCCGCCGCCTCCGGGTCGCCGCAGACCAGCATCAGGTCCCAGGTGAAGGTGGTCGCCGCGTGGTCACCGCGGGCCGGGCTGAGCTCGAGCACGTAGCCGTTGCGGTTGCCGGAGGCCTGCGTCAGCGGGGCACCGATCGCCGCGCGCACCATCGAGGACGTCAGCGGGTTGGCCTCGTCGGCCTCGAAGCGGCTGCCGCGCTGGGAGTTGTTGGTCAGCGCCGCGTAGACCTTGCCGTTCACGGGGTTGGGCTGGACGTCCTCGGGGCGGTCCATCCGGGTGGGAGCGACCCGGTCGGCGGCCAGGCGGGTCCAGATCAGCACGTCGGCGACGCTCATCCCGGGCACGAACGACTCGGTGTCGTCGCACAACGCGATCCACTCCCCGGTGCCGTCGTGGACGCCGTCCTCGGTGCCGTCACCGACCAGCCTCGCGACGTACAGCGTGCCGGCGCTGAGCAGCGTCTTGTTGTGCCGGCGTGCCCGGGCCGAGGAGCCCCGGCGCACCCGGTCGCGCGAGACGAACCTGTAGAGGTAGTCGCCCCGCTCGTCGTCGCCCATGTACGCCACGGCGCGGCCGTCGCGGGCCACGGCGATGTTGGCGCCCTCGTGCTTGAAGCGGCCCAGCATCGTGCGCTTGACGGGCGCCTCGTCGGGCTCGTGGGGGTCGAGCTCGACGACCCAGCCGAAGCGGTGCGGCTCGTGGGGCTCGGCAGCGAGGTCGAAGCGCGGGTCGACGGCGCTCCAGCCGCGACCCGAACCGGTGATGCCGTAGCGGGCGTACGCCTCGGTGTAGCGCTCGTCGAGCTGCTCGCTCTCGGGGAGGTCGAAGTACTGGTTGAAGTTCTCCTCCCCCGACAGGACCGTGCCCCACGGGGTGGTGCCGCCGGCACAGTTGTTGAGGGTGCCCAGGACGGTGGCGCCCGACGGGTCGGCGGTCGTGCGCAGCCGCTCGTCGCCGGCGGCCGGTCCGTCGAGGGTGAAGGGGGTGTCGATGTGGACGCGGCGGTTGTGGCGCGCCTTGCCCAGGCTCGTCACCCGGCGCCACGACCCCGGTCGCAGACCGCGGCGGATCTCGACGACCGACATGCCGTGGTTGGCCATCGCGATCGCGGCGACCTCGGTGTCGCTGTAGACGCCGGCGGGGAACATCAGCGCCTCGTCGGTGTACTCGTGGTTCACCACCAGCAGGGAGCGGTCCTCGCGGCCGCGCCTGGCGGCCCGCAGCGGCAGCACCCCGACGTAGTCGCAGTTGTAGCCGAACTGCTGCTTGGCGGCCTCGGGGCTCTGGCGGTGCGGGTCGAAGGCGGGCGCCCCGGCGACGACGGCGTCGCCCCAGCGGATGACGACGTCGTGGTCGAACCCGGGCGCGGTCACGACCGCGTCGCGACGGTTGGGGCGCACGGCGGTGAAATCGGCCGCGCCCAGGTCCCCCGACACCGGCCGGCCCGGGGCGGCCCCTGCCCCTGCGGCCGCCGGGGTCACCGCGGCGGCGGCCAGGGGGGCGCCGAGCACCATCACCCCGGAGCCGGCGGCGGCCCCCTTGAGCAGCGAGCGACGCGCGACGGCCCGGGTGATCTCGTCCTGCACGTGCCCGTGCCCGGTCCGGTTGGGCTCGGGGTGGTCGCAGGCGTTGCCGCAGCGGTAGCGGCAGGTCATGAAGCTCCGACCGCCGTGCCGGGTGCCGGTGGGCGTCAGCGGGAGCAGCGCGCGGCCACCGGGAGCCGTGGCGCCGGGGGTCGCGGTCGGGCGGGCGGGGGTGCAGGTCATGACAGTGCGCTCCTGGGTCGTGGGGGGCCGGTGGTGCTGCCGGGCGCCCAGAACCTAGGGACGCAGCCGGTGCGCCTCGCGACCCTGCGGTGTCGTCTCGTCGTCGGGCACGTGAACGGTCGGCACCGCCCCTCGGGACGCGCCCGGGGTGCGCCCGGTCCAGCGCCGGTGGGCGTGGACCAGCGCCGCGGACTCGGCGTAGCCCAGCCGGACGGCCACGTCCGCGACCGGCAGCCCGGCGCGGAGCAGCGAGGCCGCCAGGGAGCGGCGCACCTCGTCGAGGAGGGCGCGGTACGACGTGCCGGCGGCGGTGAGCTGGCGGCGCAGGGTGCGCTCGGTGCGGCCCAGCGCTGCGGCGACCACCGGCATCGGCGCCCCCTCGCCCAGCCGCTGGGTGATCAGCACCCGGACCTCCTGCGGCAGCCCGGTGGCGCTGCGCCGGTCGGCGGCCAGGTCGCGGCAGACGGCCTCGGCCAGCGCACGTCGTCGCTGGTCGCCGCCGGCCAGCGGGCGGGACAGCTCGGCGACGGCGAAGCGCAGCACCGCCCGCTCGGGGTCGAGGCTCAGGGTGGCGCCCACACCCCCGGGCACCAGGGCGTCCAGGACGGTGCGCACGGCGGTGGCGTCGCGGGCCACCAGGAAGCCGCGCACGTCGGCGGGCAGCGCGGCGCCGTCGAGGAGCGCCACCACGTGGTCGTCCTCGACCTCGGCGCGCGGGATGACGAACGCGAAGCTGAGGTCGATGAAGCGCAGCGCCACCGCGACCGCGTCGCCGACGGTGCGGCTGGTCAGCAGCGCGTAGCCGAGCGCCCCGAACGACCCGGCGTCGTACGTCGCCCCCACGGCGGCGCCGGCGTCCGGCAGCCGGTGCCGCAGCGCGCGGACCACGCGCAGCTCCTGCGCCGCGGTCACCTCCCGCACCCCGCCCGTCGTGAGGTCATCGAGCCCCAGGCCGGTGCCCACCAGCAGCGCGGCCGGGTCGAGGCCGCGGGTGCGGGCGTAGCCCAGCAGGTGCCGCACCCCGTGGGCCGAGCGCGGGAAGTCCCAGTCGCGCGCGAGTGGCACCGGGAGCTCGGTCATGTCCGGAATCATCAACCACGTTCGGTCGGACGTCTGCACCGGAGGGCGCGGGCGCCCTAGCGTCTCCCCCATGAGCGACAACGGTCTCCCCGCGGGCCCCCCTGGCGGCCCCCGCATCCTCGTCGTCGGTGCCGGCTTCGGCGGCCTCGGCGTCGTGCGCGCCCTGCACGAGCAGGGCCTCACCGACATCACGGTGCTCGAGCGTGCCGGCGAGGCCGGCGGGGTGTGGCGCGACAACACCTACCCCGGCGCCGCCTGCGACGTGCCCTCGCCGCTGTACTCCTGGTCGTGGGCGCCGAACCCGGAGTGGGGCCGCCGCTACTCCCCCCAGCCCGAGATCCTCGCCTACCTGCAGCGCACCGCCGCCGAGCACGGCCTGCTCGACGGGCTGGTCACCGGCACGACGGTGACCGGTGCGCGCCACGAGGACGGCGCCTGGCGGGTCTCGACCGAGGTGGGCGGCGCGCCGGGGCCGACGTACGACGCCGACGTGCTGGTGCTGGCCACCGGGCAGCTCTCGGAGCCGGTCGTGCCGGACCTGCCGGGTCGCGACGACTTCGCGGGTCCGGCCTTCCACTCCGCGCAGTGGCGCCACGACGTCGACCTGCGCGGCCGGCGGGTGGCCGTCCTGGGCACCGGGGCGAGCGCGATCCAGTTCGTGCCCGGCATCGCCGACGACGCCGCGGAGATCACGATCTTCCAGCGCTCCGCTCCCTACGTGGTGCCCAAGCCCGACCAGGGCTACGCCCCCCGCCACCACGCCCTCTTCCGCCGGGTGCCGGGCCTCCTCGCCGCGGAGCGCCGGTCCTGGTTCTGGGTGACCGAGCAGCTCAACGCCGCCCTCGCCGGGGAGAGCCGGGTGTCCGGTCCCCTCATCAGGGCGCTCGAGGGCGCGTGGCGGGCGCACCTGCGCCTGCGGGTGCGCGACCCGCAGCTGCGCGCCCGGCTGGTGCCCGACTACCCGCTGGGCTGCAAGCGGCTGCTGTTCTCCAACGACTGGTACCCCACGCTCGACCGCCCGCACGTGGACGTGGTCGCCGAGGCCGTCACCGGCGTCGAGGCCGCCGGGGTGCGGACCGCGGACGGACACCTGCACGAGGTGGACGTGCTCGTCTGGGGCACCGGCTTCGCGGCCACCGACTTCCTGCGCGGCCTCGACGTGGTCGCACCCGACGGGCAGCACCTGGCCGACGTGTGGACCGGTGGCGCCCGCGCGCACCTGGGGATGGGCGTGCCCGGCTTCCCCAACCTGTTCAGCATCTACGGGCCCAACACCAACCTCGGCGGCAGCTCCATCATCGCGATGATGGAGGCCCAGGCGGGGTACGTCGCGCAGGTCGCCCGGCGTCTGGCCGACGGCGGTGCGCGGGCCGTGGCGCCACGGGCCGAGGTGTGGGAGGCCTACGACCGCGAGATGCAGTCACGGCTCTCCACGAGCGTGTGGGCGGGCTGCACCAGCTGGTACACCGACGGCGCCCGGATCACCACCAACTGGCCCGGCCTGGTCGCCGAGTACCAGCGCCGCACCGCCGAGGTCGACTGGTCGGAGCTCGAGGAGGTCTGCTGAGCCGTCGCCCGCGCCCCTTGGTACGGTCCCCCTGCCAGTCACGTCCTCCTCCGGGAGGACCAGGGAACCCGGTGCGACTCCGGGACTGACGCGCAGCGGTGTGGGTGACGGGCGGGACACGTCGTGCGCGTGCGCACGGCAACCACTGGGCCCCGGCCCGGGAAGGCGTCCTGGCCCGGTCGACCCCGAGTCCGAAGACCTGCTGGCCCTCACGGCACCCGCCGCGAGGTCATCCACGGGCTTCGCGCACGAGCCCCGGCCTCGAAGGAGCTCTGCCTCGGTGTCCGCCGCATCCGTTCGCACCCGTCCCGACCGCTGTCCCGGCGTGACGCGTCCCTGGCCCGCCGACGACGGCGCCCTGGTGCGCCTGCGCCTCATCGGCGGCCGGATCTCGCCCACCCGGCTGCGCGCCCTGAGCCGCGTCGCCGTGACCCACGGGGACGGCGACCTGCACCTCACCGGGCGCGCGAACCTGCAGCTGCGCGCGCTGCCGTCGTACGACGACGACGGGTCGGGCCTCGTCGCGCTGGCACCCGAGGTGGTCGCGGCGATCGTGGCGACCGGGCTGCTGCCGGCGCCCTCGCACGACCTGGTGCGCAACGTGGTGGTCTCCCCGCAGACCGGCCTGGCCGGCGGTCGCGCCGACCTCCGCCCGGTGGCCGACGGGCTGGACGCGCTGCTGTGCGCCGACCCGGCGCTGGCCGCGCTGCCGGGTCGGTTCCTGTTCGTCCTCGACGACGGTCGCGGCGACGTCGCCGGCCGCGGCTGCGACCTCGGGCTGGTGGCGCTGGACGCGCGGACCGCGCAGCTGCGGGTGGGCTCCGGCTGGGGTGACGTCGTGCCGCTCGAGGAGGCGCCGTCGCGCCTGGTCGCCCTGGCCCGCGACTTCCTCGCCGCGCGCGGCACCGAGGCCGACGCCGCCTGGCACGTCACCGAGCTGCCCGACCCGCTGGTCGCACCCGCCCCGCCGGACGAGCGGGCGCTGGTGCGGAGCCCCCCGCCGGCGTACGGAGCGGTGGCCGGCGGGTGGCACCACGAGGCGGTCAACGGTGTGCTGACGGCAGGCGACGTCGAGGCCCTTGCCGAGCGCGCGGGCGACGTCCTCGTGGTCACGCCGTGGCGCGGCGTCCTGGTGCCGGAGGTGGCCCGATGAGCGCCCGCACGGAGGCGCTGCGCCCGCCGGCGCGGCGCTACGACTACGTCGCCGACGGCCCGGCGATCTACGTCGACTCCTTCGCCACGATCCGTCGCGAGGCCGACCTGTCGCTGGTGCCCGCCGACGCCGAGAAGCTGGCGGTGCGGATGGTGCACGGCAGCGGCCAGGTCGACCTGGTGCCGGACCTGGTGATCCACCCGCGCCTGGTCGTCGCGGCCCGGACCGCGCTGGCCTCCGGGGCGCCGGTGCTGTGCGACGCGCGGATGGTGGCCATGGGCGTCACCGCGAGCCGGCTGCCGGCCGGCAACGAGGTGCTGTGCCACCTCACCGACCCCGAGGTGCCCGAGCTGGCCCGCCGCTGGCGCACCACCCGCACCGCGGCCGCGGTGTCGCTGTGGGAGCCGCGGCTCGAGGGTGCGGTCGTGGCGATCGGCAACGCGCCGACCGCGCTGTTCCACCTGCTCGAGACGATCCTCGCCGGCGGGCCGCGCCCGGCGGCGGTGATCGGGTGCCCGGTCGGCTTCATCGGGGCCCGGGAGTCGAAGGAGGCGCTGGCCTCGTTCGGCACCGACCACGGCATCGACCTGCCGTTCGTGACCGTCCGCGGTCGCCGCGGCGGCTCGGCGATGGCCTCCTCGGCCGTCAACGCGCTGGCCCAGGAGCAGGAGTGAGCACGCGGGGCACCGGCCGGTTGTACGGCGTCGGCCTGGGGCCCGGCGACCCCGAGCTGGTGACGCTCAAGGCGGCCCGGCTGATCGGCGCCGCCGACGTCGTGGCCTACCACGCGGGGGTCGGCAAGCAGTCGAACGCGAGGCGCATCGCCGCCGATCTGATCCCGGCGGGCGTCGTCGAGGAGGAGCTGCGCTACCCCGTCACGACCGGCACCACGGCGCACCCGCGCGGGTATGCCGGCGCGATGGCCGACTTCTACGCCGAGTGCGGCGAGCGGCTGGCCGCACACCTGGAGGCCGGACGCGACGTGGTGGTGCTCGCCGAGGGCGACCCGTTGTTCTACGGGTCCTTCATGTACCTCCACGACCAGCTCGCGGAGCGCTTCGAGACCGAGATCGTGCCGGGGGTGCCGGCATTCGCCGCGGCCACCGCCGCCACGGCCACGCCGTTGGTGCGCCAGACCGACGTGCTCACGGTCCTGCCCGGCACGCTGCCGCGGCCCGAGCTGGCGCGCCGGCTGGCCGACACCGACGCCGCGGTGATCATGAAGCTCGGCCGCACGTTCCCCGCCGTGCGCGAGGCCCTCGCCGAGGCCGGGCGCCTCGACCACGCGCTGTACGTCGAGCGCGCGGCCATGCCCGAGCAGCGCTGGCTGCCCGTCGCCGACGTCGACCCTGCGACCGTGCCGTACTTCTCGCTGATCGTGGTGCCGGGTGACTCCCTCGCAGGCTCCGGGCGGCGGGCTCCGCGGGCTGACCGGGGTGCCGTTGGTGACCAAACGGCACCGATCCAGGCCTCAGACATGTCGTTGGTGACCAAACGGCACCCAGCCGCCGAGCTCCTGGTGGTCGGGCTGGGGCCCGGGCCGGAGCGCTGGCTGACGCCCGAGGTCAGCGAGGCCCTGGCCGGCGTCGACCACGTGGTCGGCTACGCGCCGTACGTCGCCCGGGTGCCGCAGCGGGCCGGCCTGACACGGCACGCCTCGGGGAACACCGTCGAGGTCGACCGGGCGCGGTTGGCGCTGCAGCTCGCCCAGCGCGGGGAGCGGGTCGCCATCGTGTCCGGCGGCGACGCGGGGGTCTTCGGGATGGCCTCGGCGGTCTTCGAGGCGGTCGACGCCGACCCGGCGTTTGGCGACGTGCCGGTCAGGGTGCTGCCCGGCGTCTCGGCGGTGCAGGCGGTGGCCGCCCGCGCCGGGGCGCCGGTGGGCGCCGACTTCGCGGTGATGAGTCTCTCCGACCGGCTCAAGCCCTGGCCGGTCGTCGAGAAGCGGCTGCGCGCGATCGCGGAGGCCGACCTGGTGCTCGCCGTCTACAACCCGGCCAGCCGCTCGCGCACCGAGCAGGTGGTGACGATGCAGAAGGTGCTCCTCGAGCACCGCTCCCCCGACACCGTCGTGGTCGTCGGGCGCGACGTGGGACGCGCCGAGGAGTCGCTGCTCGTGACCACCCTCGGCGCGCTCGACCCGGACACCATCGACATGAAGTGCCTGCTCATCATCGGCGCGAGCTCCACCCGCGTCGGTGCGGGCGGCGCCGTGTGGACGCCCCGGTACGTCCCGGTCCTGGAGCAGGCCACGCCTCGCCGCTAGTGCGTGTCCATCGACTCGGAGGCTCAGCCGAACAGAGGGAGTCGCTCAGCCGCTGGCCCGAAGGCGTGCGCCTCCGCGTCCGTGAGTTGCTCGCGTCCAGTGCCGACCAGTGCGTAACGAGTGCTGTCGGCCATGGGAGCGACCTGGCCGAGCAACCCATCGAGGACCCGCCGCGTCTCCTCGAGCCCGGGCTCGGACGGCTCGCCGAGGCGCAGGTCGAGCTGGTGCACGGTGGCTTCGACGGCGAGCGTGCGACAGAGACCGTCCACGGTGATGACGTGGCCCTGGGTGATGACGAGGGCGTCCGCGTCCTTCTCCCGAGCCGCAGCCAGCACGGCGCCGGCCGTCTCCAGGTAGGCGGTGGCGATCGGCGCCACGCTGGTCCAGGCGCTGGCCATGATCCTGGTGCCGCGGAGCCCGGCCTCGGCGTCCGATGTGCCCGGCTGCCACGCCTTCCAGTACGAGACAGCATCGACGTCGACCGGCCCGCTCGCTGGCGTGTGCAGCGCGACGACGGCTCGCTGGGCGTCGCTCAGCAGATGGTGGACGAGGTCGCGGACCGTCCAACCCGCGCACCTCGTGCTCTGCCAACCGAGGTCGTCGTTCAGCGTTGCGACGACGCCGAGCAGAGCCTCGTACGACGCGTCGAGCACCGACAACCCACTCATCGCAGTCATGCTGCCACGGTCCGGCACGGGCGGGAGTCGATCAGGCCGCGGGCGTGTAGTCGTCGAGCACGACCTGCAGGCGTGGGCGGAGGATGTCGACCTGCGGTCGTGTTCGAACCGGGGTTGGTGTGACTGGTGGGTCGCCGGGCGGAAGAGCGGGCGCACGGGAGCGGACCTGGTGGCCGGTGGCGGTCGTCGTGGTGACGACGCCGTTCAGGGCGGTGGCGGTGAAGCCGGGGGCCTCCTTGGCCTGGTTGCAGGCCTCGCAGAGCCCCTGGCCGTTGCCGGCGCTGGTGGGTCCGTTGGCGTGGTCGGGTCGCACGTGGTCGTGGTGCCGGATCGGTGCGTCGCACCACGGGGTGCGGCAGCTCTGGTCGCGCAGGTCGATGAACAGCCCCAGCGCGGCGGGGAAGGTGCGGGAGCGGGAGTCCATCGCCACCAGGGCCCCGGTGCTGGTGGTGTACAGCCGCCGCAGCGTCGCGTGGGCCTGCTCGACCGCGGTGGCGACCAGCTCGCGCGCCAACCCGGCGGGCACCGGGCCGTGGTCGGCGATCCACCCCGGCTCGTGGCCGGCACCGAGCAGCGTCGCGTCGGAGACGGTCAGGTTCACCGCCACCGGGACCGCGGGCGGGCCGGTGACCGGCGACGGCTCGGCGTTTGTCGTGGTGATGAGGGAGGTGACCAGGGTGTCGGCCATGACTTGGCCGCGGCTGCGCCCATCTCCTTCGGCGCGGGCCTGGTCGGCGGCCCTCGTGAGCGCGGCGTAGGCCGAGACCCCTTGGGCGACCGGCAGCAACGCGGTCAACCAGGTCATCGTGTCCGGTGCCGGACGCAGCGACACGTACCGCTCACCCTCCGCCTTGCTAGAGCGCTTCAGGGCGGCGTGCGGGTCGAGCTCGTAGGCGCGGGCCCTCGCGGCAGCGACCAGCCTCTTGTCGCCCCACCCCTCGGTGGTGGCGACATCGGCCATCAGCTCGGCATCGACCTGACGACGGTGCTCCAGCGACAGGCAGGCGGTCTCCCGGGCGAGGAGGGTGGCGCGCCACTCGCTGCACCACCCCGCGCACATCGCAGCCAGGGTGTGCGGCATCTCGTTGACGAGGATCTTGGCCAGGCCGAGGTGTCGGGCGCCGCGGTTCGGTGACTCGCGCCGCGCCAGTCCGACCTGGGAGGCGACCCCGGCGCCCTGCCTGTCGGCCGGCAGTCCGGCCGCGGCGTGGCGGCGGCGTACGACCTCGTCGAGCCGGGCCGTCGCCTCGGCCTGCAACGCCGACAGTCGGGACTTCTCCTCCTCGGCCGCCCGCAGCACCTCGACCAGCTCGACCTCAGTGAGGTCGGCCAGGTCGAGACCGGGGAACGGAGCGATTGCCATGACGAAACTTTACTCGAACGCTTGTTCGAACGCAAGGGTCCAGGTGTCGGAGAAGGAGCACTCAGCAGGGCTCCCCGCCTGTTCACCCGATCAGCCACTGCACGCCGTACCCATCCACCACCCCGCCGTCCCAGGCGCCTCAGGGCTGCGCCTGACGGTCGTCCATCAACTGCACGCTCGAGCTCTTGCAGGGACCGCGAGCCGAGGTCGGCGCAGCGGAGGCCGACGAGCGGGAGGATGTCCACCGTCAGGCTCGGCCGCGATGCACAAACACGCTCATGCCGAGAGTCGTGCGCGCGAGTCAGCGGTGACCCAGCAACCATGTGCCGACCGCATCCGGTTACCGATGCACCGCCGACCTGGCCGGACGAGGGCCAGCGGTGAATCGGCAACCGAACGGGCAGTCAGAACGGTTGCTGAAGCACCGCCCGGAACTGCCGCAATCCGAGCGCGACTGCCGAGTTGCGCGAGCGGGTCAGCGGTAACCCAGCAACCGTGTGCAGCCCGCATCCGGTTGCTGATGCACCGCTGACCTGGCCGGACGGAGGCCAGCGGTGCAACGGCAACCGAAATGGCAGTCGGAACAGTTGCTGACGCACCGTCCGACTCTGCCGCCCTCCGCTCGATCTGCGCCTGATGTGCGGACGATGCTGAAGCGCAGGTGCTCTCAAGACCCGTCCCACCGAAAGTCGCACCAGGTCGGCGACGTCATCGGCGACCGCGAGCGCGGCGACCCTTCACGCTCGTACCTGATGACAGTCAGTCCGGTGTGACAGCCGGGAGGTTGCTGACGCACCGCCGACCCCGCCTCCGACTCAAGAAGAAGAAGGTGTGGAGTCGCGGGTGAACCTGGTTCATCCGGAGCTCCACACTTCCCCCACGCCCCCATGCGGGATGCTCAACGGCCTACGACGTCGTCCGCTGCCGCGCCGCGTCGTAGAGGTAGGACTCCCCACCGTCGCGCGCCAGCGCCCGCCCGACCAGGATCACCGCGGCCTGCCGCAGCCCGGCCTCCTCGACCCGGTCGGCGATGTCACCGACGGTGCCGCGCAGGAGCAGCTCGTCGGGCTGGCTGGCCCGGTGCACCACCACGACCGGGCAGTCGGTCCCGTAGTGCTCCTCGACCTCGGCCATCAGCTCGCGGGTGCGGGTGATCGCCAGGTGCAGCACCAGCGTGGCGCCGGTGGCCGCGAAGGCCGCCAGCGACTCCCCCTCGGGCATCGCCGTCGAGCGGGCCTGGGTGCGGGTCAGCACCACCGACTGAGCCACCAGCGGCACCGTCAGCTCGCGCCCGGCCAGCGCCGCGGCGGCGGCGTACGCCGGCACGCCGGGGGTGACGTCCCACGCCACGCCGGCGGCGTCGAGACGGCGCGACTGCTCGGCCACGGCGGAGTAGAGCGACGGGTCGCCCGAGGTCAGGCGCACCACGTCGAGGCCCGCGCGGGTGGCGGCCACCATCTCGGCCACCATCGTGTCGAGGTCGAGGTGCTGGGTGTCGACCAGGCGCGCACCGTCGCGGGCGTGGGACAGCACGGCGGCGTCGAGGTAGGTGCCGGGGTAGAGCACCAGGTCGGCCGCGCCGATCAGCGCCGCGGCGCGCAGGGTGATCAGGTCGGCGGCGCCGGGGCCGGCCCCCACGAAGTGCACGGTCACGATGTCTCCTGGCTGGTCGTGAGGGGCTTGGTCCACGCCCACTGGGTCACGGCGCGCGCCGGCGTCCACCCGGTGAACGAGCCCAGCGGAGCCGCGTGCTCGACCGAGGTGCGCGTCAGCTCGCCGCCGTGCACGGCGTACGCCGCCGCCAGCAGCTGCTCGCTCTCGACCGTCACCCCGTGCGCCACCAGCCGACCGCCCGGCCGCAGCCGCTCGCGACACAGGTCCAGCAGCCCCGGGGCGGTGGCGCCGCCGCCGACGAAGACGGCGTCGGGAGCGGCCAGGTCGTCGAGGACCTCGGGCGCCCGGCCGGTCGTCACCGACAGTGCGGGGACGCCGAGCCGCGCCGCGTTGCGCGCGACCCGCTCGGCCCGCTCGGCATCGGCCTCGATGGCGATCGTGCGGCAGCCCGGGTGGGCCCGCATCCACTCGATCCCCACCGACCCGGCGCCGGCGCCGACGTCCCACAGCAGCTGGCCGGGCTGGGGCGCCAACCGCGCCAGCGCCGCGGCCCGCAGGTCGCGCTTGGTCAGCTGACCGTCGTGCTCGTAGGCGTCGTCGGGCAGCCCGGCCACCCACGAGCCGACGACGGGTCCGCGCAGGTCAAGGGCGACCACGTTGAGGTCGGGCACCTGGACCGACAGCGCGTCGTCCCAGGCCCCGGCGGCGGCGTCGAGTCGACGCTCACGCTCGCCGCCCAGGTGGCTCAGCACGCTCATCGCGGACCCGCCGTAGCCGTGCTCGACCAGCAGCCGCGCCAGCACCGCGGGGGTGCCGGCGTCGGAGGAGAGCACGACGAGCCGACGGCCGGGGGCGAGCTCGCGCACTACGGTCTCGGGACGGCGTCCCACGACCGTGACGACCTGGACGGTCGCTGCGTCCCAGCGCATCCGGGCGCAGGCCAGGGCCACCGACGAGACCGCCGGGTGCACCTCGACCGCGTCGGCGCCCAACAGCTCGACGAGGGTGCTGGCGATCCCGGAGACGAACGGGTCGCCGGAGGCCAGCGCCACCACCCGGCGCGTGTCGTGCTGCCACAGCAACGCCGGCAGGCCCTCCCGCAGGGGCGAGGGCCACGCCAGGCGCTCCTGGTCGACGTCGGCGGGCAGCATCGCCAGGTGCCGCTCCCCACCGAGCACCACCTCGGCCTCGAGGATGCGGCGCTGGTGCGCGCGGGAGAGGCCCGACCAGCCGTCGTCGCCGACGCCGATCACGACCACGGTGGACGGGCTGGTGGGGGGCACGGGTGGTGACGCTATCGTGACGCCACAGCCACGAGGTGCCCCGAGGCCCGGTCGAGACAAGCCGGTGCTGAGGGGAGAATCTGGGAAGCCGGTGAGAGTCCGGCACAGGCCCGCTGCGGTGACCTGGAGGGTGCGAGAGCGCTGGTCCAGGAAGTCCGAAGACCGGCCTCGAGGCGCCTATCCGATGGCGGACGAGCGGGAGCCTCCCATGCCACTGCACTACCCTTTCAGCGCTGTCGTCGGCGCCGACGAGCCCGACGGCCCCTTCGGCGAGATGGCCCTCGCCCTCCTCCTCACCACGATCTCCCCCGAGGTCGGCGGCGTGCTGGTGCGCGGCGAGAAGGGCACGGCGAAGTCCACGATCGTGCGGGCCCTGGCCGACGTGCTGCCACCGATCGACGTGGTGGCCGGCGACCGGTTCTCCAGCGACCCGCGCGACGACACCCACCTCTCCCCCGACGGCCCGTTCGCGGCCGACGTCGAGGTGGAGACCCGTCCGGTGCGCCTGGTGGAGCTGCCGGTCGGGGCCTCGGAGGACCGGGTGCTGGGCTCGCTGCACCTCGAGCGCGCCCTGTCCGAGGGCCGCACCGAGTACGAGCCCGGGCTGCTGGCCCGCGCCCACCGCGGCCTGCTCTACGTCGACGAGGTCAACCTGCTGCACGACCACCTCGTCGACCTGCTGCTGGACGCCGCGGCGATGGGCCGGGCCACGGTCGAGCGCGACGGCGTCTCGGTCTCGCACGCGGCCCGCTTCGTGCTGGTCGGCACGATGAACCCCGAGGAGGGCGAGCTGCGGCCCCAGCTGCTGGACCGCTTCGGGCTGACCGTCGAGGTCGCCGCGCCCCGCGAGCCGGCCCTGCGCGCCGAGGTGGTGCGCCGCCGGATGGCCTTCGACACCGACCCTGGCGCGTTCAGCGCGTCGTACGCCGCTGCGCAGCGCGCGCTCACCGACCGCATCCAGGCCGCCCAGGCCCTGGTCGGGCGCGTCGAGCTGGGCGAGGGCGCGCTGATGAAGATCGCCGAGGTCTGCGCGGCCTTCGACGTCGACGGCCTGCGCGCCGACATCGTCACCGCCCGCACCGCGGTCGCGCACGCCGCCTGGCACGGCCGGGACCGGGTGCGCCTCGACGACATCCGGGCCGCCGCCCGCCTGGCCCTGCCGCACCGGCGCCGCCGCAACCCCTTCGACGCTCCCGGCATGGACGAGGACCTGCTCGACCAGGTGCTCGGCGACGACCTGCCCGAGCCGCCCGACCCGCCCGAGCCCCCGGAGCCCGACCCCGACGGCCCCAGCGAGCCCGGCGACCCCGACGGGACGTCATCCGCTGAGGACGAGGGGACGTCCCGCCCGCATGACGTCCCGGGCGACCCCGAGCCCGACCCCGAGCCCGAGCCCGGCCCGTCCGCACCCGCACCCTCCGCGCCCACGAGCACCCCCGTCGGCGCCGGCCAGCCCTACCGCACCCGCCTGCTCACCGCGTCCGGCACCGGGGCCGGCGAGTCCGGGCGCCGCAGCCGGGCGATCACCGAGCGCGGTCGTCGCGTCGGGGCCTCGAGCACCGGCCGCGGCCCGGTGCACCTGCTGGAGACCGTGCGCGCCGCCGCACCCCACCAGGCCGCCCGGGGACGCAGCGGCGGCCGGCTGCTGCTGCGCTCCCCCGACCTGCGCTACGCGACCCGCGAGGGCAAGGAGTCCAACCTCGTCCTGTTCTGCGTCGACGCGTCCGGCTCGATGGCCGCCCGGCGCCGGATGGAGCAGGTCAAGACCGCGATCCTCTCGCTGCTGCTCGACGCCTACCGCCGCCGCGACAAGGTCGGTCTGGTCACCTTCCGGGCCGGGAGCGCCGAGCTCGCGCTTCCGCCCACGCACTCCGTCGACATCGCCGCCACCCGCCTCGAGGAGCTGCCTGCCGGGGGGCGCACCCCGCTGGCCGAGGGGCTGCTCGAGGCCGCCCGGGTGCTCGCCGTCGAGCGGCTGCGCGACCCGCGCCGTCGCCCGCTGCTGGTGGTGGTCACCGACGGCCGCGCCACCCACGGTCGCGACGCCGTGGACCGCTCCCGCCTGGCCGCCGACCTCCTCGTCGCGCAGGGCGTCGCCAGCGTGGTCGTCGACTGCGAGAGCGGGGCGATGCGGCTGGGCCTGGCCGGTGTCCTGGCGACCCGACTGGGTGCCGAGCACCTGCCGGTCGGTGAGGTGAGCGCCGAGGCGCTGGCCGACGTCGTCCGCGCCGCCTGATGCCGGCTCCCGAGACGGCCCCCGGGACGGCACCGATGTCGGTCTACGAGGCGATCGCGCGGCGCCGCGACGTGCGCGCGGAGTTCACCGGCGAGGCACCCGACGACGCGACCCTGACCCGGGTGCTGGCCGCGGCCCACCGCGCCCCCAGCGTCGGCATGAGCCAGCCCTGGGACTTCGTGGTCGTGCGCGACCCCGCGACCCGCGCCCGGTTCGCCGAGCACGTCGCCACCGAGCGGGCGGCGTACGCCGCCGGGCTGGAGGGCGAGCGGGCCGAGACGTTCCGAGGCATCAGGATCGAGGGCATCCGCGAGTCCGGGCTCGGCGTCGTGGTCACCCACGACCCCGACCGCGGCGGCCCCCACGTGCTGGGCCGCGCCACCATCGACGACACCGGCCTCTACTCGACCTGCCTGGCCGTCCAGAACCTCTGGCTCGCCGCCACCGCCGAGGGCCTGGGCGTCGGTTGGGTCTCCTTCTACCGCGAGGAGCACCTGCGCGAGCTGCTGCACATCCCGCCCCGGGTGCGCCCGGTCGCCTGGCTGTGCGTGGGCCGCGTCAGCGCCCTCCACGACGTCCCCGACCTCGAACGGCACGGGTGGCGCGCCCGCCGGCCGCTGGACGAGGCGATCCACCACGAGAGATACCGGAGCCAGACATGCCGCAGGGCCGCCCCACCACCGTCCCCGACGACGGACTCACGACCGCCCAGCGCCGCTCGCTGCCGCTGCTGATGGTGCACACCGGCGACGGCAAGGGGAAGTCGACGGCCGCCTTCGGCGTCGCGCTGCGCGCCTGGAACCAGGGCTGGGACGTCGGGGTGTTCCAGTTCGTCAAGTCCGCCAAGTGGCGCATCGGTGAGCAGACCGTGCTCGAGCGCCTCGGCGAGCTGCACGAGGAGACCGGCGAGGGCGGGCCGGTCTCGTGGCACAAGATGGGCGCCGGCTGGTCGTGGAGCCGCAAGGAGGGCTCCACCGACGACCACGCCGCCGACGCGGCCGAGGGCTGGGCCGAGGTCAAGCGCGCGATCGCCGAGGAGCGCCACGACCTCTACGTCCTCGACGAGTTCACCTACCCCATGGAGTGGGGCTGGGTCGACGTCGACGACGTGGTGACCACGCTGCGCGAGCGCCCGGGGCGTCAGTACGTCGTCGTCACCGGTCGACGCGCCCACCCGGCGCTGGTCGAGGCCGCCGACCTGGTCACCGAGATGACCAAGGTCAAGCACCAGATGGACCGCGGCCAGAAGGGCCAGCGGGGCATCGAGTGGTGACCGGCCCCGCACCTGCGCGGCTGCCCCGCGTCGTGGTGGCCGCGCCGGGCACCGGGGCGGGCAAGACGACGGTCGCGACCGGGCTGATGGCCGCACTGACCCGGGCCGGGCACGAGGTCTCGGGGCACAAGGTCGGCCCCGACTACATCGACCCCGGCTACCACGCCCTGGCCTGCGGACGCCCCGGCCGCAACCTCGACCCGCACCTGGTCGGCGAGGACCTCCTCGCCCCCCTGCTGCTGCACGGCGCCCGGGGTGCCGACGTGGCCGTCATCGAGGGCGTGATGGGCCTGTACGACGGCCGCGTGGGGACCGCCGGCTTCGCCTCGACCGCCCACGTCGCAGGGCTGACCCGCAGCCCGATCGTGCTGGTCGTCGACATCTCCCGATCCTCACGCTCGATCGGGGCCGTCGTGCACGGGATGGCGACCTACGACCCGGCCGTGCGGGTCGCGGGCGTCATCCTCAACAAGGCCGGCTCGCCGCGGCACGCGCGCGAGGTCGTCGACTCGATCGTGCCGACCGGCGTCCCGGTGCTCGGCACGATCGGGCGCGACCAGGCCGTCGAGGCGCCCTCGCGGCACCTCGGTCTGGTGCCGGCCGCGGAGCGGGGCCTGGCCGCGGAGTCCCTGGACCGGCTGGCCGCGCAGGTGGCCGAGCACGTCGACCTCGACGCGGTGCTGGCCCTGGCGCGCTCCGCCCCCGACCTCGACGCGACAGCGTGGGAGCCCACCGACCACGTCCACCCGCCCGTGGGCGCGACCGGTCGGCCGGTCGTGGCGATGGCCGGCGGGCGCTCGTTCACCTTCCGCTACGCCGAGACCGAGGAGCTGCTGCGCGCGGGCGGCTGCGAGGTGGTCACCTTCGACCCCGCCGGCGACGCCGCACTGCCGCCCGGCACCCGCGGCCTCTACCTGGGCGGCGGGTTCCCCGAGGTGCACGCCGCAGCGCTGGGCGCGAATGCTGCCCTGCGCACCGAGATCGCGACCGCCGTGGCGGCCGGGGTGCCGACGGTCGCCGAGTGCGCCGGGCTGCTCTACCTGTGCCAGAGCCTCGACGGGGCGCCGATGGTCGGCGCGCTGCCGGCCGTCGCCTCGATGACCGAGCGGCTGACGTTGGCCTACCCCGAGGTGACCGCGGTCTCGGACTCGCTGCTGACCCGGGCCGGCGAGCGGGTCACCGGGCACGAGTTCCACCGCACCCAGGTGGAGCCGGTCGCCGGCCCGGCCCCGGCCTGGAGCGGCGAGGGGCACACCGTCGGCTTCACCAGCGCCAGCCTGCACGCGGCGTACCTGCACGTGCACTGGGCCGGGCACCCGCAGCTGGCGCAGCGCTTCGTGGACGCGGTGCACCGTGGCTGAGCACGACCGGGCTCCGAGCGACCCGCTGCGCCACCACGGCGACGCCGAGGTCCGCGGCACCGGCCTGCTCGACCTGGCCGTCAACGTCCACCCCGGGCCCCGGCCGGCCTGGCTCGAGACCGCGCTGCGCGCCAGCCTCGACGACGTTGGCGCCTACCCCGACCCGGGCGCCGCCGAGCACGCGATCGCCCTGCGCCACGACCGGCCGGCCGAGGAGGTGCTCGCCACCGCGGGGGCAGCCGAGGCCTTCTCGCTGGTGGCGCGGCTGCGACCCTGGCGCCGCCCGGTGGTGGTGCACCCGCAGTTCACCGAGCCGCACGCGGCGCTCGAGCGGGCAGGGCACCGGGTCACCACCGTGCTCACCCGCGCCGAGAACGGCTTCGCGCTCGACCCGGGAGCCGTGCCGCCGGACGCCGACCTGGTCGTGGTCGGCAACCCCACCAACCCGACCGGACGGCTGCACCCCGTCGACGACCTGCTCGCCCTGCGCCGCCCGGGCCGGCTGGTCGTCGTCGACGAGGCCTTCATCGACACCGTGCCCGGCGAGCGCGGCACCCTGGCCGGCGCGCCGCCCGAGGGCCTCGTGGTGCTGCGCAGCCTGACCAAGCACTGGTCCATCCCGGGGGTGCGGGCCGGCTACCTGCTCGGCGCCGCGGGTGACGTCGCCGCCCTGCGCCGCGGCCAGGTGCCGTGGTCGGTCTCCACCACGGCCGCCGCAGCGATCCAGGCGTGCTGCACCGACGAGGCGCTCGCCGAGGCCGAGCGGCGCGCACACCTGATCACGCAGTGGCGCACCCACCTGGTCGCCGCCCTCGCCGGGCTGGGGATCCGCACGCTGCCCTCGCAGACGTCGTTCCTGCTGGCCCGGCTGGGCCCCGACGGGCGGGCGCACCTGCGCGAGCACGGCATCGCCGTACGCCGCTGCGACACCTTCCCCGGCCTCGACCCCGGGTGGGCGCGGATCGCGGTCCGCCCGCCCGGCACCACCGACCACCTCGTCCACGCCCTGCTGGCGCGGCCGATCGCCAGCCCCACTCCAGGAGGACCCATGTCGTCACCCCGCCCGCTCACCGCGCCGGACAGCGCCAGCGCCGGCGCCGCCGCCGAGCGGCTCGCCGGCCTGGCCGTCCCGGCCGGTGCGCTCGGGCGGCTGGGCGAGCTGGGCGTGTGGCTCAGCGGCGTCCAGGGCCAGTGCCCGCCCCGCCCGCTCGACGACGTGCGCCTGGTGATCTTCGCGGGCGACCACGGGGTCGCCGGGCACGGCGTCTCGGCCTACCCGCCGGCGATCACTGCGGCGATGGTGCGCACATTCGTGGCCGGGCGCGCCGGCGTCAACGCGCTCGCCGCCGCGCACGACGTGCGGGTGCGGGTGCTCGACGTCGGCGTCGACGACGACCTCGAGGGCCTGCCTGCCGAGGTCAGCGCCGACAAGGTCCGCCGCGGCAGCGGGGCCATCCACCTGGAGGACGCGCTGAGCGCCGAGGAGACCCAGCAGGCGCTGGCCGTGGGCCGTCGGGTGGCCGAGCGCGAGATCGCCGAGGGCGCCCAGCTGCTGCTCAGCGGCGACATGGGCATCGGCAACACCACCCCCGCGGCGGCGCTCGTGGCCGCCGGGCTCGGGCTCGGGGCCGCCGACGCCGCGCTCGTGGCCGGGCGCGGCACCGGCGTCGACGACGCCGGCCTCGACCGCAAGACCGCCGTGCTGGCCGAGGCCCTGGCCCGGGTGGGCGAGCGCGCCACCGACCCCGTCGAGACGCTCACCGCCCTGGGCAGCGCCGACCTGGCGGCCACCGTGGGCTACCTGCTGGCCGCGACGCAGGCCGGCGTGCCCGTGCTGCTGGACGGGCTGATGTCGGTGGCCTGCGCGCTCACCGCCGAGCGGATCGCCCCCGGCACCGCCGCGTGGTGCACCGCCGGGCACCGCTCCCCCGAACCGGCCCAGTCGCTGGCGCTGGCCCACCTCGGCCTCGAGCCGCTGCTCGACCTCGGGATGCGCCTGGGCGAGGGCAGCGGCGCGGTCACCGCGGTGCCGGTGCTGCGCAGCGCGGTGTCGCTGCTGCGCGACGTCGCCCTGCTCAGCGAGCTGATGCCCGAGGCGCCGACGGGTCCGGCCGGTGCCTGACGCCTGGCGCCTCGCCGTCGGCACCCTGACCGCGCTGCGGGTGCCGGCACCGCGCACGGTCACCCCGGTCGTAGCCGGCCGCGCGATGCTGCTGGCCCCGGTGGCGGTGCTGCCGCTGGGCCTGCTCGTGGCCGGGCTCGGCCTGCTCGGTGCCTGGCTGTCCCTGCCCCCGCTCGTGGTGTCGGTCCTCGCGGTCGGGGCGCTGGCCGCCGGCAGCCGGGCCCTGCACTGGGACGGGCTCTCCGACGTCGCCGACGGGCTGAGCGCCTCCTACGACCGCGCGCGGTCGCTGCAGGTGATGAAGTCCGGCACCTCCGGGCCCGCCGGCGTCGTGGCCACGGTCGTGGTGCTGGGCACCCAGGCCGCTGCCCTGGCCTCGCTGCTCACCACCACCCGGGGCGCGGTCGTCGCCGGGCTGCTGGTCTGCGTCTCCCGCGCCGCGCTCGCGCTGTGCTGCCTGCGCGGCGTCCCGGGCGCGCGCCCCGACGGCCTGGGCGCGGCGTACGTCGGCACCGTGCGGCCGACGGCCGCGCTCGCGCTGTGGCTGGTCGCAGCCGGTCTGCTGGTCCTGGCTGCCGGCTGGTCGGGCCTCGTCGCCGCCGCGCTGGCGCTGCTCGTGGTGGCCGTCCTGCTGCACCGCGTCGTGCGTCGCTTCGGCGGCGTGACCGGTGACGTGCTCGGCGCCGCGGTCGAGCTGGCGCTCGCGGCGCTGCTGGTCGGCGTGCTGGCCGGGCCGCCGCTCGGTGCGCCGTGGTGACCTGCCGGTCAGAGGCGCAGGACCCGGCCCGCGACCACGAGGTGCACCTCGTCGCAGGCGGCCGCGACCCGCTGGTTGGCCGTGCCCAGCAGGTCGCGGAAGAGCCGGCCGGAGCGGTGCTCCGGCACCACGCCGAGCCCGACCTCGTTGGTCACCACGACCACGTCGTGCGGGCAGGCGCGCACCGCGGCCGCCACGGCGTCCAGGCGGGTCTCGACGAGGTCCGTGACCGCCTCGGTCGGCTGCTCCCAGGCCTGCTCCTCGTCGAGCAGCCCGGTGAGCCAGGTGCCCAGGCAGTCGACGAGCACCGGCCGGTCGGCCGAGGTCAGGGCCCCCGCCACGTCGCGGGTCTCGCGCGTCGTCCACGCCGCGGGACGCCGCTGCCGGTGGGCCTCGATGCGCGCGGTCCAGTCGGGGTCGTCCTGCTCCTGCGGCGTGGGGCCCGGGGCGACGTAGGTCGCTGCCCGCTCCCCCACCAGCGCCTCGGCGTGGCGCGACTTGCCGGAGCGGACGCCACCGGTGACGAGAACCTTCACGAGGACCTCCAGTGCTGAACGGATCGAGGGGCCGGGCGGTCGGGCTGGCGCTGGGCTACGGCCTCGACCGCGCCCTCGCCGACCCCGCACGATGGCATCCCGTGGCCGGGTTCGGCACCCTGGCCGCCCGCCTGGAGCAGACGACGTACGCCGATCGCCGCAGCGCCGGCGTGGTCCACGTGGCGCTGCTGGTGGGCGCGGGCGTGGCCGTCGGCGCGGCGGCGGAGCACGGCGCCCGGCACCGTCCGGTGGCGCAGGCGCTGCTCACCGCCGCGGCGACCTGGACCGTGCTCGGCGGCACCACGCTCGACCGGGAGGCGGCCGCGGTCGGGCGGCTGCTCGAGGAGGGGCGGCTGCCCGAGGCCCGCACCCAGGTGGCGCGGCTGGTGGGGCGCGACACCCGCACCCTGGAGGTCGCGGAGGTGGCCCGCGCCGCACTGGAGTCGGTCGCCGAGAACACCTCCGACGCCGTGGTCGCACCCTTGGTGCTGGGCGCGCTGGTCGGGGTCCCCGGGCTGCTGGGCTACCGGGCGGCGAACACCCTGGATGCGATGGTCGGGCACCGCAGCGCCCGCTACGCCCGCTTCGGCTGGGCCGCGGCGCGTCTCGACGACCTGCTCAACCTGCCCGGCGCGCGGCTCACCGCGGCCCTGGCCACGGTGCTCGGCGCGGACCCCGCGGCGAGCGTGCGGGCCTGGCGGCGCGACGCCGGGGCCCATCCCAGCCCGAACGCCGGCCCGGTCGAGGCCGCGTTCGCCGGCGCCCTGGGCGTGCGGCTGGGTGGTCGCACCGTCTACGGCACCGGCCCCGAGGCCCGGGTCGAGCTGCGGCCCCCACTCGGCGAGGGGCCCGCTCCGGCCCCTCACGACGTCGCCCGGGGCCGGCGGCTCGCGGCCCGGGTCGGCCTGGGGTCGCTCATCGTGCTGGCACCGATCGCAGCCAGGCCAGTGCGCCCTCGACGTCGCTGACCGTCGCCACTCCTGCGGGCGGCTCGGGGCGGCGGACCACGACGGCGGGCACCCCGAGCGCGGCGGCGGCCTGCATCTTGGGCCAGGTGTGCGCGCCGCCTGAGTCCTTGGTGACCAGCACGTCGACCCGGTGCTCGCGCAGCAGCGCGCACTCGCCGTCGAGCTCGTAGGGTCCGCGGCTGCGCAGCAGCCGCCACCGTGGCGGCAGCACGACGTCGGGCTCGTCGACGACCCGGGCCAGCACGTCGTGGGCGGCCATCGGGCCGGTGAAGGCGCCGAGCTGCTGGCGACCGATGGTGAGGAAGGGCCGGTCCCCGAGCCCCGCGGCGAGGGCGGCGGCCTCGTCGTGGTCCCCGACCCAGTGCCAGCCAGCAGTGGGGTCGACCCACCCGGGTCGTTGCAGCCGCAGCAGCGGCACGTCGACGCCGGCGGCGTGCGCCGAGATCGTGGCTGCGAAGGGATGCGTGGCGTCGACCACGGCGTCGAACGCCGCGGCATGGGCACGCAGCCCCTCGGCGCCGCCGAACCCGCCGATGCGCACCGGTCCCACCGGCAGCCGGGGTCGGGCGACCCGGCCCGCGAGCGAGGACTCGACCTCGACGCCGGCCCCGACCAGGGCGGCGGCCAGCGCCCGCGCCTCCCCGGTGCCGCCGAGCAGCAGCACCCTCATCACGGTGCCCCCGGCGGCAGGAAGGGCAGCCGGTCCGGGGCGCCGCGGCGGGCCAGGTCGAGCAGGGCGTCGACGTCGAGGTGGGTCTCGACCAGGTCACCGAGCAGGTCCAGCCGCCGCTCCCGGGCGGCCGGGAAGGAGACCGTCGAGGTGACGCCCAGCGTCCTGGCCAGGTACGCCGCGCGGTGCGCGTCGTCCTCGAGCGCGCCGTGCACCATGGTCGCCTCCACGGCCCCGTCGCTCCGCTGGCCGGTGAGGCGGCCGTGGTGGATCTCGTAGCCGGCCGGCTCGTGGGCGCGCAGCACCTTCTCCGTGGTGAACTCGGTCTCGGCGTCGAGCAGGCCGAGGCCCTCGACGTCGGCGCCGGGGTCGCCCTCGACCCCGTGCGGGTCGCGGATCCGCCGACCCAGCATCTGGGCGCCGCCGCAGATGCCGAGCACCGGACGACCCGCGTGCGCGTGGGCCAGCACGGCGGTGTCGAGGCCGCGCTCGCGCAGCCAGGCCAGGTCGGCCAGCGTGGCCCGGGTGCCGGGCAGCACCACCAGGTCGGCGTCGGAGAGCGCGCGGGGCGTGGCGGCGAAGACCACGTCGAGCCCCGGCTCGAGGCCGAGCGCATCGACGTCGGTGAGGTTCGAGATCCGCGGCAGGCGCACCACGACCACCCGGGCCGCACCCGTCGCGGTCCGGGCCCGCCGACCCTCGAGGTCGAGGGCGTCCTCGGAGTCCAGCCACACGTCCGGGCTCCAGGGCAGCACGCCGAAGAACCGGCGCCCGGTCGCGTCCTCGAGCTGGGCCAGGCCGGGGCGCAGCAGGTCGAGGTCGCCGCGGAACTTGTTGACCACGAACCCGACCACCAGCGCCTGGTCCTCGGGCGCCAGCAGCGCGACGGTGCCCAGGAACGCGGCGAACACCCCACCCCGGTCGATGTCGCCGACGACCACGGTGGGCAGGACGGCGTGCCGCGCCAGCCCCATGTTCACGTAGTCCCCGGAGCGCAGGTTGATCTCGGCCGGGCTGCCGGCCCCCTCGGCGACCACCACCTCGTGGCGCGCCGCGAGGTCGTCGTACGCCGCGTGCGCGGCGTGCGCCAGGTGGGCGCGCCCGGTGGTCCACTCGCCCGAGGAGACCTCGCCGGCGGGGCGTCCGAGCACCACGACGTGGCTGCGCCGGTCGCTGCCGGGCTTGAGCAGCACCGGGTTCATCGCCGGCTCGGGCAGCACCCGCGCGGCCAGCGCCTGCACCCACTGGGCGCGCCCGATCTCGGCGGCGCCGCCGTCGGGGTGTGCGACCACCATCGAGTTGTTCGACATGTTCTGCGCCTTGTACGGCGCCACCGCGACCCCGCGTCGGGCCAGCGCGCGGCACAGTCCGGTGGTGACCACGCTCTTGCCGGCGTCCGAGGTGGTGCCGGCGACGAGCAGCCCGGCCATCAGGCACCAGCCGCGGGAGCGAGCGGGAACGAGTGCAGCAGCCGGCACCCGTCGCCCTGCCACCACTGCAGGTCGACCCGGTCGACCCGGGTGCGCACCGGCAGGCGGTCGGCCAGGTCGGCGCCCACCGAGCCCCGGGTGACCGGCGGGCCGCCCGGCGCCGGGCCGGGCCCGACCTGGTCGAGGCTGAGGTGCGGCTCGACGGCGCCGTACCTGCCTTCGTACGGCGGGTGGCCGGGGTAGGCGTCGACCACGAGAGCGGTCAGCGCCGCGAACGCCGCGAGCGGCCCCGGGCGCAGGTGCACCAGCCCGTTCGGGAAGACGTCGACCTCGCCCAGCCGGGCCTCGAAGGCCGGCACCGGCGCCAGCAGCGCGGCCACCCGCTCGAGGTCGGCGTCGGAGGGTGCCGGCACCCAGGGCGCGAGCACCGTCACGTGGGCGTGCACGAACCCCGGGTCGGCGGAGACCCAGGCGGCGTCGTAGGCACGGGTGCGGGCCCGCACCCAGTCGTCCAGCTCCGGCACCGGCACGGCCAGGACGGTGTGCCCGGTGGTGGGGTGCCCGCTCACGCGGCGTCCGGGGCCGGGGCGCGCAGCAGGTGGAGGTCGAGCACCCAGCCGTCCACCGTCCGGGCCGCCTCCCGGGCCACCTCGAGATCGGCCAGCACGTCGCCCACCCGCCCGGCGACCAGCTGCTCGCCGGGCGCTCCGAGGTTGGCGCCCCACCAGATCGACCAGTCGGCGAGGGCGGGGTCCGCCAGCGCGTCGAGGCGGCGGTTGAGCACGACCACGACGTTGCGCTGCCCCTCGGCGAGAGCCTCGGGCAGCCGGCGGGCGGTGGTGACGTGCAGGGGTGCGCCGACGTCGTGCAGCACCAGGCGGTGCCGGGCGGCCAGCAGTGAGAGGCTGCTGATGCCGGGCACCACCTCGACCGCCAGCGGCCGCCGCTCCTGCAGGCGGTCGAGCAGCCGCAGCGTGGAGTCGTAGAGGCCCGGGTCGCCCCAGACCAGCAGCCCCAGATCGCCGGGGTGACCGGCCAGGGCCGCCTCCCACGCCTCGGCCCGGGCGGCGTGCCAGGCGTCGACGGCCGCGTCGTAGTCGACGTCGTCGTGCCGCGCACGAGGCGGGTCCTCGAGGACCACCAGCGGCACGCCGTACGTCGTGCAGACCGCACGGCGCACCTCCAGCAGCGGGTCGTCGGGGCCCTTGGCGAAGGCCAGCACCACGTCGACCGAGCCGATCGCGACGGCGGCCTCGACGGTGACGTGCTGGGGGCCCATCCCGATGCCCACGACGACCACGCGACGGGCCCCGCCCATCGCCTCGGCGACCGCCTCAGCCACCGGCCCGGTCCTCGAGGTCGCCCTCCAGGTCGAGGTAGACCGCCTGCATCCGGGCCAGCGTGTCGGCGGCCGGGGACTCCCACAGCCCGCGGTCGGCGGCCTCGTGCAGCTTCTCCACGATGCCGCGCAGCGCCCACGGGTTGGAGCGGCGCATGAACTCCTGGTTCGTCTCGTCGAGCACGTACTCGCGGGCCAGCGACTCGTACATCCAGTCGTGCACGACCCCGGCGGTGGCGTCGAAGCCGTAGAGGTAGTCGACCGTGGCGGCGAGCTCGAAGGCGCCCTTGTAGCCGTGGCGCTGCATGGCGGTGATCCAGCGCGGGTTGACCACGCGGGCCCGGAAGACCCGGTTCGTCTCCTCCTGCAGGGTGCGGGTGCGCACCGCGTCGGGGCTGGTCGAGTCGCCGACGTAGGCCTTCGGCTCGGCCCCGGTGAGCGCGCGCACGGTGGCGATCATCCCGCCGTGGTACTGGAAGTAGTCGTCGGAGTCGGCGATGTCGTGCTCGCGGGTGTCGATGTTCTTGGCGGCCACCTGGATCCGGCGGTACGCCGTGCGCATGTCGTCGGCGGCCGGCGCCCCGTCGAGGTCGCGGCCGTAGGCGAAGCCGCCCCAGGCGGTGTAGACCTCGGCCAGGTCGGCGTCGTCGCGCCAGGAGCCGGACTCCACGACCTGCAGGATGCCGGCGCCGTACGAGCCGGGCTTGGAGCCGAAGACCCGGGTGGTGGCCCGGCGGCGGTCGCCGTGCTCGGCGAGGTCGGCCTCGACGTGGGCGCGCACGAAGTTCTGCTCGGCGGGCTCGTCGAGGTCGGCGACCAGCTGCACGGCGTCGTCGAGCATCGCCACGACGTGCGGGAAGGCGTCGCGGAAGAAGCCGGAGATCCGCACCGTGACGTCGATCCGCGGGCGGCCCAGCTCCTCGAGCGGCACCACCTGCAGGTCCGAGACGCGTCGCGAGGCCTCGTCCCAGACCGGGCGCACCCCGAGCAGGGCGAGCACCTCGGCCACGTCGTCGCCGGAGGTGCGCATCGCGCTGGTGCCCCACACCGAGAGCCCCACGGAGGTCGGGTAGGCGCCGGTGTCGTCGAGGTGGCGCTGGAGCAGCGAGTGGGCCATCGCGACGCCGGTCTGCCAGGCAAGGCGGCTCGGCACGGCGCGCGGGTCGACGGTGTAGAAGTTGCGCCCGGTCGGCAGCACGTTGACCAGCCCGCGCAGCGGGGAGCCCGACGGGCCGGCGGGGACGAACCCGCCGTCGAGGGCGTGCAGCACCGCGTCGAGCTCGTCGGTGGTGCGGTCCAGGCGGGGCACCACCTGCTCGGCGGCGAAGGCGAGCACGCGCCGGACCTCGGGGTCGTGGTGCAGGTCCGCGACCGCTGCGGGGTCCCAGCCGGCCTTCTCCATCGCGAGCACCAGGTCGCGGGCCTGGGCCTCGAGCTGGTCGAGCTCGGCCAGCCCCTGCTGCGGTTCCGGGGTCTCGACGATGCCCGAGCCTCCGGCCCTCGCTGCTCGACCACCGGAGAGCGCGACGCGCAGGCCGGGCACCGCCGCGGACTCACCACCCCACACCTGCGAGGCGCGCAGGATCGCCAGCACCAGGTTGACCCGGGCCTCCCCCTCGGGGGCCTGGCCCAGCACGTGCAGCCCGTCGCGGATCTGGGCGTCCTTGATCTCGCAGAGCCAGCCGTCGACGTGCAGCAGGAAGTCGTCGAACTCCTCGTCACCAGGGCGCTCGTCGAGGCCGAGGTCGCGATGCATCTCGGCGGCGTGCATCAGCTGCCAGATCTCGCCGC